>CAJTSK010000031.1 GCA_910578835.1 uncultured Muribaculum sp.
GGGTGGTCCCCTTTTCAAATGCCACCTGGGTCCCTTTTCAACTGTTAGCTACATCAAGAAGCTGGAAGCTGGTGACAGGAACATCTACCGTGAGTATATAGCCTTCTGCAACTACAAAGGAAAACGCCACGCCATGCTGCTCAAACGGAGAAAGGCGGAGTTTGCGCTGTTGTATATCCCATAAAAGGACTGACAAAACTGGCAAAAGACGTGCCATATTTAACTTGGCACGTCTTTTGCTCTATCACTTGATAGATTATCGTAGGATTTTCTCGTTAATTGACATCGTTGAGCCATTTTTGCCTATCGGTTTCCAAATAACACTTCAAGTTGTAAGTGTTGTGAGAGCAATACAAAACATAGTTATTAACCATAAAAAGTATAGCGAAATTATGAAGAAAGTATTTAGGAAAATTCAGAAAGGAACAACAAAAATGATTGAACGTATCAAATCGTTGGGGGAAATGGAGACGAAGCAGAAATGTGTAGTTCAACGGTTCGAGATTATCATTCCCCTCCACCAAAAAATAACGACCCAATATATAGCCTCCGCAAGTTTTACTTGCGGATTTTTTAGTTATCGCAGATTGGACAAAGGTTTCTTTGCTACTTTCTTTGTCCGCCATCATGCTCACTGAAAGAAAGTAGGGCGGCTCTCGCCGCCCCGCCACTCAAAAGCGTGTGTAAAGTCCCGTCACCATCGTGAACATTTCCTCCAGCATATCAAAATAGATACCCTCGTGTACGGCAATGTCCTTTGTCTTGCACTCAAAGGTCTTTTTGCTGAACGTCCTGCGGTAGAAGCGCATATTGTAGAGGTCTGCCCCTTCGTCATAGATGATGTCAAGGCGGTTGGCACTTGTTTTGTTCCTTGCAAGGCTCATCCGTAAGCCGTTGCCCATATCTATGAAATCACGGCTACCTGTCATGGCGGTGAAGCGTTTTCCGCCTATCTGCTGTAATATCGTCTTGGCTATCATATCTTTTGTTTTTAGGGTTTTAAGTATTGGCGGTGCGGACACCGCCATCCCGTTCAAAATTCTCGCATTTCGGAAATGGGGGTCTGCCGTTGTAGCCACTCTTTCACACATTCCATATTGTACTCGCTCGTGATGACTGCCGTATGGCTGTCGGTGGCGGTGAAACGTGTGCTTTCGTAATCATCTATCCACCCCTTGAGGGTGTCCGTTCCCCACGCTCCGGTATCGTCAAAGATACCGTCCAATGCCGTGATAGGTTCGCTGAACTTGACTATCAGCGTTTGATAGGTCGTGTTCATAGTCTGTCCTCCTTTCCCTTCTTTGCGTTCAGCCACTTGTCCCGTGCGGCTCGGCACTCGTCCAACGTGGGTTTGACACAAGAGAACAATTCTCTGTCTATGGGGTGGCGGTAGTCGTACTGCACAAGTGTCCGCCTGCGTCTTCCGATACCCGATTGGAAACGCTCGTATTTCTCCGTACCTGCTTCCGCGCAGGTGCTTACTCCGTTGATGGTCATTCGTGTTGTCATAATGTTGCTTTTTAGATGGTTAAAAATGTACTGACAGAACTCTGTTCTTCATCACCATTTCGGGGTTGCTTGTGTAGCGTTGGTGCAGGTAGAAATGGTGTGAGCCGAAGCCGTAAAGGAAAAACTTGTCAAGTTCGTGCTTCTCGGCAAACTCCTTTACGCTCTTTCTCAATTCCCCCTCACTCGTTGTGAGAGTGAGGAGGTTCACAAATTCAAGGAACATCGTGGGGATTGCATCATCCCACACACAAATCATACTTTCAATTCTTACTTCCATATCAATGTTGTTTTAGGGGTTATGCTATGCCGCTTTCATCCGCTCACGGATAAGGTTGGCGTTCTTGTTCACAAGGTCTATGATGCGCTCGTGATATTCGGTGTCCTGGTTGTGCTTGCCGTGGCACTGCACCACTTCGAGGGTTCGCAAGTCCACCTCTACGGTTTCAATAATCTCATCGCCAATCCTTGCCGATAGTATGAGGGTGTCGGCTTTCTTGTAGTATCCACTGCCAAACACGCAGATGCCCTGCGTCTTGCCCTCGTTGTAATACTCGTCTATGCTTTCAAGCACCTTGACGATTATTTCCTCGTCCGTGATTACCAAGCCGAAGAATTTGGATTTGTTGGCGATGAAATCCTCCGCATCTTTCTTTCGTTGGAGTTGTCGCTGTTGCTCACGCTCACGCCTTTCAATCTCCCAACGGCGTTGCTCTGCGGCTCTTTCCTTCTCGTGTATGGCTTCAATTTTTCGGGTTGCGTTGTCGTGTGCCGCCATGAAATCTTCGGGACAGATGTTCTTCGGGTTACGGAGGTCTTGACCGAGTTTTTTGAGCATACGCAGATAGTCGCACCACATTGAGAGGTTGTCTATCTGATACTTGTGACGCTTGGCAATCAGATATGATGCCCAACATTCATCGGCAGTACGGGTATTGAAAAGAAAGTGTTTCATGACCTCAATCTCACCGCCTTTCATAAGGGTTTCAATTCTTGGGTCTGAAAGCAAGGCTTTGAAAAGACGCACGGGGGAGATGCCGTGGAAATCGCCCTTGAAGCCGTTACGTCTGAGTTGGGGCAATATCCTCATCTTTGGATATGCACAGCTTCTTGCCACCACATCATCGTATAGGCTGTTGTGCGGTCTTACCTCCATATCGCTGCCTAATGCCCACACATCGCAATAGCAGAAAAGGAAGCCACGGAGCAACGCCATGTCCGTAACCTTGCCGTCGGGTGAAATCCAACGCTGCACGACCTCGTGGCAGTAGAAACGCATCGGTTCGCCTTTCCTGCTCTCGCATCTGACCTGCGCCACGCGGATTACCTGATACCCTTTGCAGGTGGTTATCACGCTGAAATTCTGCGTTTCCTTGTAGATGCGTCTGCGTGTGTCCTGCACTTTGAGTTCGGCATGGCATTTGGGGCAGGTGCAGCCTTCAAGGGTGTCGCATAGTCCGCTGTCGCTGTGCCACTCGTGACCGCAGTCGGAACAGGTGATGTTCCCTTTCTTGGTGCGGTAGCCGATATGCTCAACGCAGTGGCGGTATGCCCAATCTATTTGTGTCGCTGATATGGGGCGAAGGTTGGCGGAAAGTCTTGCCACCTCTTTCTGTATCTTGGTCTTCGGTTTCATAAGCCTAAATCAAATAATGAGGGTTGGGGTTGGTTTTCTTTTCTCGCTGACGGTCTGTGGCGGTTCTGCAACTTGCGGAGTTCCTCCTCTTGGTATTTGCGGACAGCGTTCTGACGTGCCTCCGCCTTTTCCTCTGCCGTGAGTTTCACAACGTGGTTCACAACCACTTGGCAGTCCATCGGTTTGCCCACCTCTATCTCGTTTTCCTCATAGTAGTGGATGGCTTGCCCGAATATCTCTCCGTCCGTGAAACCGTTGCAACCGCTTTTCTGCACATAGTTCAGAATGTGGGTCACGCACTCGTCCATGTTCTTGGCAGGGTTGCGGTACTTCTTTGCAAATAGCGCATCTTCCTCCGCACGCTGTTCCAAGTACATATATATCGTTCTCTTGAAATGGTCTGTTCCTTTCATATCGCTGTCATTTTTAGATTATCTGTTTCAGTATCTCTCTCCAATAGGTCGGCTCTACCTCGCTGAGAAGGAAGTCCATGAAATCCCTCCGTGCGTCCTTGTTCAGTTCGTGGTACAATCTTCGGAAAGTTTCAAAATTGCCGTTGATGTACGTTTCCACCATATACACGAAGATGTTGTCCACCTCGTAATATCTGCACTGCTGCGCTGCCGTCTTGCTGTTTCTTTTTGCCATGTCGGTAAGGGTTAAAGGGTGAATAACCAAAGGATGAAGCCAAAGAAGGCAATGGTGGAAAGGATAGCCACGATTACACCTATCGCCACTCGGAACACTCCGTTTACAATCTCTCTGATGATGCCCCAAAGGATGCCGAACACCCCGAAGGCGGTGCGCATCATCAAGCCGCATATCGCCAACCCGATGTGTTGCGCCATTTGTCTGAAATTTGCCGTTGCCGTCATATCTTCGCTGTTTTTGATTTTTTTGTTTTTAATGCGGATTCAAGAGCTGAGGGAGTTGAGTTTCAAACTATCTTATCTGCCTCTCGTTTATCCGACATTTTTTTTATGCGTCTTTCTGTCGCATCGGTCGTTTTCGTTTCGGGTGCTTGAAAAGGTAGGGATTAGGGAATGCAAGGTTTTTCGGTCAAAATACTACCCGCAGGGCTGGAGATTTTTACCGAAAACAGGAGGCTTGACCTTGCTTTCCCGTCCAATCCCGGAATTACCTTTGCGCCCAGAACGAAAATGACTGACTGATGCGGCTTACTGAAAGGCGCAAAATGGAGGTAAACGAAAACAGAGGCAGATTGTGTAGAAAAAAACTTCAGGGGAAAATCCGTAAAAAAAAGAATCACCAAAAGGAAAAAGACATCACCGGAAGCGTGAAAAGGGCAAACCACAACAAAGGAAGTATGATTGTTTCCGATCCGACGGAACTTGTTCAGCCGGGTGGCAACAATCATTCTTCCCGGTTTGTCCGGCTGTGTGTGGGCGCCTGTTTCATTCATGGGGCAGGCTGACACACTCTGCATTCACTTTCCGCTTCCGGCAAAAGAGACAGCGAAAAAAGAAAAATCATTTGAAAACCCGTAAAAGCACCTCTTGGCATAGGCGCAAAAGAAAGGGGCATTGCTTCATCTGTCTAAACATCGTTTAGGCGTGAGGCAATGCCCTTTTCTCCAGCTATGCGGTAGTCGGCACACGTTTGTTCCAAACTCGTTTTGGGCAATGGTGTGCCGACGGACAATACCGCTTTTACGGAAAATTCTTATGAATGAGGGGATAAAAAACGGGAGTTTATATCAAAATCTCGAATTAAATAGCTACTTTTGCATACGAAGAGTTCTTTGAAGGTTACGCAACGCGCAGAAGGATAATGCAGTAGATAACTAACTAAATCGTAACCTATTACTATCAAGAGCAATTAACCTACGCTCATTTCCAATAAATTACACTCTTTTCGTAACTTCAATAGGCAAAGTTACCATTTTTTGACGGTATTGGTAGCGTCTATATGGAAATATTTGAGTAACTTGCGGCATTATTTACAATCAAGATGAAACAATTTACCAACGTAAACGACATAGGCGACCTCCAACTTGCCGTGAAGGAGGCACTTGAAGTAAAGGCCAACCGTTTTGGCTACAAGCATCTTGGCGAGAACAAGACGCTGATGATGATATTTTTCAACTCGTCGCTGCGCACAAGACTCAGCACCCAGAAAGCCGCGATGAACCTCGGCATGAATGTAATTGTGCTTGATGTCAACCAGGGCGCGTGGAAGCTGGAGACTGAACGCGGTGTAATCATGGATGGCGACAAGCCCGAGCATCTGCTGGAAGCAATCCCGGTGATGGGATGCTACTGCGATGTGATAGGCGTGAGGTCGTTTGCCCGCTTCGAGTCAAAGACCGACGACTATGAGGAGAAAATCATAAACCAGTTTATACGCTACTCCGGACGCCCGGTATTCTCAATGGAAGCCGCCACGCGTCACCCGTTGCAGTCATTTGCCGACCTCATCACCATCGAGGAGCACAAGACTGTGGAACGCCCCAAGGTAGTGCTCACCTGGGCACCTCATCCCAAGGCATTGCCCCAGGCAGTACCCAACTCATTTGCCGAATGGATGAATGCCGCCGGCTACGACCTTGTGATAACCCATCCCCACGGCTACGAGCTTGACCCGGCATTTACCGGCAACGCCAAGATTGAGTATGACCAAGACAAGGCTCTTGCAGGAGCCGACTTCGTATATGCCAAAAACTGGAGCGCATACACCGACCCCAACTACGGAAAAGTGCTTAGCACCGACCGCAGCTGGACCATCACCGCTGAAAAAATGGCACTTACCAACAACGCCTTTTTCATGCACTGCCTGCCGGTAAGACGCAACATGATTGTAAGCGACGAAGTAATCGAAGGACCGCGCTCGCTTGTCATCCCGGAAGCCGCCAACCGCGAAATATCGGCAGAGGTAGTGTTGAAACGCATACTTGAGTCACTTTAATCACCGCGACCTGCAATCATGGCGACCAAGACACCAGCCGAAGTAATCGACGCGGCGATGACCGCCGGACAAAACAAGTTGCGACTGCAAAAATCGCGCTACACCTCATTTATAATACTAACCATGCTCGCCGGAGTCTACATAGCCTTCGGTGGAACGCTCTCGCTTATCATAGGCTACGGATTTCCGGGTGTCACCGCCGACAACCCCGCGCTCCAGAAGCTGCTGAGCGGCGCGATGTTTCCTGTGGGGCTTATACTCGTGGTAGTGCTCGGAGCCGAACTCTTCACCGGCAACAACGCCCTGCTTATGCCCCCACTCATGGCAAAGAAATGCTCCCTGCGCGACGTGCTTGTAAACTGGACACTCGTGTATCTGGGCAATTTCCTCGGCGCGATACTCTTTGTGCTCGTAATGGTATATTTCGTGGGGCTGACCGCCCCTGAGCCTTACCATTCGGCGATAATCGGCATCGCACAGGCTAAAGTGGCAATGCCCTGGCTCGTGGTACTGGTGAAAGGCATTGGCGCCAACTGGTGTGTCTGTCTGGCGATATGGCTTGCCATGTCGGCTAAAAGCAGCGGAGCTAAAATGTTTGGCTGCTGGCTGCCGGTGATGGCGTTTGTCGCCCTGGGCTACGAACACTCGATTGCCAACATGTTTTTCATACCCTGTGGCATACTTGAAGGAGCCGACGTGACAGCATGGCAAATGGTATGGCGCAACCTTGTTCCCGCCACGATAGGCAATATCATCGGGGGCGCGTTGCTCGTGGGCTGTGTCCACACCTACCTACACCTGAAGAAAGCATAATAAACTCACTATAATCACAACATAAAAACTATATTACAATGAGCAATTGGTTTGAAACAAAAGTTCGTTACGAAAAAATGATGGAAAACGGTACACAAAAAAAAGTAAATGAGCCTTACATGGTCGACGCCCTCAGCTTTACCGAGGCTGAAGCCCGCACCATAGAGGAGTTGACTCCTTTTATATCAGGCGAATTTTCCATCTCAGCCGTAAAGCGCACCAATATTACTGAAATCTTCTGGAATGACGCCGCCGACAAGTGGTATCACGTGAAGGTCAATTTCATAACTCTCGACGAAAAGACAGCCGTAGAGAAAAAGACCACCAGCCACATACTCGTAGCCGCCAACAATTTCCGCGAGGCTCTCGACAATTTCATGGAAGGCATGAAAGGCACCATGGCCGACTTCGAGGTGTCGTCAATCGCGGAGACAACGATTATGGATGTATTCAAGGCAAAATTGTCATCAGCAGAATAAGACTGACATAAAATGAACGATATCAGACAGCGTATCGACGAGATTACTTCGACACTACCCGGGGGTGTAACCCTTGTGGCAGTGTCGAAATTTCATCCTGCCGCATCTATCATGGAAGCATATGACGCAGGACAACGCGTGTTTGGAGAGAGTCGCGCCACCGAGCTTGCGGAAAAAGCCGCCTCCCTCCCTGACGACATCACGTGGCACTTCATCGGTCATCTACAGACCAACAAGGTGCGTCTTGTCGTCCCCCACGCCAGCCTCATCCAGAGCGTCGATTCCGAACGTCTGCTCCGGTGTATCGACGCTGAAAGCCGCCGCATAGGCAAAACCACCGACATACTTCTGCAACTCCATGTGGCGATGGAAGAAACAAAATATGGCTTTCTTCCCGACGAACTGACAGAGCTGCTCAGAGGCGGAATACTCGAAGAGTGCCCCAATGTGAGGGTGCGCGGTATCATGGGCATGGCAAGCAATGTCGACGACCTTTCGCGCATAGAAAGTGACTTCAAAGCCATCCGTGCCACCTTCGACCACATCAAGGCAATGTCGCTCCCCGCGACCGGGGATTTTGACACAGTGAGCATGGGCATGAGCCACGACTACATGCTCGCGATAAGCTGCGGCAGCAACATGGTGAGAATAGGCACCACGATATTCGGGGAAAGGGAATATTGAACCTAAGACATGTTTTTGAACATAACCCTATGCACTACTGAAAAAATTTCGCTAATTTTACCGAATTAACCAAAAATCGCTATTAAATCAAGAATCACTATTCAATAAAACGGATTTTACATGGTACAAAAAACACAATCCAACGGTAGAACGATTGCCATCATCGCGATGTTTTTCCTATTTGCGATGATTTCGTTCGTAACAAATCTTGCAGCCCCCATAGGCACTATATGGGGAAACACATTTGAAGGAAACAGCGTACTCGGCATGATGGGCAACATGATGAACTTCCTTGCCTATCTGTTTATGGGTATTCCTGCCGGAAATCTTCTCGTAAAAATCGGCTATAAAAAGACAGCTCTCTGGGCAATGGCAATCGGTGTCATCGGTCTATTTGTGCAGTATCTGTCAAGCCAGGCCGGCGCGCAGACCCCCCTGTTCACCATGCAGTCGGCCATCGATGAAGGCGGCATGATGATAACCAAAGAGTTTACCGTATGCCTCAACTTCCTCATATATCTCCTCGGAGCGTTTATCTGCGGTTTCTGTGTATGTATGCTCAACACCGTTGTCAACCCCATGCTCAACCTCCTCGGCGGTGGCGGCAACAAGGGTAACCAGCTTCTCCAGACAGGAGGTGCCCTTAACTCACTGTCGGGCACACTGACCCCATTCTTTGTGGGCGCGCTTATCGGACAGCTCACCAAGTCTACCACAATCCAGGCTGTCACCCCGCTCCTATTCATCGCGATGGGCGTGTTTGTAGCAGCATTCATCGTGATTTCATTTGTCGCAATCCCCGAACCCAACCTCTCCAAGGGCAACAAGAAAGTCAAATACAGCCACAGCCCGTGGAACTTCCGTCACACTGTGCTCGGTGTAATCGGTATATTTATCTATGTAGGCATTGAAATAGGTATCCCCGGAACCCTCAATTTCTATCTCGCCGACCAAAAGGCATCGGGTGCGGGCGTAATCGGCGACGCATCAACCATAGCCGGCGCAATCGTGGCTGTCTACTGGCTGCTGATGCTCATCGGACGAAGCCTCAGCGGCGCCATAAGCGGCAAAGTGTCTACCCGCGCACAGCTTATAAGCGTGTCGGCTGTAGCCACACTTCTTGTGGTACTTGCGATATTCATCCCCAAGACCGCCACAGTGCCGGTGCCCGAATTTGTTTACAGCGGCGTTAACGGCGAGCAGGCGATGGTGCCCGTAAGCGCCTACCTTCTCGTGATATGCGGTCTCTGCACCTCCGTAATGTGGGGCGGCATCTTCAACCTCGCCGTGGAAGGTCTCGGCAAATACACCGCACAGGCATCAGGAATCTTCATGATGATGGTTGTGGGCGGTGGCGTGCTCCCGCTGCTCCAGCAGTTTATCGCCAAGGAAGCAGGCTACATGACCAGCTACTGGCTTATCGTGGCATGTCTGCTCTACCTCCTCTTCTACGGACTTGTCGGCAGCAAGAATGTCAATACCGACATCCCCGTCGAGGAAGAACCCTCGGAAGAAGAGCAGCTATATCTCTAAACTTCTAACTATACCTATACTTAATTTATCTTTTTAACTTTTTATTTATGGACAAAAACCTCATGACCCGTGCAGCCGACAATATCCGTGTATTGGCTGCCTCTATGGTGGAAAAAGCAAAATCAGGTCACCCCGGCGGTGCTATGGGTGGTGCCGACTTCGTAAATGTCCTGTACTCATCGTTTCTTGTAACGGATCCTGACAATCCTACATGGATTGCACGCGACCGCTTCTTCCTTGATCCCGGTCACATGTCACCGATGTTATATTCGGTACTTGCGCTCACCGGCAAATACACAATCGAGGAACTGAAGGAATTCCGTCAGTGGGGAAGCCCCACTCCCGGTCACCCCGAGCTACACCCCGAACGTGGCGTTGAAAACACCTCCGGTCCCCTTGGACAAGGTCACGTGATGGCGGTCGGCAGTGCTATCGCAGAGCGTTTCCTCCAGGCTCGCTTCGGTGACTGGATCGCTCACAAGACTTACGCATTTATTTCTGACGGTGGTATACAGGAAGAGATTTCACAAGGCGCAGGACGTCTTGCCGGATATCTTGGACTCCACAACCTTATAATGTTCTATGACAGCAACTCAATCCAGCTCTCTACCGAGACTGACGCCGTGACCACCGAGGACACAGCCGCCAAGTATCGTGCATGGCACTGGAATGTGATTGAGGTTGACGGAACCGACCCCATCGCGATGGCAGGCGCTCTTGAAGCTGCAATCGAAGAGAAGGAACGCCCCACTATCATAATCGGAAAGACTATCATGGGTCGTGGCGCTGTCACTGCCGAAGGCAAGTCTTACGAAGGCAAGTGTGACACTCACGGCAACCCGCTGAGCGCATCGGGCGCCGACTACACCAAGACCATGGAAAATCTTGGTGCCGACCCGGCCGACCCGTTCCACATCTGGGACGACGTGAAGAAGCTTTACGAAGACCGCGCAGCGGCTCTTCGCGAAGAAGTCAAGGGACGTTATGCTGCTGAAAAAGCATGGCGCGAGGCTAATCCCGAGAAGGCAGCCGTGCTTGACGGATATCTCTCAGGCGAGCTTCCCGCTATCGACTGGAAGGGTATCGCCCACAAGCCGGGCATCGCTACCCGTCAGGCATCAGCCGACGTGCTCGCAGAGCTTGCCAAGAAGGTAGGCAACATGATATGTGCTTCTGCCGACCTTGCCAACTCTGACAAGACCGACGCATTCCTCAAGCAGACTCATCCTCTCACCCACGGCGATTTCTCTGGCGCGTTCCTCCACTGCGGTGTGACTGAGCTTACCATGGCAGCCATCATGAACGGTATCGCCCTCCACGGCGGTCTTATCGGTGCATGCGGTACATTCTTCGTATTCTCTGACTATATGAAGCCCGCTGTACGTATGGCAGCCCTCATGGAACTTCCCGTGAAGTACATCTGGACTCACGACGCATTCCGCGTAGGAGAAGACGGTCCTACTCACGAGCCTGTAGAGCAGGAAGCCCAGATACGTCTTATGGAAGAGCTCCGCAACTTCAAGGGACAGCCCAGCATGCTCGTGCTCCGTCCCGGTGATGCAGCAGAGACTTCTGTATGCTGGAAGATGGCGATGGAAAACACCAAGACTCCTACCGCTCTCATTCTCAGCCGCCAGAACATTCCCGACCTGCCCGCAGCAAGCGGCGACCGCTACGAAGAGGCACTCGGTGCTGAAAAGGGCGGTTATGTAGTTGTTGACGCAGCCAACCCCGCTGTAACCCTTGTGGCAAACGGCTCGGAAGTATCTCTTCTTGTGGAAGTAGCCGGCATCCTCGCCAACGAAGGCATCTCGGCACGCGTGGTATCAGTGCCTTCAATCGGACTCTTTGAGTGCCAGCCCGAGGCTTACCGCAACAGCGTTATTCCCGCCGACGGTAAGGTATTCGGTTTGACTGCAGGTCTTCCCTCGACTCTCCGTGGCGTAGTAGGTCGCAACGGTGAAGTGTTTGGTCTCGACCACTTCGGTGCATCAGCTCCCTACAAGGTGCTCGACGAGAAATTCGGCTTTACTGCACCCGCAGTACTCGCCCAGGTCAAGGCATACCTCAACAAGTAAGCAAACACAACAATCTTCAATAACAAGACCGGGTGCTGTCAGTCACGACAACACCCGGTCTTTATTTATAGCCGATATCCCTAAATATTTAATAAGCGATATGGCTCATGAATCAAAAAAACAGGAGGCTATTTCAGCCTTCGACACTTTCGGCAAACGATTTCGGCACACAAATTTCGGGCAGATATTGCACAGATGGAGAAAAAGTTGTAACTTTGCAGCGTTTTTAACACATTATTAAATAATTATTATTCACAATGAATCATTACGAAACCGTTTTCATTTTAACTCCCGTTTTGTCTGATGCTCAGATGAAGGAAGCGGTAGACAAGTTCACCGGCGTAATCAAAGCCAATGGTGGAGCTATTGTCAACGAAGAAAACTGGGGACTCCGCAAGCTTGCTTACCCCATCCAGAAAAAGTCAACCGGCTTCTACACTCTCGTAGAGTTTGACGCAACTCCCGACACCATCAAGAAACTCGAAATCCAGTTCCGTCGTGACGAGCGTGTGCTTCGTTTCTTGACATTCCGTCTTGACAAGTATGCTCACGAGTATGCAATCAAGCGTCGCAGCCTTAAGGGTGCAAAACAGAATCAAACAACCGAAACAGAAGTAAAGGAGGACTAAATCATGGCACAGGCACAATCAGAAATTCGCTATCTCACTCCGCTGTCAGTGGATGTAAAGAAGAAGAAATATTGTCGCTTTAAGAGAAGTGGCATCAAGTATATCGACTACAAGGATCCTGAATTCCTCAAGAAGTTCCTCAACGAGCAGGGCAAGATTCTTCCCCGTCGCATCACCGGTACTTCACTCAAATTCCAGCGTCGTGTAGCTCAGGCTGTTAAACGTGCACGTCACCTTGCACTCCTCCCCTACGTGACCGACTTGATGAAATAATCTTAACAATAGAGACAATTACATTATGAAAATTATATTGAAAGAAGACATCTCCGGTCTGGGTTACAAGGACGATGTTGTTGAAGTAAAAAACGGCTACGGCCGCAACTACCTTATTCCTCAGGGCAAGGCAGTGATCGCTTCTGAGTCGGCTCTCAAGGTACTCGCCGAAAATCAGCGCCAGCGCGCCCATAAGCTCGCCAAAATCAAGGCTGATGCAGAAGCTGCCGCCAAGGCTCTTGAAAACGTGGCTCTTACCATCTCTGCTAAGACCAGCGAGGCAGGCACAATCTTCGGCTCTGTCAACGCAGCCACTATTTCTGAGGCTCTCGAAAAGCTCGGACACAATGTTGACCGCAAGCTCATCACTCTCAAGGAGAACATCAAGGAGCCCGGAAAATACAACTGCACAGTTACTTTCCACAAGGAAGTAAGCATCGAGCTCCCCTTCGAGGTTGTAGCTGAAGCAGCTGAATAATTCCCGCATATTCCCTACAAATATAGAAAAATGCCGTGTCAGAAATGACATGGCATTTTTTTGTTGGCAATGTCACTCTTTTTTGCTAACTTAGGGGCGCCGGCAAAGCCGGTATAGGGGTCTATGGCTTGGTACAACATTTTACTATTATTGGCATATGCCGGCACCATCATAAGCCTTGTGGCGGTAGTGTTGTCGGAAAACCGCAATCCGGTGAAATCACTCGCATGGATTACGGTGTTGCTGATGGTGCCCGTATTTGGCGTGGTACTCTACATCTTTTTCGGCAGAAGCCTGAAAAACACCCGCATGATTACGCGACGCAACCGCAGGAGACTGCGTAAACGCGAGTCATTCCGTAGCGTCGACGTAACGCGCCTTCCACTCTCCACCGCGAGCCGACAGCAGATTAAAATGGCAAAGACCATAACCGGCTCAATCTATTATCCCGGCAACAAAGTAGAGATATTTACCGACGGACACGCAAAATTTGACGCACTTCTTGCCGACATTGAAAATGCACACGAATATATCCACCTGCAATATTATATCTTCACCGACGACAACATAGGCAGCCGCGTAGCAGAGGCTCTGATAAAAAAAGCCGGTGAAGGAGTAAAGGTGAGGGTAATCTATGACCATATCGGTTCAATCAACACTAAATCAAAATTTTTCAAGCGCATGACCGATGCCGGCATCGCCGTATTCCCGTTTTTCAGGGTCACGTTTCCGGTATTCGCAACACGCATAAATTGGCGCAACCACCGCAAGATAGCCATAATAGACGGAAAGACAGGCTACATAGGCGGCATGAACATAGCCGACCGCTATATCAACGGTGTAGCTTACGGCAACTGGCGCGACACCCACCTGCGTATCACCGGACCCGCAGTAGGAGGACTTCAGTACTCCTTTGCCATCGACTGGAACTTCATGGGTCAGCCACTTCTGGAAGAGCGCGCCGACACATCAATACGCAATGAGCCGCCGTTCACCGCCGGAATACAGATGATGACAAGCGGTCCCACGAGCACATGGAGCAATATCGCCATGATATTCCAGAAAGCAATCGCCAACGCGAAGCGCTGCGTATTTGTGCAGACACCCTACTTCCTGCCGACAGAGAGCCTTCTCCGTACCCTCCAGGCTGTGGCGCTCGCCAAAGTCGATGTGCGCATAATGCTGCCGGCAAAAAGCGACTCCGCCATCCTCACCTTCGCCTCGCGCAGCTACATCCACGAGTGTCTGCTCGCCGGCATAAAGGTGTATCTATATGAAGGCGGGATGTTGCATGCCAAGACCGTGCTGGTCGACGACGAGTTTGTATCGGTAGGCTCCACCAACTTCGACTTCCGCAGCTTTGAGCACAATTTCGAGAGCAACGTGTTTATCTATTCCCCGGAAATCAACCACCAGATGCGCCAGATATTTCTCGACGACCTTGCACAGAGTGTGCGCATCAGTCCGGCCGAGTGGAGCAAGCGTCCCAAATGGGAGAAAATCAAGGAATCGATATTCCGCTTGCTCAGTCCGGTGTTGTGACGCAATATCTTCTTGCCGCCCCACGTTTATTCTATAGAATAACCGATTATATTAACGACCTATGAATTTCAGATTTATCACGTCAGTCCTGCTGGCATGCATGCTGTTGGCGGGATGCAACCGCGACAATGCCTCCCTGCGGTTTTACTCCGAGATAAAATCAGTAGACAAGCTCATACTCGCCCGCATGACCATATCAAAAATGGCGACAATCGACGACATAACACTCAGCGAGGCAAAAAACATAAAGGAGACAGCCGACGCACTTATCAACACCGTAAAAATAGGCGACCGCATAGCCGTCTACTCTTACGACACATACCTGCGCGCCTACATCGACATGTCGGAGCTGACACCCGCCGATGTAAGGGTCGACGAAGACTCTCACACCATTTCAGTCACGCTCCCGGCTATAAAGACCGAATTTGAAGGCAGAGACCTTCCGATACGCGAAAACCATTACCGCGTGACCGGACTCCGCTCCAACATCAACGCTAAAGAGCGTGCCACGATAAAAGAGCAGATGAACGAATCGCTCAAAGAAGAAGTAAGACGCAACCCGGCATTTCAAAACCATGTCAAGGCAGAGGCGCGACGCAAGGCGATAGCCTACTTTGAATCGCTACTCAGCGGCGCCGGATACACCGCCGACATATCGTTTAAATCCATCTGACCTCATATGAATAAGAAAAAGATATTACCCGTAGTCATTGCCGCAGCCCTGCTCGGGGTCATCCTGGCTACAGTAAGCCTTAACCGCAAGACCGACAAGTCAGGTAACCTGACCCTCCACGATTCCACGGTGAAAGAAGTGGAGTCCATGGTAAGGCTATGCTCTATGGACATCTACGAAGAGACCCCGGTAAAAGCCACAATCGGGAGCCGCCACCTTTTTGGACGCATCACTCTCAGAGGCTCTGTGACATTTGACATCGAGCATCTTGCCATTGACATGACCGGCGACACTATCGTAGTAAAGCTGCCTCCCGAACGAGTGGAGATACTTGAATCGACCGACAAAGACTCCTACATAGTCATCGACACGTGGAATGACCACATACTCGGCTCCGGCAAATTCACCACAGCCGAGGAGAACAAAATCAAGGAAAAGGTCAAGCAAAATGCCATAAAAAACATCTACCGCAAGGGGTATGTAAAGCGCGCCAGAGCCGAAGCTGTCGACAACCTGACGCGAATGTTGACAAATGTCACCTCAAAACCGGTCAAAGTCATCGACCCCATGCCCGAAGGCAACAGAAGCCACGCGCGCTAAATTCAGCATTTTGAGACTATTTTTTTATGATAAAAGTGTTGTATTATAAGATTTTTATCGTACTTTTGTAAAAATTTGGGATAAATGGCAAGCGACTTACAGCAGACACTTTTGCGTATCAGCCGTAAGGCAGAGTCCTTGACAGAGCGTTATAATGCACTCTATCAGGCAAAAAAAGAAGCCGACGAGACCATAAGCGAGTTGGAAAAGAAAATTTCAGGTCAGGAAGAAGAAATCAGAGTCCTGAAAAGCAGAGTGGAATATCTCACGGTAGTGACCACCGCCATACCCGACCGCCGTGATGTCGAGCTGAGCCGAGCCAGGATTTCCGAATTAGTGCGGGAAATCGACAAATGCATCACTGAGCTAAGCGAATGATGCGATGAAAGATAAACTGAATATAAAAGTAAAATTGGCTGACCTCGCCCCGCTGGGCATGGTTGTCAGTTTTGAAGGCGAAGAGGAAGTCAGGCTTGCCGAACAGTACATCAACCGGGTGTGGAGCAAGTGGATGGAATCAAAGCCTGCCGACAAGACATCAAAGGATGTACTCGGCATGGTGGCGTTACACTTTGCAAAGCTCTACATAATAGAGCAGCGCAAAAATGAGCGTATCGACGATACACTGAGGGACTTTGAAGAGAAACTCGACAATATATTGTTAACCATCGAGTGAACCTGATTGAAAGACACCTTCCGCCACTCTTTTATTCAGGGGAGGCAAATCTCCCCGGTGTTTTGAGAGAATTATCCTGCACTTATAACCAAAACCGCGCCCTCAACGGCGAAAGGATGGTCTATGAGTGCTTTTTTTGTTTAATTTAATTATCATATCACATTATTCACATATCATGGGACCACTCATAATTACCATTGTAGTAGGCGTAGTGGCAGCCTTAATCGGTGTTGCCGCCACAATCATAGTCCAGAAATCAATCGGCAGAAGCCAAGCCAAGACTATCGTTGAAGAAGCGAAGCAGGAAGCCGAGGTATTGAAGCAGAAGAAACTCCTGGAAGCGAGAGAAGAAGAGCTTCAGATAAAGGCTGAGGCTGAGAAGCAGGCAAACTCGCGTCTCGCCAAGGTACAGCAGTCGGAAGCGCGCATCAAGCAGCGTGAGCTTCAGCTCAACCAGCAGCAGGGCGACATCGCCCGCCGCCGCAACGAAATCGACGCGACAAAAGCTAATCTTGATGCCCAGGCAGCTGTGCTGGAAGGTCAGAAAGCAGAGCTTGACAAACTTACCCGCACAGCTCAGGACACTCTCGAACATATCTCAGGACTTTCAGCCGAAGAAGCTAAAAACAAGCTCGTGGAGTCACTGAAAGATGAGGCTAAAACAGCTGCCGCAAGCTATATCAACGACATCATGGATGAAGCCAAGCTCACCGCCAACAAGGAGGCAAAGCGCATCGTGGTGCAGTCGATACAGCGTGTCGCCACCGAAACAGCTATCGAAAACTCAGTGACCGTATTCCATATCGACTCCGATGAAATCAAGGGCCGCATCATCGGCCGCGAAGGACGTAACATCCGCGCCCTTGAAGCCGCTACCGGCATTGAAATCATTGTCGATGACACCCCCGAGGCTATCGTGCTTTCAGGCTTCGACCCCGTGCGCCGCGAAATCGCACGTCTCGCCCTGCACCAGCTTGTAGCCGACGGACGTATCCATCCCGCCCGCATCGAGGAAGTAGTGGCAAAGGTACGCAAGCAGATTGAGGAAGAAATCATCGAGACAGGTAAGCGTACAGCAATCGACCTCGGTATCCACGGATTGCACCCCGACCTCATACGCCTTGTCGGAAAGATGAAATACCGTTCAAGCTATGGACAGAATCTTCTCCAGCACTCACGCGAGACAGCCAATCTATGTGCCATCATGGCATCGGAGCTTGGACTTAATCCCAAGAAAGCCCGTCGTGCCGGACTTCTCCACGACATAGGCAAGGTGCCCGATGAAGAGCCCGAGCTGCCCCACGCACTTCTCGGCATGAAGCTCGCTGAAAAATACAAGGAAAAGCCCGAAATATGCAACGCCATCGGCGCTCACCACGATGAAATAGAGCAGACCACGCTTCTTGCCCCGATTGTACAGGTATGTGACGCAATCTCCGGCGCACGTCCCGGTGCCCGCCGTGAAATCGTGGAAGCTTACATCAAGCGTCTCAACGACCTTGAGCAGCTTGCGCTCTCTTATCCCGGTGTAATCAAGACCTACGCTATCCAGGCAGGACGTGAGCTCCGTGTAATCGTAGGAGCCGACAAGATTGACGATGTGGAGACCGAAAAGCTCTCTTCGGAAATCGCCAAGCGCATCCAAGACGAAATGACCTATCCGGGACAGGTGAAAATCACCGTAATCCGCGAGACCCGTTCCGTAAGTTTCGCCAAATAAATCATCCCGGTGAGTCATGACAAAAGATACTGACGACATAACACCGCGCCGTAACGAAAACGCGTCTTCCAAGGAGTGTGGCTCCTGTGGCGACTCATGCGGGCGATGTGGCGGCTGTGACAGAAAGACGCCACGCGGCAACCTGCACTGCTACAATTGGCTGGGCGACATACCCGGAGGATTTGCCGACTTCGATATGGTGGAGGTGCAGTTTAAAAACACCCGCAAAGGCTTCTACAAAAACAGCTCCAACCTTCAGCTCGCCATAGGCGACATGGTGGCTGTCGAGGCATCGCCCGGTCACGACATAGGTCAGGTGACGCTTACCGGACAGCTTGTCGCGCTGCAGATGAAGAAAGCCAACATCAAGCCCGATGCCGAGATACGCCGCATCTTCCGCAAGGCAAAACCCGCCGACCTTGAAAAATATGAGGAAGCGAAGGCCAAGGAAAATGACACCATGATACGCTCGCGCAAAATCGCCGAGAGCCTAAAGCTCAACATGAAAATTGGTGATGTCGAATATCAAGGCGACGGCAACAAGGCAATCTTCTACTATATCGCCGACGAGCGTGTCGACTTCAGGCAGCTTATAAAGGTTCTTGCCGAGACATTCAAGGTGAGAATCGAGATGAAGCAGATAGGCGCGCGACAGGAAGCGGGCAGAATAGGAGGAATCGGTCCATGCGGACGTCCCCTCTGCTGCTCAAGCTGGATGACCAATTTCGTGTCGGTGGCAACAAGCGCCGCGCGTTATCAGGATATATCGCTCAATCCCCAGAAGCTTGCCGGACAGTGTGCAAAACTTAAATGCTGTCTCAACTTTGAGGTCGACACCTATGTGGAGAGCGTAAAACGCATGCCTCCGCGCGATGTCACACTTGAAACCGCCGACGGCACATTCTATCACTTCAAGACCGACATTTTCAAACGCGAAATCACCTATTCAACCGACAAGTCAATGCCGGCTAACCTGGTGACCATTCCCGCTGACCGCGCCTTTGAGGTTATATCGATGAACAAGCGAGGCGAAAAGCCGGAAAAGCTTGCCGCCGAAGGAAGCGAGAAACCGAAGGAACGCAAAGAATTTGTCGAAATTGTCGGGCAAGACAGCCTCACCCGTTTTGACAAGGCTAAAAAGAAAAAGAAGAAAAAGAAGCCGCAAGGGCAAGGAGGCGAACCCAAAGATGGCACGAAACCCGACAACAATGCCCCCAAGGGTGAAAACCGTAACAACAACGGCGGCGGAGGTCAGCAGCCAAGGCAACCACGACAGCAGCGCCAGCCTCAGCAACAGCCACCGCGCAACCGTCAGGCAAAGCAACTGCGCCACGACCCCTCCGGTGACAACAAGCCTAAAGACCCTACACCGCCATCTGCCGGAAACTGACTATGACAAAAGCGAAGCTATATATCTTCACTGCCTTATTAACATTATGCCTGGGTGCCTGCGCGCCCGGGCAAAATGACTTTTGTGAGTTTCGCCAACTGCCTGAAAAGGGCTGGGCTTACGGTGATACACTCTGCTTCACGCCACTATTTGCCGACTCTACCTTGTCGGCAATCCCGGTAATCGCACTACGCCACAACAATGCTTACCCCTACAGCAATCTCTGGCTCGAACTCTCCCGCACCGGTGCCGACAGCACCTCTGTAATCTGCGACACAGTCAATGTGCGCCTCGCCGATATATACGGCAGATGGGAGGGACACGGATTTGGCGCATCTTACCAGTTTACCGACACCCTATCCACAGTGGCGCCCGTCAGCAACAGACAGACCATCACCGTGCGCCACATAATGCGTGTCGACACGCTCCACGACATTGAACAAATAGGCATTCTGTTCGTTTCGACTGAATAGCACAATGTTAACATAACCGATATTCAACTATGAATCTATATGCTCTGACTCCCGGCGACGAAATACGCCGACGCATCGAAAAGATACAACATGCGATGGCTGATGCCGGCATGCCGGCAATGCTTGTGACAAGCAACGCCAATATATATTACACCACCGGACGGGTAATAAACGGATATGTATATATCCCCGCGACCGGAAAACCGCTGTATTTCGTGCGCCGTCCCACAGGCATACAGAACCCGGATGTCATATACATCCACAAGCCCGAACAGATTACCGGACATCTTGCAGAACGCAGTATCATACTCCCCGAAGCTATCGGATTTGAGATGGGGCTGCTTGACGTGATGACCTACGACCGCCTTACCAAGGCATTTGGGGGGATTAAAGCGCTAAACGCCTCGCCGGTATTGCGCACCGCACGTGCTGTAAAGACCGATTTCGAGCTTGACATGCTTCGCCGCTCCGGAGTAAAGCATGAGCGCGTCTACCAGCGCATACCCCATCTCTATGAGGAGGGCATGAGCGACATAGAGTTGCAGATTGAAATTGAGCGTATATCTCGTCTTGAAGGTTGCCTCGGACAATTCCGTATCGCCGGAGAGTCAATGGAACTCTTCATGTCAAATATACTCGCAGGTGACAATGCCGACTCTCCCACCCCTTACGATTTCGCTATGGGAGGTGCCGGACTCGACCCGTCACTTCCGGTGGGTGCCAATGGCACGGTTATCAAGCCGGGCATGACAGTGATGGTAGACTCCAACGGCAACTTCACCGGCTACATGACCGACATGACCCGAGTATTCAGCGACGGCGACATTGACGACCTCGCTCGGAAGAGCCACCAGTGCTCCATCGACATATGCCGTTCACTCGAAAAAGCCGGCACTCCCGGAACCCCGGCATCACAGCTCTATGAGCTTGCCATGTCGATTGTCAACGAGCGCGGGCTTGAACGCTACTTCATGGGCCACTCCCAGAAAGCCGGCTTCATCGGTCACGGGGTGGGCATAGAAATCAACGAACTGCCGGTGATAGCTCCGCGCAGCCGCGACGTGCTCGCACTCCATAATGTCATAGCCCTTGAGCCGAAATTCGTGATACCCCATGTCGGTGCGACCGGCGTTGAAAACACTTATATCGTCACCGAGAAGGGTCTTGAATGCATCACCAACTCACCTGAAGAGATAATTAATCTGAACTGACTTTTCTTTTAAGCCACATGAATTTAGCCGAAAGGATAGACTCGGAGCTTTTCCATACTGTAGGCGCAACTGCCGACTCTCTTGACCGCCCTTGCTACGTTGTGGGCGGCTATGTACGTGATATATTTCTTCATCGCCACTCCAAAGATGTCGACTTCGTGACTGTAGGAAGCGGCATCGAGGTTGCCGAGGCGGTGGCGTCACGACTGGGCAAAGGGGCGCGATGCAATGTGTTTAAAAACTTTGGCACGGCACAAGTGAAACACCACGGCGTCGAGCTGGAGTTTGTAGGCGCACGCCGCGAGTCGTACACCCACGACAGCCGCAAACCGATTGTCGAAGACGGTACCCTCGACGACGACCTTGCGCGCCGCGACTTCACCATCAACGCCATGGCTATTTCGGTCAACAGCGACTCTTTCGGCGAGCTTGTAGACCCCTACGACGGCGTGGGCGACCTTGACCTGCAGCTTATACGCACCCCTCTCGACCCCGACATCACCTTCAGCGACGACCCGCTGCGCATGATGCGCGCTATCCGCTTCGCCACCCAGCTCGGATTTACAATCTATGACGATACTTTTGACGCAATCACCCGCAATGCATCGCGCATCGAGATTATCTCGCGCGAGCGCATAGCCGACGAGCTGATGAAAATCATGGCATCACCCGTTCCCTCCATCGGCTGGTATCTGCTCGACAGTTGCGGACTCCTCTCCTATATCCTCCCTGAGCTTGCCGCCATGAAAGGCGTGCAGACCGTCAACGGGCGTGGTCACAAAGATAATTTCGACCATACACTGAGGGTGCTTGACAACGTGGCACGTAAAACCGACAATGTGTGGCTCCGATGGGCGGCTCTCTTCCATGATATTGCCAAGCCGGTGACCAAGCGATGGGACGACCGTCTCGGCTGGACTTTCCATAACCACAACTTCATCGGCGCGCGCATGTTGCCCCGCATATTCCGCAACCTGCGTCTCCCCCTTAACGAAAAGATGAAATATGTGCAGAAAATGGTAGAGCTTCACATGCGCCCGATTGCACTCGTCGAGGAAGAAGTGACCGATTCTGCCGTAAGACGCATGCTCTTTGAAGCCGGCGATGACATCGAAGACCTCATGACCCTCTGCGAAGCAGACATCACCTCAAAAAACCAGGAAAAGGTGCGCCGTTTCATCGAAAACTTCAAGCTTGTGCGCCACAAGATGGCAGAGCTTGAAGAGCGCGACCGCATACGCAATTTCCAGCCCCCGGTGACCGGAGAGGAAATCATGCAGATATTCTCCCTGCCCCCCTCGCGCGAAGTGGGTATAATCAAGGAGAGCATTAAAAACGCCATACTTGACGGCGTAATACCCAACGAACGCGAAGCAGCGCTCGGTTTCATGTATAAAAAAGCAGCCGAGCTCGGCATTACGCGCCCCTGATATTACATTAACTGATGGTAGAGATAGCGGCTTCGTATTTTGGTACTGAAGTCGCTTTTTTTATCAGTTTGGCGGTCTTGTGACCTATTTCCGGCTCAAGATAGTCCCAGAATGGCTTTATTTTCATCAATATCTGGGTGTCGCCACACAGTGTGTCAGCGTAATGGGCAAAAATCTCTCCATGGAAACGCAATATCTTTTCAAGCCGCTCATCGGCGCTCCATTCACGCCCTTCGCGCCACTCGGCTATGAGCGACGGACGACCAAGCAAGCCACGCCCTATCATCACACCGTCGGCGCGGCTCAGCGCTGCGTCAATATCGGCAGGCGTGGCAACATCGCCGTTGAAGATGACAGGATGGGTGAGCGCGTCGCGCAATTCACTATAGGCATCGATATAAAGGTCACCGCCATATTGCTGTGCTGCTATTCGCGGATGGACAGTCACGTGGCTTAACGGCATGTGGTTGAGCACAGGCACCACCTGGCGGAACTCATCGGGCGACGTGACCCCGAGGCGCATCTTAACAGAAAACGTAATTTCAGGGCGTGACTCTACAGCGACAGCAACCTGTTCAAGTTCAGGAAGCCGCTGCAGCAACCCTGCGCCACGACCTTTCTTCACTTGTGGCGGGAAGGGGCAGCCCAGATTCAAGTCTACCTTGTCAAACCCGGCTGCCGCAACTGCGTCGACAAGGCGGTTAAACTCATCGGCGTCACGGAATATCACCTGCGGGAGCAGACTCATGCCATCGTTAAACGCAGAGGTGATATCACGCAAATCGCGACGGCGTATGTCGCCATGTTCGACACGGATAAATGGCGAGCAATAAAGAGTGGCATCGCCACCATATATTTCAGAATGATAGTGACGGAACGGGACATCGGTATAACCCTGCATGGGTGCGACGGCAATTATCTTTTCTTCCATAGTTACTGTTTATTTTAATTCGTGAACGGAGCTATTGAAATTTAACTATTATCGGCATGCGACGAAAGGCTGATCATGTCACCACGGTTAATGACAAAGACCCCGCGCGCCACAAGTCGCCTTACCTCGGCTATCACATCATCTTTTCGGCACGACGACTCATTGATAAGATACGCGAGCGACCGGGGCCGCTGACCTACCATGTAAAGGAGCGAAGAGGCAAGAGAGTCAGGCACCGGACTACGCTTGCGCCTGCCACGACACACATCACACTTGCCACACTCCTGTTCAGGCTTCTCACCGAAATAACGGAGCATTACGTTAACGCGACATTCATCGTCGACAAATGCAAAACGCTTCATCGCCTCCACCCGTCGCTCAAGGCGGGAGCGCTGATGCTCATAGACGGCAAGCGGCAACGCGACATACTTGGGGAGTTCGCGCGAAGTGGTATAATATAGATAGGGAGTGCTCTTGCGTGGAATATACTGGATTATATGCATACGCGACAATTTGAGCAAAGTCTCATAGACCCGTTGCTCGTTGACCTCCGCGCGTCGCGAGATGACAGCCTCGTTGATATAAACAAAGTCGGCAAAAAGCCCGGTGTAGCTGCGCAATATCACGTTAAACACAGCCTCCTCATCAGGCTGGAAAGAGATGCCGTAAAGTTCCTCTTTCTTAGCCGTAATCATGACACGCGACTGCATCGACACCTCTTCGATAAACTCGAAGTAGCCCGACTGGGTAAGCAGCTGCATGGCACTCCGCGTCGGGACAGGCGGTAAGCCATAGGTCTTGACAAACAGTGCGAAATTAAACTCATATACCATATTATATCCGCTCCCCACGGCGACTTCCACAAAATTGCCCGCAAGCTCATAGACGCGGCGTATGAAGTCTTTGTCGGGAAACGCATCGGAAATCATGCGTGTAAGCCGTCCTTTGTCGGTCTTCGCCACCAACAGCACCGCAAACGACTCCTTGCCGTCGCGTCCGGCTCGTCCGGCCTCCTGATAATACTCTTCCAGCGACGACGGGAGGTCGTAATGAACCACAATCCTCACGTCAGGCTTGTCGATACCCATGCCAAATGCGTTGGTAGCGACCATCACACGCACTTCATCATCCTTCCATGCGCGCTGTTTATCGTTTTTATCCTCTATGTCAAGCCCGGCATGGTAATGCTCTGCCGAGATTCCGGCATCTTTTAGCAGAGCCGCTATTTCACGGGTGCGCTTGCGCGACCTTACATAGACAATGGCACTGCCTGCCGTAGATGACAGTATGTTGATAAGCTGACGATCCTTATATGAGTCATTGCGCACTATGTAAGATATGTTTTCACGCGAAAAACTTTTGGCAAACACGCGTCTCGCGTCGAAACCAAGCCGCACCATGATGTCATCGACCACCTCGGGCGTAGCGGAGGCGGTGAGTGCAAGCACAGGCGTAGCGGGGAAATATTCGCGCAACTCGCCTATCTTCAGGTATGACGGACGGAAATCATAGCCCCATTGCGATATACAATGTGCCTCGTCAACCACGATAAGGCTTACCTCTATCTCGCGCAGAAGGGCGATAAAAAGGTCGGAACGCAACTTTTCGGGCGACACATAGAGCATCTTGATTTTGCCGAGACGACAGCGGTCAAAGACCAACGTATGTTCACTGCGAGTAAGACCGGCATGCAGATATGCGGCTCGGATGCCACGGTCGCGCAAGTTGTCGACCTGGTCTTTCATCAGCGAAATAAGAGGCGTCACCACCAGCGTAATACCCGGCAACAGCATCGCCGGCACCTGGAAGGTAATCGACTTGCCGCCGCCGGTCGGGAGCAACCCGAGAGTGTCATGTCCGGCGAGCACCGACTCTATTATATCAAGCTGGAGAGGACGGAAATCGTCATAGCCCCAGTAGCGTGACAATATGTCGTGGGGAGAGAGCGCCATGTGACAATGTCTAATCGTTGGCTATGCGGATACCCTTCACTTGAAGCTGTATGCTGTTGGCAGCACTCTGATGCTTGTTTTCCTCGATAGTGTAACAGATGTCAAACGGCTTGTGAGCGTGAATATGGTCAAAATATTCACCCATATTAAACGCTATACCGTTAAACACCTTTCCGGAGGTATTGTCGACAAGTTCCAGCTTGACATGTTCAAGATGTTTGCCCACAAGCTTGCTGGTGCCGAAATCAAGCACACCGCGTGTACAGAACACCGGCTTCTGATTGCCCGGGCCAAACGGATTAAACCGGCGGAGAAGCGCGATAAACTCCGGCGTAATCTCAGAAAATGTGATGTAAGCGTCGATGTCGAGCTGAGGCGTGAGCTGGGATGGAAGTATGTTTTCAGCCACATACTCCTCGAAGCGGCGCGTAAACTCGGGGATATTCTCCTCCTTCATCGACAGCCCCACAGCGTAAGTGTGACCGCCGAAATTTTCCAGAAGGTCGCGAGAAGCGTCAATGGCGCTGTACACGTCAAATCCCTGCACCGAACGCGACGAGCCTGTAGCAAGACCGTTGGACAGGGTCAATACTACCGACGGCTTATAATAAAGCTCGGTAAGGCGCGATGCCACGATACCGATTATGCCTTTGTGCCAGTCTTTGTTGTAGATTACGATTGACTTCTTGCCGGTGAGCAGATGGCTGTGGGTCTCGATAATATTATTAGCTTCATCAGTTATGCGCTTGTCAAGTTCCTTGCGGTCCTTATTGTACTGGTCGATATTTTTCGCTTTCTGATAGGCATCGGCAAAGTCTCGCGACACAAGCAGCTCTACAGCTTCACGTCCGCTCTGCATACGCCCCGAAGCATTGATGCGCGGACCTATCTTGAAAATAACATCACTGATAGTAATCTCACGGTTGCTCAGCTGGCATATTTTGATGATGGCACGCAGCCCCACATTAGGATTAGAGTTGATACGCTTCAGACCCCAATAGGCAAGCACTCGGTTTTCACCTACCATCGGCACTATGTCGGCGGCAATGCTTACCGCCACAAGATCGAGCATGTTTTCAAGGTCGTTGCCGGTGATGCCGTTGCTCATGGCAAACGCCTGCATAAACTTAAAGCCCACCCCGCAGCCCGAGAGATGGGGACAAGGATAGGTGCTACCCTCAAGTTTGGGATTTAGTATCGCCACAGCAGGCGGAAGCTCGTCATCGGGCACATGATGGTCGCAGATGATAAAATCTATCCCCAGTGATGCGGCATACTTTATCTCCTCGATTGCCTTAATGCCGCAATCAAGGATAATAATCAGTTTCACTCCCGCGGCATTAGCCTCGTCAATAGTCTTAAGCGATATGCCATAGCCTTCGTCATAACGTGTGGGAATGTAATATTCAATATTGGAGTAAAAATTTTGCAGATATTTGTACACAAGTGCAACCGATGTCGTACCGTCGACATCGTAATCGCCAAATACCATAATTTTCTCCTTTGACCCCATGGCTTTATTAAGCCTGTTTACAGCCTTGTCCATATCGGGCATAAGGAACGGATCGTGCAAATCCTTGAGCGACGGGTGGAAAAAACGTTCCGCCTCGTCGACCGAAGATATGCCACGTTGCACCAGTAGCTCGTTAATAGGATGGCATTTGGCGTATTTCGACGCCAATTCCGTCTCTAATCTTTGTTGTTCTGTAGTAAGGGGTAAGTAATTCCATTTACTTATCATTTATGTTGTTTTTTATTTTTTGCATAGCAAAAATGCCCATGGTCTACATGAGCTGAAGAGAGAGTGACAAGGCTGTCGGCGCCGGCTATTCATCGCGTGACAAGGAGAGTTCGCGAAAGCAAGCTTTACGGCATATTGCAAATATAGCCATTTCTTTTGAAAAAATGGCTATACTTATTTCCCTTTTATATTAAATTAAACTTTCAGGAATCGCTTTTCTGGAGATGCACATCCATCTGAGGAAACGGAAAATGAAGCCCCTTTTCGGGTAACTCTTTGTAAAACCGTTCATTCATGTCAAAATAAAGTCCCCAATAGCTTGATGCCGGGGTCCATGCCCTCACTACAAGGTCGATGCTGCTCGAATTCAGGGTACTCAATGCCACAAACGGAGAGCGGTCAGGCTTCTCAAGCATCGCCTTTGCCTGGGCATGACGCTCCTCGATTTTATGGGCGATGCCCGCTACGGTCTTCTTGCTTGAGAAGGTGCGACGCCACCACGAAATCTTCACCGGCTCTTCAAGCATCTTCTCGGCTTCATGTATTTCGATGTCGGAGTGTTGTGGAGGCATGTTGCGCTCCTTACGGTCATCCTCGACATATTTCTTCACCACTCGTGAATCGCTTAGCAACATCTCCAGAATATAACTTTTAGCCATATCCACGTCGTCGCCGTAGGCAATTGACACAGTCCAGTCGACACGGCGGTAATCTTCTTTCGAGTAATTGTTGATTGTGCTTGTCGACAGGGGACCGTTAGGTATGATTATCTGCTTGTTGTCGGCTGTGTTGATTATAGTGCTGAAAATCTGTATCTCCTTGACCGTTCCTGAAAACCCTTGCGCCTCTATATAGTCGCCTATCTTGTAAGGCTTAAGCAGGAGTATGAGCACTCCGCCGGCAAAGTTTTGCAATGTACCGCTGAGAGCCAGACCGATAGCGACACCGGCAGAGGCAAAGATGGCAAGAAACGAGCTTGTCTCTATACCGAGTATGCTTATCACCGTCACTATAAGGATAAAATAGAGCAGTATCCTTATAAGGCTGAGGATGAATGTCGACAAAGAGCGGTCAAACTGACGGCGTATGAATATCGAATCAACCACCTTGTAGATACGCTGTATGATAAACTTACCTACATAAAATACAAGGATGGCGATGGCAAGATGTATGGCAAAATCAACGAGCCCGCTTACCGCACGGTTGATAAAATCGTCGAGCGACATGTTTTCAAGCGCTTTCATGCCGGTGGAAGCCTTTGCCACCGTATCGGCGGGAACGCTCTTATCAGGCAGCTGTGCCGCCGCACTCTGTATTATCTGGTCAAATTGTAGTCCTGTCATATATGTAGGTCTATGATATACTTGAATTACTTATTTTTTATGTCAAAATCCGAATGCCGGTGAAACCACGTCACCCCACCATTGCAGATCGCCATAATTTCCCGGCAACACTACAGAATCACCCTCGGTATCTACTATGTAACACGATACCCCGTGGCAATTGTTCAGATCAATCGCCGGAAGGCTCAACGCCATCTGCGGGGTGTTTTCGTTATATATGACAAATCTTGCCATCGCTGCATCATAATCGGCAAGCATACTGCTGTCTGATGTCAGCGACCTCACATAATGCGTCAAGTCAAAAAAGAGGTCACGGAAACCTGACGTGCCGTATTGCTGTTGCTCATACCACTCCGAAGGATGCGCGTTATGCAGCATTATCTCCCTGACAGCACTTGCTACCTCCCCTATATATCTCATGTCGTAGACAGCCATCGTGCTGCTGCGTGAGCGCCCGGAAAGCGCATCGTATGAGTCAAAGGTATTTTTTGCCGCCTTAACAAGGTCAGGAGTTTTCTCAAAAAAGCACTTCACATTCATGTCGTAAGGCATTCCGTCAAGAGGGGTCTCAGCAGGCGAAGCCACTATATAAGGAGCGGCATCGCGTATCTCATAGAGCGACTCTATATTGCCCATAAAGCAGCAGTCAAAGTATATGAATGAAAATTCCTCCCCCTGCAATGCCCTGCCAAGATCCGGTATCGTCATCTGGTATGTGCCGTCGATACCCCACGACTTGCTTACCTTGTGCTCCGGGGTGCGTCCGTAGTCAATCCATCCGCTCGCGTGGCTCCACAGCACAAGCCCGTAGTCATCGGCGGGAGCGATAGCATGCATGTCGTCAAACACTTCTTTCATCGCCGCTATAGAGACAGAGGAAAGACCGGATTTATATTCTTTTATTGCTTCAAGTCCGCCATCCTCTGTAATCTCACACAGCACAGGATTACCCTTGATGTCGGCATGATATACAAGCAATCTGCCGCCGTTTAATGCACCGGCAGCAACAGCACTTTCCATCTCGGAAATATCCTTTTCATCCCAGCCGCTGCCGAGAGAATTATTTCCCGCGATATACACAAGCACCGTGCGCGACACTTTTACAGCCTCCGGCTCGTCATCGCCGCAAGACGCCATAATCAACGCAAAAAGCAATGTGATAATATAATGTCTCATAACAGTACAAAGGTAACAATTCTTTTTGTTATAAATCATAAAATACTCTAAACACAGCCTAATATCAACCGTATCTAACATAATTACCACTATATTTGCATCACAATAATCATGACAGCAATATGCAATCACATTTCAAGATAGCAGCAGCCACATTAGCTTTTGGATGCATTGCCCCGCAAGTCGCCGCACAATCTTATTTCGACCTCGTAGGCGATGCCGACAAGGCTATCAGCCAAGGAAAATGGCAGGAAGCAGAAGACCTGCTCAACGAGGCAATCGAATCGCAACCACTTAATCCCTCCAATATCCTTCTGCTGTCCAATCTTGGCATCGTACGCTACAACCTTGGAAAAGACAGCCTCGCTATAGCAACACTTGACGAGGCACACAGGCGCGCACCCGTTTCAGTGACGGTCTTGTCCAACCGGGCACAGGTGCTGACAGCTATGGGACGCGACAAGGAAGCTTACGCCGACTATTCACGCATTATAAAACTCGACTCGACGCTAATCGAGCCACGCTACATGCATGCCATAATGTCGTTGCGTCAAGACGAGTTTGACAAGTCACTTTACGACTGTAAAATCCTTGAACGGCTCGCACCTGACGCCCAGGAAACACAGATTGCCTATGCGTCCTACTATTCCGCAACGGAACAATGGGAAAACGCCCTGCCTTACTATAACAGCATATTGGAAAAGACACCATCTACTGAAATGTATGGAGCAAGGGCTGTGTGCTACCTCATGTTGCAGCGCCTCAATGAAGCTTCAGCCGACATCTCGTCAGGTCTTGAACTTAATCCCGATGACGGCGAGCTATATCTTTATCGCGCATATCTCAACAAAATGCGCTATATGAACGAAGACGCACGCGCCGACCTCACCAAGGCAATTCGCCTCGGAATCGACCGCCAACGCGCCCTCAGTCTGCTCGAACAATAAAATCCGCTGAAGAAATCACATGACATGTTATCGTGGGCTTCCCGCTCACGACCATCCCCTACATGCCTCAGACTATATTTCCCGCTGAAACGGGGCTTGGGGTATGGGTAAAAAAAAGAGGCTGCAAGGGTTGCTTGCAGCCTCGA
>CAJTSK010000032.1 GCA_910578835.1 uncultured Muribaculum sp.
TCGGCTTCCAACATGACAACTTTGTCAGGTTTCTGAAATGCTAAAATAGCCATGGATCTACGTGTTAAAATGATTATTTAGAATACAACTCAACGATAAGCTGCTCCTTGATGTTTTCGGGGATATCTTCGCGGGTAGGCACATGAAGCATCTTGCCTGACTTGGTGTTCTCGTCCCATTCCAACCAAGGATATTTGCTGTGGTTGAAACCGGCGAGAGCGTCGGCGATTACTTCAAGCGACTTGGAACGCTCACGTACACCGACAACGTCACCCGGCTCAACGTGGTAAGAAGCGATATTTACAACGCCTCCGTTGACAGTGATGTGACGGTGGAGCACAAGCTGACGTGCAGCTGCGCGAGTAGGAGCTATGCCAAGACGATAAACGATGTTGTCAAGGCGAGCTTCGAGAAGCTGAAGGAGCACCTCACCGGTAATACCCTTAGTGCGAGAAGCACGGTCAAACAGGTTATGGAACTGCTTTTCGAGTACACCGTAAGTGTATTTAGCTTTCTGCTTTTCACGGAGCTGAACACCATACTCAGAAGACTTGCGGCGCTTGTTTACGCCATGCTGTCCCGGGGGATAGTTCTTCTTAGCGAGAACTTTGTCAGCACCGAAGATGGGCTCGCCGAATTTGCGGGCAATCTTTGTTTTTGGACCGGTATATCTAGCCATTTTTTGTAAAATCTTAAATTTTGGGATTGACTATGGTTCGTCATCTTAGTGCAGCCGCGACCACAGAGAGGTGATAAAAATTGTGGTCTATTCACATTCAATGCCGCTTCACAGTCAAAAGCCTCAGTTGATAGATAAGTGAAAGTAACTTTAAATAAAGATCTTATTATACGCGACGACGCTTGGGAGGACGGCATCCGTTGTGGGGAAGCGGAGTTACGTCGATAATCTCGGTAACCTCGATACCTGCACCATGAACCGTACGGATAGCTGACTCACGGCCGTTGCCGGGGCCTTTAACATAGGCTTTCACTTTGCGCAGACCAAGGTCGTAAGCGACCTTTGCGCAATCCTGTGCCGCCATCTGGGCTGCATAGGGAGTGTTCTTTTTTGAGCCACGGAAGCCCATCTTACCAGCGCTTGACCAGGAGATGACTTGACCCTCCGAGTTGGCAAGGCACACGATAATGTTGTTGAAAGACGAGTGTACATGAAGCTGACCGTTTGCGTCAACCTTGACATTTCTCTTCTTTGCTGCGACTGTCTTTTTTGCCATACTAATTTATTATTTTGTAGCTTTCTTCTTGTTAGCAACTGTTTTCTTGCGACCCTTGCGAGTACGTGCATTGTTCTTTGTGCTCTGACCACGCACGGGCAGACCGATACGGTGACGGATTCCACGGTAGCAACCGATATCCATCAGACGCTTGATGTTAAGCTGGATTTCGCTGCGGAGATCACCCTCTACCTTGTAGTTGGCTCCGATTACCTCACGCACAGCAGCAGCCTGAGCGTCAGTCCAGTCTTTAACTTTGATGTTTTTGTCAACTCCGGCTTTCTCAAGGATAGAGTTAGCGGCGCTACGACCGATGCCGAATATATAAGTCAAGGCGATTTCACCTCTTTTGTTTTGGGGGAGGTCAACTCCCACGATTCTAACTGCCATATTGATTGACTAAATTTTCTGCAAAAATACTAAAAATTATCCTTGGCGCTGTTTATACTTCGGATTTTTCTTATTAATCACGTAAAGGCGACCCTTACGACGCACGATTTTGCTGTCGGGAGTACGCTTCTTAATTGAGGCTCTTACTTTCATATCTTATTGTTGTTGTTTATTATTTGTATCTAAATGCAATTCTGCCTTTGGACAAGTCATAGGGAGACATCTCCACGCGCACCTTGTCGCCGGGAAGGATACGGATGTAATGCATACGCATCTTTCCGGAGATATGGGCAGTGATTTCATGCCCGTTTTCTAATTCGACACGGAACATCGCGTTGCTCAACGCCTCTACTATTGTACCGTCCTGTTCGATTGCAGCTTGTTTTGCCATAAAATAAGTTTAAATTGTGTTATTACCCAATGCCTGATCCACATAATCAAACGTAGTGAGGATTTCGGTCTCACCGCCCATGACAGCGACTGTATGCTCGTAATGAGCCGAAGGCTGACCGTCGCGGGTGCGGCATGTCCAGCCATCCTTGCCTATCACGATATTGCGCTTGCCCATGTTGACCATAGGCTCGATGGCGAGACACATACCGTTTTTGATAAGAGCGCCCATCCCCTTCCTGCCATAGTTAGGCACCTCGGGGTCTTCATGCATGCTCTTGCCGATACCGTGTCCACACATCTCCCTGACGATGGAGTAGCCGTGACGCTCGCAGTAAGTCTGCACCGCATTGGCTATATCCCCTATCCTGTTTCCTTCCTTACATGCGGCAATGCCCTTGTAGAGCGACTCTTTGGTAGTCTTCAACAGAGCCATCACCTCAGGCGACACTTCTCCTACCGGGAAAGTGTAACACTGGTCGCCGTTGTAGCCGTTGAGCTCGACCACGCAGTCAAGCCCCACTATGTCGCCTTCACGGAGAGCGTAATTAGAAGGGAAACCATGAACCACTACCTCGTTGACCTCAATACAAAGAGTGCCGGGAAACCCTCCATAACCGAGGCATGCAGGCTTTCCGCCATTATCCTGTATAAACTCACGCGCGATGGTATCGAGCTTTAGAGTCGTAACACCGGGAGTCACCCACTTGGCAACTTCACCAAGTGTGCGACTCACGAGATTACAGGCTTCGCGCATAAGCGCTATTTCTTCCGATGTCTTGAGATAGATCATTTATCGATGATAAATATCAAAATTTTTCAACTTAATCAATAAGCACTGCCGGTTGTGCGACCCTTGATCTTGCCATCCTTCATAAGTCCGTCGTAATGGTGCATCATAAGGTGAGACTCAATCTGCTGGAGGGTGTCAAGCACCACACCGACAAGAATCAGCAATGATGTACCGCCGAAGAACTGAGCGAAGTTCTGGCTTACGCCAAACAGACGCGCAAACGCGGGCATTACAGCTACAATACCAAGGAAAATCGAGCCGGGCAAGGTGATTCGTGACATGATAGAGTCAAGATACTCCACAGTCTTCTTGCCGGGCTTCACGCCGGGAATAAATCCGTTGTTGCGCTTCATATTGTCAGCCATCTCGGTAGGACGTACCGTAATCGCTGTATAGAAATAAGTAAATGCAACAATAAGGATGAAATATGTGATATTATAAGCCAGACCGTTTATGTCGGAGAACTTTACCAAAATAGAGTTTTCATTAGCGCCAAAACCAGCAAGGGTGATAGGCACAAACATAAGAGCCTGAGCGAAAATAATAGGCATCACACCGGCGGCATTAACCTTCAAGGGGATATACTGGCGCGCACCGCCATACTGCTTGTTGCCGACAATACGCTTTGCATACTGCACGGGCACCTTGCGGGTACCTTGTACGAGAAGCACCGCACCTACTGTAACGGCGAAAAGCAACACGAGCTCCACGATGAACATCACCAGACCACCCTCCGAGCCGGTAGAACCGGGGAGACGGCTGACAAATTCATAGTAAAGAGCCTGCGGCAGACGGGCGATAATACCCACAAGAATGATAAAGGAGATACCGTTACCGATACCACGGTCAGTGATACGCTCACCAAGCCACATGATAAACATTGAGCCGGCAGCAAGAATGATCGTGAGATAAAGGATGGTCCAGAAACCCATTGAAGCATGACCGCCCGCGCCATTAACCTGGAACTGGAGGTTCATCAGATAAGCGGGACCCTGCAACAGCAGGATAAGCACTGTCAGATAACGGGTATACTGATTTAACTTCTGGCGACCGCTCTCTCCCTCACGCTGCATCTTCTGAAAAGTCGGGAGCACCATGCCCAACAGCTGTATCACGATAGACGCCGTGATATAGGGCATGATACCCAGCGCGAATATAGATGCCTGGGAGAACGCACCACCGGAGAACATATCGAGGAGCTGCATGAGTCCGCTTCCCGATGTAAACTTGGCAAGAGCGTCAAGGTCATCAGGATGGATACCCGGAAGCACCACGTAACATCCCAGTCGGTAAATGAATACCAAGAGGAATGTCACGAGGAGACGCTTACGGAGCTCTTCGATTGTCCAAATGTTTTTGATGGTTTGAACAAATCTCATTATAATTAAACTTTAGCGATTGAACCACCGGCTGCCTCGATAGCCTTCTGAGCGGCTTCAGAGAAAGCATTGGCTTCAACAGCGATTGCACGTGTGATAGTACCGGTAGCAAGAATCTTTACCAATTGCTTGCGTGAGATGAAACCGGCAGCACGAAGCTCTTCGAGACCGATTTTTTCAAGGTTTTTCGCAGCAGCAAGGGTATCGAGGTCGCCCACATTGATAGCCTTGTACTCAACACGGTTGATGTTCTTGAAGCCAAACTTCGGAAGACGGCGCTGAAGCGGCATCTGACCACCTTCAAAACCAATCTTGCGAGAATAGCCTGAACGAGACTTGGCACCCTTGTGTCCGCGGGTAGAAGTACCACCCTTGCCCGAACCGGGACCACGACCAATACGCTTTTTCTTCTTATTAGACCCTACGGCGGGCTGAATAGTATTTAATTCCATAACTGTAAGTCCTGAATTATGCGTTGGTCACTTCAACGAGGTGACGAACACGGTTAACCATTCCCATCACGTCGGGGGTGTCTTCCTTAACCACCGAATGATGCATTTTCTTCAAGCCAAGCGCGTCAAGAGTCAGTTTCTGAACCTTGGGCGCATTGATGCGGCTCTTAATCTGAGTTATTTTAATTTTTGCCATTGTTCAAGTTGATTTAACCGTTATACACTTTTTCGAGTGAAACACCACGATTCTGTGCTACTTGAAGCGGGCTACGCATCTCACCGAGCGCCTCGATGGTTGCCTTCACGAGGTTGTGGGGATTGGATGAGCCTTTAGACTTAGCAAGCACGTCGGTCACACCCACGCTCTCAAGTACGGCACGCATCGCACCACCAGCCTTAACTCCGGTACCGTGAGAGGCAGGCTTGAGGATAACACGTGAACCGCCAAACTTAGCTTCCTGCTCGTGAGGTATAGTACCTTTGTGAACGGGCACACGGATAAGGTTTTTCTTAGCTGCCTCCACACCCTTGGCGATAGCAGCGGTAACTTCGTTAGCCTTGCCCAGACCCCAGCCTACGATGCCGTTTTCATTGCCGACAACGACGATAGCTGCGAAAGTGAATGTACGGCCACCTTTTGTAACCTTGGTAACGCGGTTGATGGCAACGAGACGATCCTTAAGTTCGAGATCGTTGGTAGATTTAACTCTGTTATTCTTATTTGCCATGATTCTTAAAATTTAAGTCCGCCTTCGCGAGCTGCGTCAGCCAATGATTTAACACGACCATGGAAGAGATAGCCATTACGGTCGAAAACTACTTCAGTGATGCCGGCAGCAAGAGCCTTCTCAGCGATTGCCTTGCCGACCTTAGCGGCAACCTCAATCTTGGTGCCGCCTTCGAGACCCTTTGAAGAGCAAGCCACGAGAGTTGCACCTGCGAGGTCATCGATTACCTGAACATAAATCTGCTTGTTGCTGCGGAACACCGTCATACGGGGACGAGCGGCGGTGCCAGACACTTTACCACGGATACGTGTCTTGATTTTGTTTCTTCTTTGTATCTTGGATATCATGATTCTGTCTACTTTAATTATTTAGCACCTGCCGATTTACCTGATTTACGACGGATAACCTCGCCGACAAACTTGATACCCTTACCCTTGTAAGGCTCAGGCTTGCGGAGTGAACGGATTTTGGCACATACCTGACCGAGGAGCTGCTTGTCATCGCTCTCAAGGATGATAAGCGGGTTTTTGTTACGCTCGGTCTTTGCCTCTACTTTCACTTCCTTGGGAAGCTTGATAAATATAGCATGAGAGAAGCCGAGTGCCAGTTCAAGCACCTGACCTTCAGAAGTAGCACGATAACCTACGCCGACGAGCTCCATCTCCTTGCGGTAGCCGGTTGACACACCCACAACCATGTTGTGGATCAACGCGCGATAGAGACCGTGCTGTGCACGATGCTCGCGGTCATCAGAAGGACGGGTGAGAGTCACGTGTCCGTCTTCAACCTTTATTGTAAGTTCAGGATTAACTTTCTGCGAGAGTTCGCCTTTGGGACCCTTTACTGTAACAACGTCGCCATTTACAGTGACTGTTACACCGGCAGGGATTTCAATGGGGGCTTTACCTATTCTTGACATTGCTGTTTCCTCCTATTATTAGTAAACATAACACAATACCTCACCACCTACCTTGAGCTCACGCGCCTTCTTGTTGGTCATGACACCCTTTGAGGTAGAAAGTATGGCAATACCTAACCCGTTTAAAACTCTCGGCATTTCTTTGTAGCCGGTATATTGACGAAGACCGGGACGTGACACACGCTTCAGGCTTTTGATAGCGTTTACCTTGTCGACCGGATCATACTTCAAGGCAATCTTGATGACGCCTGCGGGATTTTCACCCTCTACAAACTTATAGTTAAGAATGTAGCCCTGTTCAAAAAGAATCTTGGTGATTTCTTTTTTCAAGTTTGAGGCGGGAATCTCTACTACTCTGTGCTGAGCTTTGATTGCGTTCCTCAATCTTGTTAAATAATCTGCTATTGGATCAGTCATTTTATTGATTTGTTTAAATTGATTCGGGATTATCCGAACAATATTTAATACTCGCGTTTATCTGGGTCTCGTGATTATTACCAGCTTGCTTTCTTAACACCCGGTATCAGTCCTGCCGATGCCATTTCACGGAACTGGATACGTGAAATGCCAAACTGACGCATGTAACCTTTCGGACGGCCAGTGATGCTGCAACGGTTGTGCAGACGCACTGAAGAAGCATTCTTGGGAAGTTTCTGGAGGCCTTCGTAGTCGCCGGCAGCCTTGAGGGCAGCCTTCTTTTCGGCATACTTTGCTACGAGCTTGGCTCTCTTCACTTCACGAGCCTTCATTGATTCTTTAGCCATAGTATAATCTTAGTTGTTTTTAGCGTTCTTGAACGGTAGACCAAAATGCTTAAGAAGAGCATATCCTTCTTCATCGGTCTTGGCTGAAGTCACAAAAGTGATGTTCATACCCATCATCTTCGAGATTGAGTCGATGTTAATCTCGGGGAAGATGATCTGCTCGGTGATACCGAGGGTATAGTTGCCACGGCCGTCGAGCTTGCCCTCGATACCCTTGAAGTCGCGGATACGGGGAAGAGCCACGCGGATAAGGCGCTCAAGGAACTCGTACATTCTCTCGCGACGGAGAGTAACGCGTGCGCCGATGGGGTTCTTCTTACGTACCTTGAAGTTAGAGATATCCTTCTTCGAGAGAGTAGCCACAGCCTTCTGTCCTGTGATGGCGGTAAGCTCGTTGATAGCAGTCTCGATGATCTTCTTGTCCTGAGTGGCAGCGCCAAGACCCTGGTTGATTACAATCTTCTCAAGGCGGGGCACCTGCATCACTGTCGAGTAGTTGAACTCTTTCTCAAGAGCGGGGACAATGCGCTCCTTATAGTCTTTCTTAAGAGTGGCTGTGCTCATTACTTAATCTCCTCTCCTGATTTTTTAGAATAACGTACTGTCTTACCTTCCTCGTTTTTACGACGACCTACACGACAGGGCTTGCCGGTCTTGGGGTCGAGGAGTGCGAGGTTGGAGATATGCACCGGAGCTTCAATCTTGATGATGCCGCCCTGCGGATGCTTTGCATTTGGCTTGGTACTCTTAGATACCATGTTGATACCTTCAACGATAGCGCGATCTTTGCTTACCTGCACGGTCAGCACGCGACCGGTCTTGCCGCGGTCCTCGCCTGAGAGCACATAAACAGTGTCGCCCTTTTTAATATTTAATTTGCTCATTGTGGTTTACTTCTTTTACTATGGATTAAAGTACTTCGGGGGCGAGCGAAACAATCTTCATGTTGGTCGCACGGAGCTCGCGGGCTACGGGGCCGAAGATACGTGTTCCGCGAAGCTCGCCCGCGTTGTTCAACAACACACATGCGTTGTCGTCAAAGCGGATATAAGAGCCGTCGGGGCGACGCACCTCTTTCTTGGTGCGCACTACCACAGCCTTAGATACAGTACCTTTCTTTACGTCAGACGACGGGATAACATTTTTCACCGACACTACGATGATGTCACCTACCGACGCGTAACGGCGACCTGTACCGCCAAGTACATGGATGCAAAGAGCTTCCTTCGCACCGCTGTTGTCTGCAACAGTCAAACGTGATTCAGTCTGTATCATAATTACTTAACTTTTTCGATTATTTCTACTAATCTCCATCTCTTTGTCTTGCTGAGAGGACGGGTCTCCATAAGTCTAACGGTGTCGCCTATGCTGCACTCATTCTTCTCGTCGTGAGCGTGATACTTCTTTGTCTTGTTGACAAATTTACCGTAGATGGGGTGCTTCTCCTTCCACTTCACCATGACGGTGATGGTCTTGTCACCCTTGTTGGACGATACAACCCCAATACGCTCTTTTCTTAAATTTCTCTTTTCTTCCATTTCTTGGGATTATTTATTGTTTAGTTCACGCTGACGCAACTCAGTCTTCATGCGTGCAATCATTTTACGGTCACGTGTAATTGACGCGGGATTATCGAGCGGAGAAACTGCATGATTAATCTTCGCCTGAAGATAATCTTTCTGTGCCTGATCAAGACGCTCCTTGAGATCCTGGGTGCTGAGTTCTTTAATTTCTTCTTTCTTCATAATCTTTTACACGTTTTGAGTTGGGTCATAATCGCGACGCACAATAAACTTGGTTGTCACGGGGAGCTTCTGAGCTGCAAGGCGGAGTGCCTCTTTTGCTACATCGAAGGGTACACCTTCAAGCTCGATAAGGATGCGACCCGGGGTAACGGGCGCCACGAATCCTTCGGGATTACCTTTACCTTTACCCATACGCACCTCGGCAGGCTTCTTGGTAATAGGCTTATCGGGGAATATGCGGATCCAAACCTGACCCTGACGCTGCATGTAGCGTGTCACTGCGATACGGGCTGCCTCGATCTGACGACCGGTGATCCACTTTGATTCCAAAGTCTTAATGCCAAACGAACCGAAGGCGAGCTGATTGCCACGCTGAGCGTTGCCTTTCATGCGGCCTTTCTGTTGACGGCGAAATCTGGTTTTCTTTGGTTGTAACATTGTTGTCTTGTTTCAATTCGTTAACGATTGTTTTTCGGTTTGCGGAAACGGTTGCCACGGGGAGCGCCGTTGTTACCGCCACGGCTTTCCTTGCCTGAGTTGGCGAACACCGGAGCAAGCTCACGCTTTCCGTATACCTCACCACGGCAAATCCATACCTTTACACCAATCACACCTACCTTGGTGTGGGCCTCTACAAGCGCATAGTCGATGTCAGCGCGAAGTGTGTGGAGCGGAGTACGTCCTTCCTTGAACATTTCGCTGCGAGCCATTTCAGCGCCGTTAAGACGACCGCTGATCTGAATCTTGACGCCTTCAGCACCGCTGCGCATTGTGCTCTGGATAGCCATCTTAACCGCACGGCGGTAAGCTATCTTGCCTTCGATCTGGCGGGCAATGTTGGCTGCCACAATCTGAGCGTCGAGCTCGGGGCGCTTTACCTCGAAGATGTTAATCTGAACATCCTTGTCGGTAATCTTCATCAACTCCTTCTTCAGCTTGTCTACATCAGCACCGCCCTTACCGATGATAAGTCCGGGACGTGAAGTGCAGATAGTGATAGTGATGAGCTTGAGTGTACGCTCGATAACGATGCGAGAAACACTTGACTTGGCGAGACGGACTTCAAGATATTTGCGGAGCTTGGAATCCTCGAGCAAATTATCACCGTACTTCTTGCCACCATACCAGTTAGAGTCCCAACCACGGATGACGCCTAAGCGGTTGCTTATTGGATTTACTTTCTGTCCCATCTCTTATTCTTTAGTAGTTTTAGTTTTATCAATTGTGTCCACATACAATGTCACGTGGTTGGCACGCTTACGGATTCTGTAGCCACGACCCTGGGGAGCGGGACGGAGACGCTTCAACATAGGAGCGGGTCCCACGAAGATTGTGCTTACATAGAGCTCGCCGCTCTCTGCCTTACGCTCGTTTTTAGCTTCCCAGTTTGCAACTGCTGAACGGAGACATTTCTCCAGGCGGGCAGCTGCTTCTTTATTAGAGAATTTGAGGATACCAAGTGCACGGAACACTTCCTTGCCACGGATCAAGTCGACCACAAGGCGCATCTTACGAGGCGACGAGGGTACGTCAAGAAGCTTGGCAAATGCCTGCGACTTACGGGCTTCCTTCTTCAATTCGGCTGATTGTCTTTTTCTTACACCCATTGTATTTAATTTCTTTTTTTGTCAAAAATTTTTATATCAATGGCCCTTATTATTTCTTCTTATTACCGCCGTGTCCACGGAACATACGGGTGGGGGCAAACTCGCCGAGCTTGTGACCTACCATATTTTCTGTAACATATACGGGAATAAACTTGTTACCATTGTGCACTGCAAAAGTGTGGCCGACAAAATCGGGAGATATCATGGAAGCACGGCTCCAGGTCTTGATGACCGACTTCTTGCCGCTTTCTTCCATAGCAGCCACCTTCTTCTCCAGCTTTACGCTGATATATGGGCCTTTTTTTAATGAACGACTCATAATTACTTAATTAATCAGATTACTTCTTTCTTCTTTCAATAATGTACTTTGAAGAATGCTTCTTCGGTGCACGTGTCTTAAGACCCTTAGAGTAAAGACCCTTGCGTGAACGCGGGTGTCCTCCTGAGGCGCGTCCTTCACCACCACCCATCGGGTGATCAACCGGGTTCATTACAACACCACGGTTGCGGGGACGACGGCCGAGCCAGCGTGAACGACCAGCCTTACCTGAACGCTCAAGTGAATGCTCGCTGTTGCCGACTACACCTACAGTGGCTTTACATGCCGACAACACCTTGCGAGTCTCGCCCGAAGGTAATTTGATAATTGCGTAATCGCCTTCTCTTGACACAAGCTGCGCGAATGTGCCGGCTGAACGTGCCATGAAGGCTCCCTGGCCGGGGCGCAACTCGATGTTGTGGATAACGGTACCAACGGGGATGGCGCTCAAAGGAAGGGCGTTGCCCACCTCGGGTGCAGCATCCGCGCCGCTTACCACGGTCGCTCCGACCTCAAGGCCGTTGGGTGCAATTATGTAAGCTTTTGATCCGTCTACATAGTAAAGCAATGCAACGCGAGCTGAACGGTTGGGGTCATACTCGATTGCCTTTACTACGGCGGGTACACCGTCTTTGTTTCTCTTGAAGTCAATCAAACGGTAAGCACGCTTGTGACCGCCACCCATGTAACGGTTGGTCAAGTGTCCTTCAGCGTTGCGACCACCGGTAGATTTCTTACCGACTACAAGAGATTTCTCTGGTGTGTTTGCAGTAGTGGTGCGTACGATTGGCTTTTTGGTCTCCTTGTCGAATCCTACCAATTCAGTGCGCTTGAACACACCAATAACTTTGTGTCTTTGCCCCGGTGTTGTGGGCTTGAATTTTCTTACTGCCATTTCTTATTATATATTGCTATAGAAGTCAATGGTTTCGCCATCAGCTACAGTGATGATGGCTTTCTTATAGTCCGATGTGCCGCCTTTGATGATGCCGCTACGGGTGTAACGTGACTTGTTCTTGCCACGCACGATCATAGTGTTCACCTTAACAACATGAACGCCGTAAAGCTTCTCTACCAGGTCCTGGATCTGGTATTTGTTGGCTTCGGGGGAAACACGGAAGGTGTAGCGATTCAGCTTCTCAGTAAGCATGGTCGCTTTTTCAGTGACGATAGGTGTTATTTCAAATTCCATTGTCGTAAAAATTTCCTCCTACGTTTTTAAATATTGTTAATTACATCAAGGCTACCCTCGGTCAAGATGATAGCTTTATTGTTGAGCAAAGCATAAGTGTTTACATCGCAAGCACTTATTATCTGAGCTCCCGGCACATTTCGAGCCGACAAATATACGTTTTTATTTTGGTCTTTTAAAACCAAAAGCACCTTTTGTTCAGCTACTTTAAGATTTTTAGCAAAATTTACAAAATCTTTAGTTTTCGGGGTCTCAAAAGTGAAGTCCTCAACCACGATGATCTGATTGTCCTGAGCCTTATAAGTCAATGCAGAGCGACGTGCAAGTGCCTTGAGCTTCTTGTTGAGCTTAGTACGGTAGTCACGGGGACGGGGACCGAACACGCGACCTCCACCTACGAGGACAGGTGAGTTGATATCACCGATACGGCTGCCGCCGCCGCCCTTCTGCTTGTGGAGCTTGCGGGTAGAACCCGAAACCTCGCTTCTTTCCTTTGACTTATGAGTACCCTGACGCTGGTTAGCGAGGTATTGCTTCACATCGAGATAAACGGCCTGCTCGTTGGCTTCGATGGCAAACACTGCGTCGTTGAGCTGTGCCTTACGACCGGTGTCTTCTCCTTTTATGTTGTATATTGCGAGTTCCATTATTTCTCAATTAATAAGATTGAACCTTTAGCTCCGGGGACAGAGCCTTTTATCAGAAGCAGATTGTGGTCAGCGATCACCTTCAATACCTGAAGGTTCTGCACGGTAACACGCTCGTTACCCATCTGACCTGCCATGCGCATACCCTTGAATACCTTTGCGGGGTAAGAACAAGCACCGATTGAACCGGGCTTGCGGAGACGGTTGTGCTGACCGTGGGTAGCCTGACCTACACCACCGAATCCATGACGCTTTACAACGCCCTGGAAGCCTTTACCCTTTGATGTACCTGCGATGTCTACGAAGTCACTTTCTGTGAACAAGTCTACACTGATGGTGTCACCAAGTTTGTACTCTCCGTCAAATCCTTTGAACTCGGCCAAGTGTCTCTTGGGTGTAACTCCGGCTTTCTTGAAGTGACCCTGCATCGGACAGGTGGTATGCTTCTCCTTCTTGTCCTCGAACCCGAGCTGAAGGGCATCATAACCGTCTGTCTCAACGGTCTTAACCTGAGTAACTACACAAGGACCTACTTCGATAACAGTGCACGGTACATTCTTACCGTCGGCACTGAACACGGATGTCATTCCGATTTTCTTTCCTAATAATCCTGGCATTTCTCTTGATTGTTTAATAATGTTGATTTACTTTCTTTCTTAAAATCTTACACTTTCACCTCTACCTGCACGCCGCTCGGAAGCTCAAGCTTCATGAGTGCGTCTACAGTCTTGGCGCTTGAATTGTAAATGTCAATAAGACGCTTGAACGATGACAGCTGGAACTGCTCGCGTGACTTCTTGTTGACGAAGGTAGAGCGGTTTACTGTGAAAATACGCTTGTGGGTGGGAAGGGGTATAGGACCGCTTATCACCGCACCGGTAGCCTTTACAGTCTTTACAATCTTCTCTGCCGACTTGTCGAGCAAGTTGTGATCGTAAGATTTTAACTTGATTCTGATTTTTTGGCTCATATTCTTTTTGATAAACTGTTATTTCAATAAGTCTACTCGACCCTGGCATTCGGTAAGCACGTTCTTTGCGATTGAGCTGCTGACCTCAGCATAGTGAGAGAAGGTCATTGTGCTGGTCGCACGACCTGAAGTGATTGTACGGAGTGCGGTAACGTAACCGAACATTTCTGCAAGAGGAGCCTTTGCCTTTACGACACGGGCACCGCTGCGGCTTGTCTCCATACCTTCTACCTGACCACGGCGCTTGTTCAAGTCACCGATTACGTCACCCATGCTCTCTTCGGGGGTTACTACCTCAATCTTCATGATAGGCTCAAGAAGCACGGGGTGTGCCTTCTCTGATGCCTTCTTGAATGCCTGGATGGCGCAAAGCTCAAATGAAAGCTGGTCGGAGTCAACCGGGTGGAATGAACCGTCGATTACGGTAACCTTGAGGTGTTCTACGGGGTAGCCTGCAAGCACACCGTTCTTCATTGCAGTCACGAAGCCCTTCTGGATAGAGGGGATAAATTCCTTAGGAATGTTACCACCCTTAACCTCGTCGACAAACTGGAGGTTGCCCTCGAAGCCTTCGTCAACCGGCTCAACGCGTACGATGATGTCGGCAAACTTACCGCGACCACCGGTCTGCTTCTTGAACACTTCACGAAGCTCTACCGGCTCGGTGATAGCTTCCTTATAAGTTACCTGGGGACGACCCTGGTTACATTCTACCTTGAACTCGCGACGGAGACGGTCGATGATGATGTCGAGGTGAAGCTCACCCATACCTGAGATTACAGTCTGACCGGTTTCCTCGTTGGTCTCAACACGGAATGTCGGGTCTTCTTCTGCAAGCTTCTGCAGACCTACGCCGAGCTTGTCAAGGTCTTTCTGTGTCTTAGGCTCTACTGCGATACCAATCACGGGATCGGGGAATTCCATTGCCTCAAGCACGATGGGTGCATCTTCAGCGCAAAGGGTGTCACCGGTACGGATATCCTTGAATCCTACACCTGCACCTATATCGCCACACTCAATCTCTTCCTTGGGGTTCTGCTTGTTGGAGTGCATCTGGAAAAGACGTGACACACGCTCCTTCTTGCCTGAACGGCTGTTGAGAACATATGAACCTGCCTCGATGTTACCTGAGTACACGCGGAAGAAGCAAAGACGTCCTACATAGGGGTCGGTTGCAATCTTGAACGCGAGGGCACACATGGGAGCGTCGCTTGAAGGCTCGCGGGTGATGATTTCATCGGGATTGTCCACTGCATGACCTTCTACGGCACCTGCGTCAGTAGGACAGGGAAGATAAGCACACACGCTGTCAAGAAGGGGCTGAACGCCCTTGTTCTTGAAAGAGCTACCGCAAATCATGGGAACTACGCTCATTGAAAGGGTAGCGGCGCGGAGTGCCTTGCGGATTTCATCCTCGGTGATTGTGCTGGGGTCGTCGAAATACTTTGCCATGAGGTCATCGTCAAATTCAGCGATTTTCTCAAGCATCTTGTCGCGCCACTCCTCAGCTTCAGCCTGAAGGCTTGCGGGGATCTCCTCTACAGAATAGTCAGCACCCATTGACTCGTCGTGCCAGTAGATAGCCTTCATGGTCACGAGGTCAACCACGCCCTTGAAAGTTTCTTCTGCACCGATGGGCACCTGGATAGGACACGGGTTAGCGCCAAGGATTTCCTTGAGCTGGCGCACTACTTCAAAGAAGTTTGCACCTGAACGGTCCATCTTGTTTACATAACCGATACGGGGTACATTGTACTTGTCGGCCTGACGCCATACAGTTTCTGACTGGGGCTCTACACCACCAACGGCGCAGAAAGTTGCCACAGCACCGTCAAGCACACGGAGTGAACGCTCAACCTCTACAGTGAAGTCAACGTGTCCCGGGGTGTCAATCAAGTTGATTTTGTACTTGTCGCCGGCATATTTCCAGAATGTGGTGGTAGCTGCCGAGGTGATTGTGATACCACGCTCCTGCTCCTGTTCCATCCAGTCCATTGTGGCTGCGCCGTCATGTACCTCACCGATTTTATGGGTAAGACCGGTATAGAAAAGAATTCGCTCTGATGTCGTTGTTTTGCCGGCATCGATGTGCGCCATAATACCGATATTACGGGTATATTTTAAGTTTGCGTCTTTAGTTGCCATTATCAGATGATGATAATTGTTAGTGAATCATATTAATTAGAAACGGAAATGGGCGAATGCGCGGTTAGCCTCTGCCATCTTGTGCATATCTTCTTTACGCTTGTATGCGCCGCCTTGCTCGTTGTATGCGTCTACAATTTCAGCTGCAAGCTTGTCAGCCATGGTCTTGCCACCACGCTTGCGTGCATAGATGATAAGATTCTTCATCGAGATAGACTCTTTGCGGTCGGGGCGGATCTCAGTAGGAACCTGGAATGTGGCACCGCCGACACGACGCGACTTAACCTCTACCTGGGGAGTCACATTCTCAAGTGCCTTCTTCCAGATTTCAAGGGCGGTCTTCTCTTCGTTGGGCAATTTTGACTTCACAGTCTCAAGTGCGGTATAGAATATTGTGTAAGAAGTGTTCTTTTTACCGTCATACATGAGGTGGTTTACAAACTTAGACACTCTTACGTCATGAAAAACGGGATCGGGCAATACAATCCGTTTTTTAGGCTTTGCTTTTCTCATTGTTTAATTAAGTTGTGTTTTTGGTTGCTTGGCTGCTTTTTATTCTTCAACTCGGCTCTCTTGCCTCGTTTACTCAACCTAAATTGCTGTCCAATAAATCAAAAACGAAGTTGTAATTAACTGGGTTTTGTTTATCTCTGCTGCTCTTTGAGCGCCGGGCGTTTATTACTTCTTACCCTTTGCTGCGGGGGCTGCTCCCGGTTTCGGACGCTTAGCTCCGTACTTTGAACGACGCTGTGTACGATCCTTTACTCCGCTGGTATCAAGTGTTCCGCGCACAATGTGGTAACGCACACCGGGAAGGTCCTTTACACGACCACCGCGAACAAGCACGATTGAGTGCTCCTGAAGGTTGTGACCTTCGCCCGGGATGTAAGAGTTAACCTCTTTTCCGTTGGTGAGACGAACACGTGCGACTTTACGCATTGCAGAGTTAGGCTTCTTGGGGGTTGTGGTGTAAACTCTCACACAAACGCCACGACGCTGCGGGCAGCTGTCAAGCGCAGGAGACTTACTCTTATCCTCAAGAGCTACACGTCCTTTTCTTACTAATTGCTGAATTGTAGGCATCTTAGTTGTTGTTTTTACTTAAATGTTTATTATCGTTGTTATTCTTCGTTTATCCTCAGCATAACAGCGCAAGCCACCTATCATCTTGAATCTCAATTCTATAGATAGGGCAACTCGCGTTACACGCTCAAAAACTTTGCAAAGTTAGCGACTAAATTGCTATTTTCCAAATAATTCGCTCTAAAATCGCGCTTTTTTACGATTATTATCACCCGAAGCAGCTTTTCACGCCTTTTCAGCACATTTTATTTCCTTTAATATATTTTAACGACGCAAAAAAAGGGACAGCCCCGGAAAACCGGCGCCGCCCCTCACCTCTCACTGACAGAGTTTCATTTCATCCCTACCCCGCTCTTTCAAGCGTGTCATCGCCTCGCAGGCATTATGCCGCTTACAGCCGGCATATGCGACCTTCCGTCATAGAAATCCAGCTTCTTGACATTATCTTTCACTTTGTCAAAGGCGAAATATGCACCGAATGTCTTGCATTCCGGATCATTATTGTCATTCACATCTCCATAAAGCGCGTTGCGCAGCATATATTTGTTGCCTTCTTCATCTTGCAGATAAGAGTTTTCATAAATTTTCATGTTTGCCAGACAACTGAGGGAGGCTACCCTCATCACCGTGACTTCTTCGTTAAATATCACCTCTTTGACATACAGAGGCACATTATATGACGAGACAACACTTTCCGGGTCTTCCCACTTCTTTCCTTTCACCTCGGGAAGACGAGGGGCTTTCCAGTCAGTGAGCGTTCTCAATGCGTCTACACCCCGGGCAACTTTCTGAGAGTAGGAAGCCGAATTTTCCAGATAATAAGTACCGTTCATGACATGCAGGGTCACCGTCTCTCCCGGCACAAAGAAGAGGTCGATCCAGGCCGGACAAAGCTTTCCGCCGGGGAATATGCAACGCACACGACCCGCCGACAGCCGGTCAAGCGAGATGCTGTATCTGAATCGCTTGTTTACTACCGGCACAGTCACTACGGGGGTGTCGCCGTTGATATGTAGATAGTCGTCGGCAAGATAGATGTTATAGCATGAGTCGGTGATTTCAGGAGCGACTACCCCCTCAATTGTAAACACACCCGGCGGCTGCAAGCGGCCCATATCGGCAAGGTCAGAAGACTCATATATCACCTCGGCATCACCTGCCGTAAATGTACATGCACAGAACAGCAACACAAGCCACACCCCGGCACCGATTTTACCCGCACGTCTGAGTGTACCGGCTGTGGAATTACGCATCTCTATGAAGCGGCGGCGTATAAACGACTGATTGAAATTGCTGGCATAACTGCTACTGTCACCCATCACCTGCTCCAGCAATATTGCCTGATAGACACTCCTGTCAACTCCGCTTTTAAGCACTTCGCTGTCAGCCTCAAACTCATGGACATTTCTCAATTCATTGCGTGACGCCCACAAAAAAGGATTAAACCACATAATCCGCGTCACAAGCTCCATCACCCACACATCCACATAATGCCGGTGACTTATATGTGCCTTTTCATGACGCATGATATAGTCTTCTTTTTCTCCGCAACATGTTTCAGGCATAAAAATAGTGCGCCCGAAGGAACATGGAGCCGCCACCTTTCCTGACTTGACAAGACCATATCCCTCTGGAGTAAACTCAAGTTTCATACGCCGGCTCATAGTCGCCAGGCATATCATCCTGTACACGCCCACGGCAACAAGCACCGTTGCCACGACAGCCCATATTATCAACATGAGATTCGCGTAGTCAATAGCCGACACCACTCCGCCTGCCTCTCCATGAGCCATAGCTTCTGCGAGCGCGTCACCGCCTCCAACACCCCCTAAAGTCCGCTCCGCTTTTTCAGCGACAACCACAGCAGGAGTAAGAGCGCTCGCCGTCACCACTACCGGCTCCGGCTGATACACCCTGATAGTAACAACGCCCATCAACACCGAAACAAACGGAATCAGGAGCAGGTACATACGTGATACCGTGTAAGTGGCACGGTTCCTCAGTACAAACCAATAAAATGCTAACAACAATCCTGACGAAGCTATAAGCTTCCCAAGAACGATAAATGCACCTGTCATATTTACTCTGTTTTTTTAAGATTAATCCTTCATTTCCTTCAATATCTCTTCCAGCTCCTTCTTGCTGATTTTCTCATGCCTCGCAAAAAATGAGAGAAATGACTTTGCCGACCCCTTAAACAAGGTGTTGCGGGTCTCATCCATAAAATCGGCAAGATATTCCTCTCGCGAGAACCTGGGTTTATACGTGTTTGCCTTCCCCTGCTTCTCAAAGCCCACCACCTGCTTTTTAGTCAGCACCTGCATCACTGTCAGAATGGTTGTGTAAGCCGGCTTAGGCTCCGGCAACTTGTCGATTAGCTCGTTTACTGTCGCCTGACCTTTGTCCCACAATATATTCATGAGATTAAGCTCGGCTTTCGTGAGCGATTTGGTCTTTGATTCTTCCATTGCTCTGTACTTTTTTATATTTGTTTTATATACTATATTCCTCGTACTATATTTTTAGTACTGCAAATATAGTACATTTTCTCAACTCTATCTCACATTTTCCAAAAACCTTACCCCATTCACCCATATTTAACACATTTTAACCACAAACCATCTCCACTCGTAACCATTCAGCGATTCAAACTGGCACATTACACATAAATAGCAAGATGACATTTCCCCACAAGGGGATTTATCTCGTTTACCGCGGGTAATGCCGGAGGCATACCCGTGGTGAAGTGACGCACACAACCCCGCACCTACCCTGTAAGGGTTGCACAACCCAGCATGGAGGGATGCAACCCGCTCGGGGTTGGGAATATGGAGGGGAGTGGCGGAGCCACGGGTGCACCTCCGGCGCTACCCGCGGGTAACGTTATTTTGCCCTTTTAGGGCAATGTCAGGGTTCTGTTTTCAGATCTCTAATATCAGGTGCAAGGTGTCAGTTTTCGGTTGTCAGGGAGGGGTGTGGAACGCATAGCTGCAATGACTGCCAGAAGGCTCATCCGCCGACTTAGACATCTAAACCACAGAGGGTTGTTTAAATTCGCGGAATAGCTACCACTCACCTTGCCACCGCTTATCCACACGCAGTCATTCAAGGCCGGCGCGGTCGAGCAGGTTGCGGTCGGCAAATATATCCTCGGTCTTGCCGTCGGCAAGCACATGTCCGCGCGACAATACTATCGTACGCGTACATAGCTCTTTGACCATCGCCATGTCGTGAGTGGCGATGATACATGTATGTTTGAATCCCGCCACACGGTCAATCATCAGGCGTCGGGCATGAGGGTCAAGGTTGCTTGACGGCTCGTCGAGCACCAACACATCAGGCTCCATCGCGAGCACGCCGGCTATCGCCACACTGCGCTTCTGTCCGCCCGAAAGCTCATACACCGGGCGCGTCATCAGGTCATACGCCCCCATTGCTTTCAGCGATTCGCTCACACGCCGCTTCACCTCCTCTTCAGGCAGCTTCATGTTTACCGGACCGAAAGCCACATCCTCCTCCACCGTAGGCATGAAAAGCTGGTCATCGGGATTCTGGAACACAAGCCCCACAGTACGCCTTATTATCGGCAAAGTGCTCTTAGTAATCGGCACATCACCGATCACCACACTCCCCTTCTGTGGCATCAGCAACCCGTTGGTGTGCAGTATCAGGGTCGACTTTCCGGCACCGTTGGCACCGACAAGCCCCACCTTCTCCCCATGTGTAATCAGAAACGACACATCGTCGAGCGCCTTCAACCCGTTGGGGTAGCTGTACGATACATGGTCAAATTTTATGTAATGATGGCTCATAGACTCTCCGTTCTTTTTTAAAATATAACACTCATGTCAATCAGTCGGCATGCCGCAAACAGCATGGCTGAGACAGCGACAAACACGGTGTCGCGCATCCTCCAGCGCGACTTGACCAGAGAGTGCAGCTCACCCGTAAACCCTCTTGAAAGCATCGCAAGATGTATGCGCTGCGCACGGGCGACAGTGCGTATGAGCAACTGTCCCACAAATGTGCCCCACATCCCGAACCCGTATCCTTTCCTGCCGTAACTGCGCGACTTGCGCGCACGGTCCATGTCAATCGCCTCTTCAACCAGCACATATATATAACGGTACACAAGCAGAAGCTGTGTCGTGAACACCGATGGCACACCCATACGGCTCAACCCGCGGCACACACGGTAAAACCCCGTGCTCATGATAAGCACAAGCACTATCTGCACCGACAACAGTCCGCGCAACAATATCGACACAAATTCCACCCACCCCTTGCTAATAGTCACGCCGCCCGCCACGAGCATAGGCTCACGCTGGAAGACAGGATTGAATATACCTATAAACGCTATAAACGGGAGCGTGTAAAGCGATTTCCTGAACACCTCGCCATAACTAATGCCACCCATCGCGCAAGCGATGATGGGAAATATCCAGAATATCACTATGCCTTGAAACGCATCGAGCGACACCGACAACACCGCTATTATATATATGAGCGTCACTATCGTCTTGCCACGCGCATCGAGGCGATGGAGCAGACTCCCGCCACGCGAGGCATGCTCTACCTCATTAAATTCGCTCAATGCCTTTTCAAGCGCAGTCATGACACAAGGGTGATTTATCCGTTGGCAGGATGCTTTTTCTTGGTTAACAGCGCACACACGACCCACACGAGTGCCACAACGACACCACAGCCGATGATGCCCGACCATGTGCTTTCGTAATCTGGCAAAAACGATGTCGACTTCTGCACCGACGCTATAGTGCTTGCCACAGCAGCACCGGCGCCCGGAAGGTCGGCAGACCCGGTGATTTTAGATATCGACCATTCGAGCCCGTCGGGATAAGCCGAAGCAATCCAGGTAAACGCCACCCCGAGCACCAAAGCTATGCCGAGAAATATCCATGCCGCCCTTTTATAGCCGCCAGCATGGGTTCCGGTCATATTGCGGTATCCGGCGAGGAGCGACGGCTGATACAGCTTTACAAAATAAAGCACTGCAGCTGTAGCTATACCCTCCCCTATTCCTATAAAGAAGTGGATAGAAGTCATCAACCCGAGAAACTCCCTGGTCGGAAGCGCCGTCACACCCGAAAGCTCCGTCTCGGCAGTCACGAGCAGCGCGCCAAGCTCAAGCCCGACAACCGACGCCACGATTGCCGCCACGATTACGCGCCATGTCTTTTCACCGCCGCCTGCTATGGGGCGATATATAAAAGGATATGCAATCAAAGTCGAGCACACGCCCATGTTTAGCAGATTACACCCCAGCGCCATCAGACCGCCATCGGCAAATATCAGGCACTGCACCACAAGCACCGAGGCAAGCGTCAGAAAAGCCGCCCACGGACCCAGCAGCGCGCCAAGCAATATGCCACCCACAATATGTCCGCTCGATCCGGTGCCGGGGATGGTAAAATTGATCATCTGGGCAGCAAACACAAACGCGCCCATCACCCCCATGAGGGGGACAAGATTTTCGGTGGCACTACTTTTTACTTTATGTGCCGAAACAGCAAGCAGTGTCACCGACACTGCCGCAGCCACTCCCGCTACCGCCGGCGAGACAAGAGCATCAGCCATGTGCATAATTATCCTTTTATGAGTTTCAATTATACAACACCTTCCGCGTCATTTCAGTTTATAGCAGACTCCACCACCTCCCACTCGATGCCCTGTTTTGTAACATCACCAAGACCACGCCACAAGCCATATTTCATCAATGTCACAGAATATCTACTACACTGTAACAATTATGTAATTCTTAAATCAAAATTTTAAACCCTGTTGTATAGGCGTTTATGTTTTAACATAAGTTAAAAATGAAAATTTGCCGTAATTTTTATTTGTATTCTAAAATTTATCCATACATTTGTATTGTAATCGTTCTGTAACACCATTGCAAGATGATTGCAACAAACAAAACAGAATGATATAACCAACAAAAACAACAACTATCGATTATGGGCACTTCTAACTTTCAGACAAAGCTTCTCGGACTTCAGAACAACCTTTTGAACTTTGCATACATGCTGACTTCAAATCGTGACGACGCTTACGATCTCCTGCAGGATACGACCCTGAAAGCCCTTGACAATCAGGATAAGTATGTAGACAACACCAACTTTAAGGGCTGGGTGTTCACAATCATGCGCAATATATTTATCAATAATTACCGTAAAGTATCCAGAGCTGCTACCGTTATCGACCAGACAGAAGACCTATACCACCTCAACCTCCCTCAGGACTCCGGATTCGAGACCCCGGAAGGCTCTATCGCAGCCAAAGACATAACCGCAGCCATCAATGCATTCAGCGACGAATACCGCATACCGTTCTCAATGCACGTAGCAGGCTACAAGTATAACGAGATTGCAGAACAAATGAACCTCCCTCTTGGCACAGTCAAGAGCCGCATTTTCTTCGCTCGCCAGCGACTTCAGGAAATGCTTAAAGACTATCGCTAAAAAGCAGCATAAATGTGATTCTTTCGAAAACACCCGATAACCTAAACATCAGGGCGGTCACTGCAATGACCGCCCGTTCTTTTATCCACGCCTTAACTACCTGATATATCCCTGAAGGGATTGCATCTCGTTAACAACGGGTAGCCCGGAATGGGTGCCCATTGCAGCGCAGGCCTCCCATAATCATCTCAACCCCAATGCAGGTTGCACAATTCCATGCCTTTCAGATGACCATGCAACCCTTTTCAGGGTAGCGCCGTGGAAGGATACACTTGCCACGGGCGCACCTTCGGCGCTGCCCGCGGCTACCACCATCTTGCCCATTACGGGCAAAATCCTTAGGCTATTGCAATTTCTCTTTAAGGCATCCGTCAGCACAAGAATATCAGCCTGACAATTAAAGCAGAAGCAAGAAAAAGAATGAAAGTTCGGCGTTTAAGGCCGCAAACAAACAGGGAGTGCAGCTTTGAACTGCACCCCCTGTTTATTTCTCTCTGAAAGCAACTCGCTCACTTATGCCTATCGCCTGCCGCGACGAGGAGGTTTGGGCGAACGACGCTGACGCGCCGGCTTCTTCTTTCCCTTGGCGGGGGTAGAAGAAAGAGCCTCCTTGACCGACACATCATTGCCGGCAATGTCTTCCTTCGGGCGACCCTTGTCGTCAATCAGCGCAAAGTCAACCATCTTACGCTCGACATTTACACGCGCAACCTGTATACGCACCCTGTCGCCAAGCGTATAGCGGGTCTTGGTGCGACGCCCCACAAGACAATAATTGCGCTCATCGAAGTCGTAATAATCATCGGCAAGGTCACGGACCGGAACAAGTCCTTCACACTTGTTTTCATCAAGCTCGACATAAAGCCCCCACTCGGTGACACCCGACACAACACCGTCATACATCTCTCCAAGACGGTCGCCGAGATATTCACACTGCTTGTACTTAATAGACGCACGTTCAGCATTTGCGGCAAGTTGCTCCATGCTGCTCGAATGTTTACACTGCTCCTCAAGCTTCTCCACATTAACGCTGCGGCCGCCGGCGAGATAACGCTCCAGAAGGCGATGCACCATCATGTCGGGAAAACGGCGTATCGGCGAGGTAAAATGGGTGTAATATTGGAATCCGAGCCCGTAATGACCGATATTGTCGGTCGAATATATAGCCTTTGCCATAGAGCGGATGGCAAGCACCGAGAGAAGATTTTCTTCACCCTTGCCCTTGACATCGGCGAGCATCTTGTTAATCGATTTATTGATTTCGTTGGCAGAGCCCGATGTCTTGATTTTATAGCCGAATGTGCGTGCTATCGCAGCCAGGTCGGCAAGCTTGGTCACATCAGGCTGATCATGGATACGATACACAAATGCCTTCGGCTTCTTCTTTCCGGAAGGCACCCCGATTGTAGCCGCCACAGTGCGGTTGGCGAGGAGCATAAATTCCTCGATAAGCTTGTTGGAATCTTTCGACTCCTTGAAATATACCTTTACAGGATGACCATTCTCGTCGATTTCAAATCTTACTTCTTCACGGTCAAACTCCACAGAGCCGTTCTCGTAACGGCGCTTGCGCAATATCTTGGCAAGACGGTCAAGAGTCAATATCTCCTCGGCATAGTCACCCTTGCCGGTCTCGATTACTTCCTGCGCCTCCTCGTAGGTAAAGCGGCGGTTTGACTTGGTGACGGTGCGGCATATGCGCGAATTAATCACGCGGGCATCGTTGTCCATCTCAAACACGCAGGAAAATGTAAGCTTTTCCTCATCGGGACGCAGCGAGCATATGCCGTTGCTCAGATGCTCGGGCAACATCGGCACCACACGGTCGACAAGATACACTGACGTCGCACGTTTCTGCGCCTCCTTGTCAATGATAGTGTCGGGGCGCACGTAATGAGTCACGTCGGCGATATGTACGCCCGCTTCCCAGTTGCCGTTGGGGAGTTTGCGGAGCGACAATGCGTCATCAAAGTCTTTTGCATCGCGCGGGTCAATTGTAAACGTGGTTACATCGCGCATGTCGACCCTCTTGGCAACCTCCTCAGGCGTAATGCCGGCACCAATCTTGTCAGCGGCAGCCTCCACCGACGAAGGATAGCGGTAAGGCAACCCGAACTCCGCAAGTATGGCATGCATCTCAGTGTTGTTATCGCCATTTTTACCGAGTACGTCAATCACCTCTCCGGTAGGATTCTTTGCATCTTCGGGCCAGTCGGTGATACACACGATAGCCTTGTCACCCGTCTTTCCGCCACGGAGCTTGTTTTTGGGGATGAAGATGTCGGTGGCGAGAAACTTGGAGTCGGTCGAGAGCGTGGCGATATGCTTGTCGACTGTAAGAGTGCCGATAAACACCTGCTCGTTGGGTTCAAGTATCTCAAGCACCTTGCATTCCGGCTCGACACCCTTACGGTGGGCAGCGACAAGCACCTTCACCTTGTCGCCGTTGAGAGCGTGCATCGAGTTGCGCTCAGCCACAAATATAGCTTCGTCATCACCATCGAGTATCACACTGTTCTTGCCGTTGCTCCGGCGGGTAAACACGCCTATAGCCACAGTGCCGCGGCTCGGCGCCTTATATTTGCCCGGCGACACCTCGATTAGCTCCCCGTCATACTCCAGCTCGGCAAGACGCATAGCCACGGCTTTCAAAGCCTGCGGGTCGTCGACTCCGACTCCGTGAGCTACCTGCTTATAATTAAATGTCTTGTTACCCTGGCTGTTGATATACTCGTCGATAGCCGGGAACAACTCTTTTTTCACTTGGCGTTTGCCTTTCTTGGACGGAGCTGCCATATCTTGAAGTTTTGGTTATACGTAATAGAAATCTTATGCAACATTAACGCGCAATCACGCGTCAATGTTGGCATAATTTGCATTCTCTTCGATAAAATCGCGACGAGGGGCTACATCTTCACCCATCAGCATCGAGAAAATGCGGTCGGCCTCGGCGGCGTCATTGATATTTACCTGCTTGAGCAGACGGTGTTCACGCGACATGGTGGTGTCACGCAGCTCCTGCGCGCTCATCTCACCAAGACCTTTGTATCGCATCACCTTGGTCTTGTCGCCGTATTTCTCTATAAACGCCTGCACCTGACCATCGGTCCAGCAATACTCCTCGTTTTTACCGCGTGTACATTTATACAACGGCGGAGTGGCGAGATACAGATAACCGTTTTCGATAATGGGACGCATACGGCGGAAGAAGAATGTCATGAGCAGTGTCGCGATGTGACTTCCATCGACATCGGCATCGGTCATGATTATAATCTTGTGATAGGCAAGCTTGTCAAGGTTGACCTCCTTGGAATCTTCCTCGGTGCCGATAGTCACACGCATCGCCCTGAACAGGCTGGTGATTTCCTGATTGTCAAATATCTTGTGGTCCATCGCCTTCTCCACGTTAAGTATCTTACCGCGGAGAGGGAGTATAGCCTGATATGTGCGGTCACGTCCCTGCTTTGCGGTACCGCCTGCAGAGTCTCCCTCGACTATGAACAGCTCGCAATCTTCTGCCGTGCGTGAAGAGCAGTCGGCAAGTTTGCCCGGAAGACCGCCGCCACTGAGGGGCGACTTGCGCTGCACGTTTTTACGTGCATTGTAAGCTGCGTGACGAGCCTGCGCGGCAAGTATCACCTTGTCTACAATCAGTTTTGCCTGACGCGGATGCTCTTCGAGATATGTGCGGAGGGCATCGCTGACTGCGGTCTGCACCGCACCCATTACCTCGCTGTTGCCGAGCTTGGTCTTTGTCTGACCCTCAAACTGAGGCTCCATCACCTTGACCGACACAACGGCAGTCAAGCCTTCGCGGAAGTCGTCGCTTGCGATTTCGACACCTTTGAGCTTGTCAAGCATCTTACTGTCTTCAGCATACTTCTTCAGTGTCGAGGTAAGACCGCGACGGAAGCCGGTCAGGTGGGTACCACCCTCTATGGTGTTGATATTGTTGACAAATGAATATACATTCTCATTGTAAGTAGTGTTGTAAGTCAACGCCACTTCCACAGGTATGTCCTGTCGCTCGGTAGTAAGATGCACTACATCGTTGATGAGCGACTCCTTGCTTGAGTCGATATATTGCACAAAGTCCTCAAGACCGGTCTCGCTATAGAATGTCTCCGACTTGAAGTTGCCCTCATCGTCGGCAGTACGCTTGTCGGTAAGGTGCAGGGTGATGCCGGCGTTAAGGAACGCAAGGTCACGCAGGCGGTTGGCAAGCGTGTTGTAGTCATATACCGTTACGGTAAATATGCTGTCGTCGGGCTTGAATGTGATGCTTGTACCGGAGTGAGAGCTCTCACCTATCACCTGAAGCTCGGTGGTGGGCTTTCCGCAAGAATACTCCTGCATGTAAGCCTTACCGTTACGGTGTACCTCGGCGCGCAGGTAGGTCGACAATGCGTTGACACAGCTGACACCCACACCGTGGAGACCGCCCGACACCTTGTAAGAGCCTTTGTCAAACTTACCTCCGGCATGAAGCACCGTCAACACGACTTCAAGCGCACTCTTATGCTCCTTCTCATGCATATCCACCGGAATACCACGCCCGTTGTCTACGACTGTAATCGAATTGTCTTCGTTGATTGTCACGTCAATGTCGGTGGCATATCCCGCGAGAGCCTCGTCTATTGAGTTGTCAACCACCTCATATACCAGGTGATGCAGACCCTTCACACTAATATCGCCTATATACATTGCAGGGCGCTTGCGCACAGCTTCAAGTCCTTCAAGCACTTGGATGTTACTCGCGCTGTATTCTTCTTTCTGTTCTGACATAATTATAAAAAATGTACTTTTTCTTTCGTTTTATCCATTGCCCCGCAAGATGACAGCTTCCACGCTGTGACATATGCCTTTTAGGGCAAACAAAATTACTAAAATTCCACGTCATATACAAATATTTAAACATTTCATTTTCGCCGTCAGAAGGCGCTTGCAGAACACGCACAAAGTGTTAATTTTTGTAAATTATAGCAGATTTTACACGTAACAGTTGCAAGTGTCAAAAATAACGCCTACCTTTGCAACGCATTTCCGAAATCGGGGTGTAGCTCAGCCAGGTTAGAGTACGCGTCTGGGGGGCGTGTGGTCGGAAGTTCGAATCTTCTCACCCCGACAAAATTTGCAAAGAAAAGGGTTTAACTCAACGAGTTAGACCCTTTTTCTTTTACCCCTGCAAATCCACTCCGCGCGCAACGCATACACGCGCCGCCCACGCCTGACGGGGGCGCATGGTAAAAAAGCTGTGTTTGTGGGATAAAAAGCATACCTTTGTAGTATA
>CAJTSK010000033.1 GCA_910578835.1 uncultured Muribaculum sp.
GGCAACACTATACTCTTGACATCGCCTGCCACCCACCGGAAAAATCCGCTGACCCGAAATTTGTCTAATTTTGCAAACATAACCTAACAAAAGAACATCACAATACATAATTTAATAACTGTATAAATTCTGTTTTTTATGGGAAAGTTTACATTTTTATTTTGCGGGTGCCTGCTTGCTGCTTCTTCAATAGCAGCAAGCACGACCGCCCCGCGGTATGAACGGCAGATAGCCAAAGCCATGACGGCACCCCTCCGGGAGGGAGTAGCCAAACCGGCAAACGCCATCGAGCCAAAAAGTGAAATACGCCGCTTCAATGCCGGTTCTGAGCGGATAGCAAAAGCGCCGGCAGAGACCGACATCCCGGAAATCATCACCCAGGCACCGGCAGGAACCACCGTTACCTACTCAAAGGAAAGCGCGGGATATTTCCCCTACATGTTTTGGCTCATGGAGTATGATGAAGACTGCGCGGTTGCCGAAATCGTATTTACCGACAACGACGAGGTATATTTCAAGGACATCTTCTCCTACGCACAAAATGACACCTACGTAAAAGGCACACTCTCCGACGGCATAATCACAGTGGAGATGGGCCAGTGTATCTATTACAGCGCCAGAGACGGATATGGCTGCAAGCTTGCAGCTCTTTCCGTGGACGAGAGCGGATATCCCTATGTCAACGAATCAGTCGACAAGGTAACCTACACAGTCGACACTGACGGCACGGTAAAGCTCTCTCCCGAGTACATACTCGGACTCGCCTATACCGGTGATGACTCATGGGCAAACTTCGCCGATTTCACCCAGACATACACAGTGTTTACCGACACCCCGGTGACCAAACCGGCATCGGTGACCACCGAAAAATGGGCACTCACGACAGCCGACGGTAATGGTCACATCATCAATGTCGGCATTGACGGCAACGACATCTATTTCGGCGGACTTTCTGACAAAATGCCGGACGCATGGGCAAAAGGCACCATTGACGGCGACAAGGTGACAGTCGATGAAAAGCAGTTTATGGGCATATACAGCAACATGTACCAGTATCTCATGATTGGCGCAAGCAAAGAGGAAGATGGAGAAAAGTATTATAAACTGACCTCAGAGCCGATGGTGTTCAACTATGACGCCAATGCAAAAACGCTGACCACCGACGAAGAAAAAGCGCTTATAGTAAATGCGTCGCTGAAAAAGGTGTATTATCTCACCATACTCGGTCAGCCCACCATGTATTTCCTGGACAAATTCGAGCCTGCCGTACCGTCAAACCCCACCAACGTCTACACCGACGGCTATTCCCCCTATTCAGGATGCGGGACATTTGAGTTCACTCTCCCGATTCTCGATACAGATGGCAAGCTTCTCGACTCTTCTTGCTATTACTACAATATCTATGTCGACAACTATCTATTTACACTCTATCCCGACGAGTACTCCTCTATAGCCGATGACGGATACGAAGAGCTGACCGACATACCCTACGACTACAGCGACTATTGGGACCTTGAGGCATCGGGAGCCGACCGCACATTGTATTATTACTTTGAAGGATTTGAAACCATAGGCGTGCAGGCTATCTATACGGTAGACGGCGTAACCAACAAGTCGGCGCTTGTCAACTACAACATTGAGACCGGACAAACAAATGAAGTTGACCCCGCCTCAATCTCGGTCATAACTTCGACAGGAAAAGCTGTCAACGTGGAATATTATGACCTTATGGGCAGAAAACTTGCCAATCCGGCAACAGGCGGCATGGTTATCAAGCGCACCACCTATTCTGACGGCTCTGTAAAAAGCTACAAGTGTATATTAAAATAAACTCCGAACAACCATACATAAATAGATATGTTTAAGAACGTATTAACAGCTATTGCTGTAGGGCTCGCCGTAGTAGCGGAAGCCACAGCAGGAAGCATCACATATACCTATGCCAACAATGAATTCGGCAACTGGGGAACAGGCAAAAAAGAGACCTACGACGTGGCTATACGCATAGACAATCCCGTGCTTGCCGGAAAGAAAATCACGGCAATAAACGCATCGGTCTACGCCATCGACGGCATCTCGAAAACTTCGGTATGGCTATCGAAAGAGCTCAACCTCAAAAACAGGGTCAACGCTCCCGACATAGTGTCGGTACCAGCCACCCCCAACAGCTACGGCGAAATGAAAGTGACTCTCGACACTCCTTATACCCTCACCGAAGATGGTGTATATGTAGGCTATTCGCTCACTGTCGACGAGCTTAACGACGATACTTACAATCCCCTCCTCTTCTCAACGGCAACCAATGAAAACGGTCTGTATCTCCACTCTTCGCGCACCGCATTGAAATGGATGAACTACGGCGTTGAACGCCTCCCCGCTTCTGCCGTGATAGAGGTGACTATCGAGGGTGATTTTCCCGAATACTCGCTTGACATCGTGTCAATGCCTACTGTCTACGGCAAGGCAGGAGCCACCGGCTCAGCCCAGCTTGAGGTGATGAACTACGGCGTAAACACAGTTAACGAGATAAGCTACACCTATACCATCGGTGAAACCACCAAGACGGGAAATGTCTCGCTTAGCACACCTGTCAAAACCGATTTCATCTACTCCGCCCAGGCTCTGCTTACATTTGACGTGCCCGAGGAAATCGGCGAGCACAACATTGATGTAACCATCGACAAAATCAACGGCAACGAAAACATCGCCGACACCAAGTCAGCCTCAGCGAAACTTTATACGGTAAGCGACATACCCCGCCACCGCGCAGTGATGGAGGAATTCACAGGCACATGGTGTGGATGGTGTACCCGCGGTTGGTTTGCACTTGAAAAGATGAACCGTCTTTACGGAAGCGACTTTATCGGACTCGCCTACCACTCCGGCGACCCGATGCAGACAATCGACGACTATGACTTCCCGGTATATGTCGACGGTTTCCCCTCGGCTTCAATAGACCGTGGCGCGATTATCGACCCATACTACGGAACGGCAAAGGATGGCTTCGGCATCGAGAATGACTGGCTCAACGCCTGCAAGGTATTTTCGCCCGCATCAATCAGCCTCTACGCATGGTGGGCCGACGCGGACAAGACTACTATCGACGTGACTTCGTTCACCAAATTCGTGATTGAAGAAAACGATGCAGATTACCGCCTGTCATATGTGCTATGCGCCAACGACCTCCACAGCGCTGAAGCGGACTGGGACCAGTCAAACTATTTCCCCAACTACGCATCGGATTATGCCGGCTCTGAGCTTTATGAACTGTGTGAAATGCCGTCATCGATAAACGACCTCCATTTCAACGAGGTTGTACTCATAGCCAACGACCCGAAAGGTATTGCAGGCTCTCTCCCTGAATCGACCAAAATCAACGAGAGCAACGAGGACAGCTACACGTTCACCATCACAGAAGATGTGGCGCCGCTTATCCAGAACCCCGCAAACCTCTTTGTAGTTGCCATGGTAATCGATGGCAAGACCGGCAAGATTGTCAACGCCATCAAGGCTCCCGTGACCGCAGAGGCGGGCATCGATACCGTCAAGCGTCAAGGTAGCGTGGAAGAGGTCGCAGTGCGCTACACCGACCTTCAGGGCAGAACCATCAACACCCTCCGTCCCGGCATCTACGTGAAGACAGTAAAATACAGCGATGGCACAGTCAAGTCAGAAAAGACCATCGTGAGATAGCCAATAAATCCATCTATATCTGCAAGAAGCGGCGACTACCGACCACACACGGAGTCGCCGCTTCACTCTTTTTCAGGCAAAGGCTTTGATATAACCCCACAAAAGTGATACCTTTGCCACATATAGCTTTAACCACATGCTGAAATCGCTACAGTCGCTCCGGGGCATATTTGCCATAATGATATTCCTGCATCACTTCCCGGTGCATGGACATGGATTGTTTGCAGCCGGCGGAGACTGCGGCGTCGATTTTTTCATAATCCTGAGCGGATTTGTCATGAGCGCAGGCTACGGGAAGCGCGCAGTCGAAAGCGGTTTCAGCTACCGGCGGTTCATGTGGCGCAGGATTGCGAGGCTATATCCCCTTCATCTGCTCTGCATCGCAATCTATCTCGCGCTTTACGGATGGCGGATAGGCTTAGGCGCATACGCAACCCTTGTGCCTAACCTGTTACTGCTGCAAAGCTGGATTCCGGTGGAAAGATTCTACTTTTCCGGCAATGCCGTGTCATGGTGTCTGAGCGACTTCATGTTTTTCTACGCTGTTTTTCCGTTTCTCGCGATGTTTTACCATCAGGCGAGGAAATGGTTCACCGCAACGCTAATCGCCGTCACAGCGGCTTATTTTGCGTTTATATGGCTCCTGCCAGAGTCACTTGTGACCCCGCTTGTCTATATACTGCCGGCGACGCGCCTCCTCGACTTCGCGGGAGGCATGATGCTCTGGAGGGTATTTACAGCCGCCGACACCCTTCTCCCTGCAATCAGGAGATGCGGCTATGCGATAAAAAGTATAGCAGAGCTTGCCGTAGTGGGCGTGACGGCTGTGGCATGTATCTATTTTGAGGATGTGAACCCTCGCTTCACTCTCGCCTCCTATTGGTGGATACCGTCGGCGTTGACCATCCTTCTATTTGCTCTCAATGAAAAAGCGGGCGGAGGCATCGTGAGCAAAATACTCTCATGGAAACCGCTTGTGACATTTGGCTACGTTAGCTTCAGTTTCTATATGCTTCACGTACTCCTTATCTCGGCATACAAGTTGCTGCTGTCAGCCACGGGCATTGCAGAACAGCCGTGGATTGCGCTACCGTCACTGCTTGCCGTGACCACGCTGCTCTCTTATGTGGTGTATTACCGGTTTGAGATTCCCGTAAGCCAAAAACTCAATGGAAAAATCTGACAAATCACTCGTCAGGGTCATGTAACGCATTGTAAATCAGCGACGCACGTGCCGGACCGGTTATCTCGGCTATAGCGTCGATTGACGCTTCACGCAGTCGCTTGACGCTCTTAAATGTCTGAAGCAGAGCCTCTTTTGTCTTTTCACCGACACCTTTTATGTCATCCAGTTCGCTTACTATCTGCCCTTTGCTGCGGCGGTTGCGATGATGGGTTATGCCAAAGCGGTGAGCCTCGTCACGCAGATGCTGGACCACGCGCAGCGATTCGGAATTTTTGTCGATATATAACGGCACGCTGTCACCGGGGAAATAGATTTCTTCAAGACGCTTCGCTATGCCTACTACAGCAATTGTACCGCGTAGCCCCATATCGTCAAGCGCCTCCACAGCGGCACTGAGCTGCCCTTTTCCGCCATCGACCACTATGAGCTGGGGCAATTCCTCACCCTCTTCCATCAGGCGCGTATAGCGGCGCGTGAGCACCTCTTTCATCGAAGCGAAGTCGTCGGGACCCTCTACGGTCTTGATGTTGAAATGGCGGTAGTCGCGCTTCGCCGGCTTTGCGTTGCGGAACACCACGCATGACGCGACAGGATTAGTGCCCTGGATATTGGAGTTATCAAAACACTCGATATGGCGTGGCAGCTCGGTCAGGCGGAAGTCTGACTTCATCCGCTCAAGGGTGCGCTCGACACGCTTTTCAGGGTCATGCTTCTCCATCATCTTAAGCGAATCGACCTTATTCTGCCGCGCATTGTGAGCCGACACCTCAAGCAGCTTCATCTTGTCGCCGCGCTGAGGCACCGTGTAGGTAACGCCGTCAAGCTCCACATCGGGGCGCAGCGGCACCACCACCTCGTCGTAGTCAAGCGCAAACTTCTCCTTAGCCTCCATTATCGCATATCCGAGTATCTCCTCTACAGGCTCGTCAAGACGCCGCTTGTATTCAAAGGTAATGCTCCTCACAATCGCGCCCCGCCTTACATGCATATAATTCACGTAAACCTGGTCGCGGTCGTCGTCGACTCCAAATACGTCAATGTCGTCGAGCGTCTGGCTCACGATTACACTCTTTGACTGATACCGCTCAATGAGCTGGTATTTTTCTTTAAGCAGCTGCGCCTCTTCAAAACGCAGCTCGGCTGCAAGCGCACCCATCTCTCCGCGCAGGTAATCGAGGAGTTCCTGTGTATCGCCGCGGAGTATCTGCTTCACGTGGTCAATCATCTCGCCATACTTTTCCTGACTTATCATGCCGGCGCAGCAGCCGAGACAATTTTTAAGATGAAACTCAAGACACAGCCTGCCCTTCCCTTTAGCCACATACTCCGGAGTGATAGCATGGCGGCACGTGCGCACCGGATACAATTCGCGTATGAGATTAAGCACCGCTTTTGCCACACCCGTGTTGGTGTAAGGTCCGAAATATTTCGACCCGTCCTTGATGCGCGTACGTGTCATGAACACCCTCGGGAAATGCTCCTTTGTCACGACAATCCAGGGATAGGACTTGTCATCTTTCAGCAACACATTGTAGTGGGGCTTGTACTCCTTAATGAGGGAATTTTCGAGATTCAGCGCATCCTGCTCCGTAGGCACGACGATATATTTCATGTCGACGATATTCTTAACGAGCAGCATTGTGCGTATGCTGTCGTGAGTGCGGTTGAAATATGACGACACACGACGCTTAAGGTTTTTCGCCTTGCCTACATAAATCACGGTCCCGGCTGCATCATAATAAAGGTAGCAGCCGGGAGTATCGGGAAGGATGGAGATTTTCTCCTTCAGTTCTTTTGATTTTTCTATCTTCGCCAATCGTGAAACTGTTAGTTCAATCAATAAGTGATAAGCGAGGTCACCTCCGCATCGGCGGGAAGATTTTTCCTGCCGTCAAGTTCACTCAGCTCAACAATGAAACTGATGTAAACCTTCTTCGGGTTCATGCTCTTCACAAGCTCGTAGCAAGCAGCCATTGTGCCGCCAGTCGCGAGCAGGTCGTCATGTATCACAACCACGTCGTCGGGAGTGATTGCGTCGCGATGTATCTCTATCACATCGGTGCCATACTCCTTCTCGAAGGAAGCGGTGATTGTATCGGCAGGCAGCTTTCCGGGCTTACGTGCCGGGACAAATCCAGCGCCTATTTCATACGCAAGGATAGCTCCGCCGATAAATCCGCGCGACTCGATACCGACTACCTTAGTAACGCCTTTCGAGCGATAATGTTGAGCAAGGTCCCAGCCTACGATATGCATCGCACGTGCATCCTTGAACATTGTAGTGAGGTCCCTGAATATGATACCTTTTTTGGGGAAATCAATAACATCCCTGATTTTTGACTTGATGTATTCCATAAAATATTGCGGTTAATTAATTGTGTTATATCGAGTTGTCTTTGTTCCACGTGAAACAATCATCGACCCATGAGTAGCAGCAATACATTGATATCACTGGGAGATATGCCGGGAATACGGCTCGCCTGAGCCACAGTCACAGGGCGTATCTTCTCAAGCTTCTGACGCGCCTCGGTCGACAATGACTTCATCGAGGCATAGTCAATCGTCGCCGGCAACTTCAGTTCCTCCAGGCGATGGATTTTATCGGCTACCAGTTTCTCCCTGTCAATATATCCCTGATACTTGATCAAGATTTCAGCAGCCTCAATTATCTCATCGCGGCGCGCATCCTCAAGGCGTTCCACCTCATGGCGCAAAGCATCGATGTATGGCATAAGGGAGCGTATCGTTATCTGCGGACGCAGTATAAGGTCTACAAGTTTCACACCCTGCTTCAAGGGAGAAGTCCCGAGCTTTTCAAGCGCATCATTGATAAGCGCGGGCTTCAATGAGAAATTGCGAACAAAGTCTATAAGACGGTCGCGTTGCTCTCTCTTCGACACCATAAGTGAATAACGCTCATCATCGACAAGCCCCAGTTCATGGCCACGAGGAGTGAGGCGCATGTCGGCATCATCCTGACGCAGCAATATGCGATATTCTGCACGCGATGTAAACATACGGTAAGGCTCATCCACACCCTTTGTCACAAGGTCATCGATAAGTACCCCGATGTACGCTTCGTCACGTGACAACACAAGCTGTTCCAGACCGAGAGCGCGCGCTGCAGCGTTTGCACCGGCTACAAGACCCTGCCCTGCCGCCTCCTCATATCCGGTAGTACCGTTGACCTGCCCTGCAAAAAACAGCCCGTCGACCATCTTTGTCTCCAGCGTATGATTTAGCTGCGTAGGGTCAAAAAAGTCATATTCTATGGCATAGCCGGAACGGTAAATCTGCACTTCAGAGAGAGCCGGCACGGTCGACAATGCCCTTACCTGAATGTCGAGCGGCAATGAAGAAGAAAATCCGTTAAGATAAAATTCCTGTGTGTCCTCACCCTCCGGTTCAAGGAAAAGCTGGTGTTCATCCTTGTCGGCAAAGGTCACTATTTTGGTTTCGATACTCGGGCAATAACGCGGACCGATACTCTTTATCTGACCGTTGTATAGCGGCGAATCGGGCAAGCCCTCCCGCAGTATGTCGTGAGTAGCAGGATTTGTATATACGGTATAGCATTCACGTTGACGCAACTCACGCTTCACTTCGGGTAGATAGCTGAATTTATGGAAGTCATTTTCTCCCTCCTGAGGAGAGGTAAGCTCCCATTTTACACTTCTGCCGTCGATACGCACCGGAGTACCAGTCTTCATTCTTGCCGTCACAAAACCAAAGTCGGCAAGCTGCTCGGTAATGCCGTGGGAAGCGGGTTCGGAAACTCGTCCGCCTTCAACCTGTGCCCTTCCGACATGCATCAGCCCGTTAAGAAATGTACCTGCGGTAAGCACTACCGCACGTGAATGAAACTTCACGCCGAGCACCGTCACCACACCCTTCACTTCATTTCCATCAAAAATAAGCGAAGCGACCGAATCCTGCCACATGCAAAGCCCCGGGGTATTTTCAAGAATACGCCGCCACTCGCCACTGAACTTCATGCGGTCGCTCTGGGCGCGAGGACTCCACATTGCCGGACCCTTTGAACGGTTAAGCATCCTGAATTGAATAGCCGTACGGTCGGTAATAATACCCATCATGCCGCCAAGCGCATCAATTTCGCGTACAATCTGCCCCTTTGCTATTCCACCGACGGCGGGATTACAGCTCATCTGGGCAATCTTGTTCATGTCCATGGTGATAAGCAATGTCGAAGCGCCCCTGCGAGCCGCCGCAACGGCAGCCTCACATCCGGCGTGACCGGCACCTATCACAATAACATCATAATCAAACTTCATATATATATGTTTCCTGTCTTATTTTACATTATTCATGAGCGACCGGAGCATTTCAAGCGCCTTGTTTTCGTGGCTTTCCATAATCTCTCTCTCCCCCGGTCCCTTGTCATTTATGCCGCAAAGATGCAATACGCCATGTATAATCACACGGTGCAGCTCATCGGCATAACTTACGCCAAGCATCTCAGCATTACTTGCCACAGTGTCGAGCGAGATAAACATGTCGCCGCTTATAAGCTTGCGGCGGGAGTAATCAAAGGTGATGATGTCAGTAAAATAATCATGCTGCAAAAACTCGCGGTTCACCTCGATTATGCGTTCATCGTCACAGAAAATGTAGACCAACGAACCCACTATCCTGTCATGGTCGGCAGCCACCCCGGCAATCCAGCGTTCAAGCAATCCGCAGTCGATTGCGGGCATCTCCGTATTTTGAATTTCCCAATCAATACTACTCATATATAAGTAAATCTTCTAAAAATTGCGATATACAAAAATAGCTATTTTCAGCCACTAATTTTTCACCGTCAATGAAAAAATATATAGGCGGCGACTATGCCCGCAACAGAGCCCACGACATCGGCAAGCAGCGCGTAAGGCACAGCATAACGGGTCTTGACCACACCGACACTGCCGAAATAGACGGCGAGAATATAGAATGTGGTATCGGTGCTTCCCTGAATTGCAGCCGACACGCGAGAGACAAAAGCATCGGCGCCATAAGTACTCATCAAGTCGACCATCATGCCGCGGCTGCCCGAGCCGCTTAGCGGCTTCATAAGCGCGGTAGGCAACGCACCCACCCATTCGGCGTCAATACCTATAAAGTTAAAGCATGACTCCATGCAACGTGTAATCACATCCATCGCACCCGAAGCGCGAAACATGCCTATGGCAACAAGTATCGCAACGAGATACGGTATAATCATCACAGCAGTCTTGAATCCATCCTTGGCTCCCTCGATAAAAGAATCATACACATTGATACGCTTCTTCAAACCGGCACCAAGAAACATCACTATCACACTGAATAGCAATACATTGGCAATGAACGAAGAGTAAGTCTCCACTTCCTCCTTAGGCAGCGAGGAGAAAAACCACACTATACCGCCCACAATAAGTGCAAGACCGCCGAGCCAGGCAGCCAACACCTTGTCTTTCAGACTTATGCCTTGTTTAATACACATTGCCACAATGCCCACAAAGGTGGCGATAAAGGTGGCAAGCAGGATGGGCAGAAACACATCGGTAGGATTTTCAGCTCCCGCCTGGGCGCGATACATCATTATGCCTATAGGTATAAAACACAAGCCCGAAGCATTGAGTATCAAAAACATAAGCATCGCATCGGTAGCGGTGTCTTTCTTGTCGTTGAGCGATTGCATCTCCTGCATAGCCTTAAGACCGAGGGGTGTGGCGGCATTGTCAAGACCGAGCATGTTAGCCGACACATTCATAAAAATAGACCCCATCGCAGGATGCCCCTTGGGGATGCCGGGAAAGAGGCGGCTGAAGAGCGGACTTATCAGACGACCGAAAAATTGTATGACACCGGCACGCTCACCGATTTTCATCAGTCCGAGCCAAAGAGCAAGAATACCTGTCAATCCGAGTGCAATTTCAAAAGCGGTCGCGGCTGAGCTGAATGAAGCACTCATGATTGCACTCCATATATTCAGGTCGCCATAAATTATCGTCTTTCCAAGCGCCACCAAAAAAGCAACGAAAAAGAAAGCCATCCAGATGTAGTTAAGAGCCATAACAAGAGTTTTTACAAATTTAATTCAATTTTTTCAAGCGACCTCATCCAATGAAATTTTTCTGAGCAACGTCAAAACCGCCCGAAAACAGACTTAACAGACTGATTAACCAAGCATTACCCCATATTTAACCCTTCTGAGAATTAAATATTCTCAGCATTCACGTATATTTACACGCAATTTCCGATTCTGAGAGCGTTAAAAAGCGAGCGTCTCCCCTACCCCACTACCATGATTTTACTTATCTTTGCATTGACAAAAAAATTCGTGTCATGACCGAGCGATGGAAGCAAAATCTTAATGAAGTCGCGAGAGAGGAAAAAGTGAGCGTGCTCTCATCCTTTTTCAAAACGGGCAAAGGTGAATATGGCGAAGGCGACATATTCATAGGAGTCGTAGTACCCGACAACCGAAAAATCGCAAAACAATACCACGACGCTCCTGCCGGGACAATCATCACAATGCTCCACTCGCCGATTCATGAATACCGCCTGTCGGCACTGCTCGCCCTCGTCGAGGCATTCAAGAAATCGAAGCGCAACGAAACCCGCCGCCGCGAAATCCTTGAGCTGTATCTCGCCAACCTTACCTACGCCAACAACTGGGACCTCGTCGACCTGTCGGCTCCTTATATTATAGGAGAATGGCTGTTGACCCATCCCGACGATTTCAACATACTCACCCGGCTGTCGGACTCGAAAAACCTGTGGGAGCAACGAGCAGCAATCGTCGCCACCCTGACCCTGACACGCCACGGCATCTACGCCCCCACCTTCAGCCTGGCAGAGAAAAACCTCACCCATCCCCACCAACTCATCCACAAGGCTACAGGCTGGCTGCTACGCGAAGCGGGCAAGCAGGGATGTCCCGACGGACTGACAGCATTTCTTGACCGCCATGCCACATCGATGCCGCGCACAATGCTGCGCTATGCTATCGAGCGTCTCTCAACCGAGCAAAGAAAACACTATATGACATTACCACGATGAGACACATCTCAGCGACAATAATTACTTTTAATGAGGAACACCGCATCAAAGCATGCCTTGCCTCGCTCGACGGTATCGCCGATGAAATCATAGTTGTCGATTCATTTTCAACCGACCGCACCGCAGAAATATGCAGCGAACATGGCTGCAAGGTGGTCAAACGCGAATTTCCGGGCTACGGAGCGCAACGCCAGTTTGCCACTTCCCTTACGACCCATAGCTATGTGCTATCAATCGACGCCGACGAAGTGCTCTCTCCAGCTCTCCGGAATACAATCAGCCACCTGAAGGAAATGGGCTTTGACCACAGGGTCTACAGCATGCCCCGTCTCAACTTCTACTGCGGACAACCGGTAAAACATTGCGGATGGTATCCCGACATACAAATCAGACTTTTCGACAAGCGATATGCCAACTGGAATCTGCGCGACGTTTCGGAACGCGTCATTTTCCCCGACACGCTCCGCTCCGAAATGCTCGACGGTGACATATTACACTACAGATGTTCCACTCCCGAGGAATACCGACAGGTGCAGACCCACCACGCCGCCATTACAGGAAAAGTGCTGTCGACCCACCTCAATTCCATCTCCCCCATCACCCCATACATAAAAGGAGCAAGGGCATTTCTCGACTGCTATATCAACAAGGGGGCGATACTCGACGGACCCGAAGGCAGGGCAATAAGCCGCGAGCAATACCGCACGGCCTTTCTCGCATATAATATCGCACGGCGCGCCTTGAAAAAAACACACTGAAAACCACCTGCTTTTCTTAAAGATTTCCTATTTTTGCATATAAGAGCTTGTTTAATAATAAATATTTACTGCCATGCTAAAATACAACCTTAAGATAAGTTCACGGTTTGAACATATACACGACGGCATCGCCTCCATACTGAAAAATGATGTTCCGCCCGAAGCAGAACCAATCTATATGGACCGCAACACTGTGTACCGTCTGGCAATCAACAACACGCCTATAGTGATAAAATCGTTTCAGGTACCCAATCTTATCGATTCATATATGCAGACGGTAATCGGGAAGAGCAAGTCACATCTTTCCTACCTGAACGCAAAACGCCTGCAAAAGCTTGGCTTCCGCACTCCCGCGCCGGTTGCCTACGGGGAGGTACTCAACGGCAACCGCCTGTTGCGAAGCTATTTCATGACTGAATTTATCAGAGGCGGCGACCTCCGCGGATGGGAAAACAATCCCGACAACGAACCGCTCTTGCGGGCATTTGCCGCAGAGATGGCAAAAATGCATGAAGCAGGAATACTTCACCGCGACTTCTCCCCGGGCAACATCCTGTTTACCGGCACGCCGGCTCTCGGGTTCAACTTCTACCACATCGACCTTAACCGCATGACATTTGATGTCAAATCGCGCACCAAACTGCTGTCGATGTTTGGCAGGCTGTCAACATCACGCGATGCCATAGCCCGCCTTGCCGGCTACTACGCAGAAGCAGCAGGCGACCCGACACTCGCCAACGCCGCCATAAAAGCTTACGACGATTACGTCCGCCAGCATTAACCGGGGCGACTACAAAATGCCTGAAGGCGTGGCGCCCCAGCCTGAACGGTCAAGATTGCGATAAGAGATTGCCTCGCTCACGTGGGCGGGCTTGATTGCGTCAGAGCCGTCAAGGTCGGCGATTGTGCGCGCCACTTTCAATATGCGGTCATAGGCACGCGCCGACATGTCAAACCGCTTCATGGCAAATTCGAGCAGCTTCATGCACTCCTTGTCAAGAGCGGCATGGACGGTCAGCAACCGCGAATTCATCTGCGCATTGCAGTGAACCGTGCGCTCCCCGGCAAAACGTGCAGTCTGGATGGCACGCGCCCTTATCACGCGCTCGCGTATTGCAGCACTTCCCTCTCCAGCCTTCATCGACGACAGTTCCTCAAACGCCACCGGCATAATCTCTACCTGCAAGTCGATGCGGTCCATAAGCGGGCCCGATATACGGTTAAGGTATTTGCCTACCTGCCCCGGCATACATGTACACTGCTTTGTAGGATGATTATAATATCCGCAGGGACATGGATTCATCGATGCGACAAGCATAAATCCGGCAGGATAATCAATCGAGTAACGGGCACGCGAAATGCTTATATGACGGTCTTCCATAGGCTGTCGCATCACCTCCAGCACCGAGCGCGGAAATTCGGGAAATTCATCGAGAAACAACACCCCGTTGTGGGCAAGCGAAATCTCCCCCGGCATAGGATTTCCGCCACCCCCGACAAGAGCGACAGGCGAGATGGTATGGTGGGGAGCGCGGAAAGGACGGCTCGTCATAAGCCGCGCATTTCCCTTAAGCTTACCGGCTACAGAATGGATTTTTGTAGTCTCCAGAGCCTCCTGAAGCGTAAGCGGCGGAAGTATCGACGGCAACCGTTTTGCCATCATGGACTTACCCGAGCCGGGTGCGCCCACAAGAAGTATATTATGACCTCCGGCACACGCCACCTCAAAAGCCCGCTTAACATTTTCCTGACCTTTGACCTCTGAAAAATCAAAGTCAAAATTATCAATCGCCTTGCTAAACTCCTCCCTGGTGTTGACCACTACAGGCTGCAACGCATCCTCCCCGTTGAGAAATCCTACCACCTCTTTCAGCGACGAGACACCATATACATCGATATTATTGACAACGGCAGCCTCTGTGGCATTTGCCTTCGGCACTATCATTCCCTTAAATCCAAGAGTGCGCGCGGCGATAGCCATCGGAAGCACCCCCTTGATAGGAAGTACTGAACCATCAAGCGACAGCTCGCCCATAATCATATAGCTACCAATCTGCCCGGCGTCAAGCTGACGCGAGGCGGCGAGTATGGCAAGGCTTATAGGCAGGTCGTAGGCGGCACCCTCTTTCTTGACATCGGCGGGCGACATATTGACCACCACCGCATGACGCGGAAACTCATATCCCGACTGTTTCACGGCACTTCTCACACGCTGATAGCTCTCTTTCACAGCCGCGTCAGGAAGCCCGACAAGATTAAATGACGCGCCGAGCTCGACAGTCACTTCTATTGTCACCGTAATGGCATCGATACCTTGCAATGCCGCGCCAAATGTCTTAATAAGCATAATATAAAGTAATTGCTACTTTTGCAAAAATAGACTTTTTATCTGAATAATTGATTACATTATCACAATTATTTCAGAAAAAGGCGCGCAAGGCGGTAAATCTTATACGGAATGGGGTCGCAGGATATAAAGCGGCGAACAGTCAAATCGCGGTAGCGCGACAAGCTGAAGATGACACCCTGCATCGCCGGGCACGTTGCTGCCTGTGCCCACTTTAAGCCCCTTCCCTTCAAGCGACGAGCGAGTTTCATTCAATGCAGTTTCGGGGGTGTTGTTGTCGTGGCTCAGATGGCAAAGAAACACGTAACGCATACGCTCGGTGTAAATGTCAGCGAGATACTGTGCCGTCACCTTATTGTCAAGGTGACCGTTGACATTGCGGATACGTGCCTTGAGATATTCAGGATAAGAGCCAAAACGCAGCATGTCAAGGTCATAGTTGCTCTCAATCATCAGATAATCGGCACGGCGCATATAGTAGTCGACACGCTCTGAGATACATCCCAGGTCAGTGGCTATCGCAAACGCGCGGTCGTCGTGCTCCACATAAAACCCCACATTATCAGTGCCGTCGTGCATCACCTCAAAAGCAGTAATCGTGAAATTGTCAACCGTAAAGGGAATCTCCTTGTATATATTTACCTGATAATCTTTCAGTCGGCGCGACACATTATGACGGCGAAGCATGCCGTTAAGCGCGCGCGGCGTACAATAGAGCGACATATGCTTATGCTTTTTCAAAAGCGCATAGGCAAAACGCATGTGGTCGCTATGGTCATGGGTAATACATATGCCTTTGACGCTCTCCATCGGTATCTTGTAGGCGGCAAGCCCTTCGGTCACTGTCTTGGGGTCGACTCCGGCATCAATCAGTATTCCTGATTTTGAGTCACCTATAAACGAGCAGTTACCGCTGCTGCCGCTACCAAACGACATGAACATAATCTTGTTGGGCACCGGCTTCACCACGATAGGACCCAGAGGCATATCATCGACACCTCCGCCATGACGCGACATACCGCCCGACAGCCTCACCTTCCTGACATAACCCTCTATATCGGGATGAGTAGGCAGCGCTGATGGCGCGACACGCCCTTCCACCTCGTCAAAGAGTCCGGGGCTATCGTCAAACAGGTTATTTCTTCCTCGTCGCGTCATCTCGGTCTATTTATATAAAAGGAATATTGCCGGTATCTTGTCGTAGTCATACTGCGCCTTCGCCCACCACGACACGGGACGCGTCATGATACTCTCCTTTTCACCGGTAATGTCGGAAGCCACACAAAGCATCATCGAGTGATTGACCGACTTCGCTATCTCGGCAATCAGGCGGTTGTTACGGTAAGGAGTCTCGATAAATATCTGGGTCTGGTTTTCATGGCGTATGCGGCGCTCCATCTCATGAAACTTTGCCATACGCGCTTCCTTGTCTACAGGGAGATAGCCGTTAAAGGCAAAATTCTGCCCGTTGAATCCCGAACCCATAAGCGACATCAGTATGCTTGAAGGACCCACAAGCGGCACTACACGGTACCCCTTGCGCTGCGCTACCGCAACAAGGTCGGCACCGGGGTCGGCAACAGCCGGACAACCCGCTTCGGAAATCACGCCTATGTCATGACCCTCCTCGGCAGGATGCAGCAACTGCGCCACACGCTCGGGAGGCGTATGCTCGTTAAGCTCTTCAAAATGTAGGTCGTCAATCACAATCGACCGGTCACATTTCTTCAGGAAACGCCGTGCCGACCGCAGGTTTTCAACGACAAAGTAACCAAGCGACCTTATGACCTCAAGATTATAGGCAGGCAGGACTTTCCCAGGCTCACAATCGCCTAAAGTCACAGGAATAAGGTAAATGCAGGAAATCTTCTCTTTCATAATGTCGCAATAGTTGAGCGCAAACTCTTACAAAGTTACCAAATTCCCGCCAAAATGCAGCATTAATATTTGTGAAAAAGAAGACCCCGCATCGCAAGCGGGGTCGGGAGAGAGCTATATCAGCTCTGCTCCATGCCACGAAACCAGTCGGCAACCGAAGGTGTATCCTCAGCCAGACCCGTACCGGTCTCCACGCCGTATTCCTCGCCATGCTGCGACAGGTCAAGACCTATCTCCTCGCTGTGGCGCGACACTCTCAGGGGTATGATTTTGTTGGTAAGCCAGTAAAGGAAATAGCTTACCACAAAGGTGTAGGCAAACACCATCAGCAGCACCAATATATGATTCCAGAAAAACTCGGTGCGCGAAATCGCCATCTCCCCGTCACGGGCAAAGAAATCATAGGCAAATATACCGGTAAGCACCGTGCCGATGATACCTCCGAGACCATGGGTCGGAAACACATCAAGCGCGTCGTCGAGCATCTGTCCGTAACCTTTCCATGCCACAGCCATGTTACAGCATATGGTAATCACGAAAGCGATAAAAATACTCTGCCCTACGGTAACCCATCCGGCACAGGGCGTAATCGCCACAAGTCCGACCACCGCACCGATAGCCGCCCCCATTGCTGATGGCTTATGACCGCGCAAGGCATCGAAAGTCACCCATGTGACCATAGCCGTCGCGGCTGCCGTGTTGGTGTTAAGAAACGCCGATACGGCAATGCCGTCGGCAGCAAGCGAGCTACCGCCGTTAAAGCCAAACCATCCAAGCCAAAGCAACGCCGCGCCGAGCAACACGAAAGGCACATTAGCAGGCTTTGCAGCCTCCTGCGAGGGTGTGCGCCGGCCAAGGAAAATCGCTCCGGCAAGAGCGGCGATACCGGAAGCGGCATGCACGACTATACCGCCGGCATAGTCATGAACATGCATTATACCAAACAACCCCTCGGGATGCCATGTACAGTGAGCCAGCGGACAATAAACGACAACCACCCACAGCACCATGAAAAGCAGATAGCCCGAAAAGTGGACACGCTCCGCAAAAGAGCCGGTGATAAGCGACGGGGTGATGATGGCAAACTTCATCTGAAACAACGCAAAAAGCGCCAGTGGAATAGTCGTAGTCGCCACACCGATCTGCGACAAGCCGGATGAGCCGGTGACATTGCCCACACCCACGTTGTCAAACATGAAAAAATCCAACGGGTTACCAATCACGTGGGCAATATCATCGCCAAATGCCAGTCCAAATCCAAACACAACCCATATCACACTCACAAACCCCATCACGATAAAGCTCTGGAGCATAGTGGAAATCACGTTTTTAACCCTTACCATTCCACCATAGAAAAAGGAAAGACCCGGGGTCATCATCAATACAAAAATAGTCGCTGTTATCATCCATGCCACATTAGCATAAAGATGATCACCGGGCATGTCAAACAGCGCCAACCCGTCGCCCTTTCCGGAAAACAAACCTAAAACACTTACGGCGGCGATTATAATAAATGTGGCGAGCCAGCCGTAACTCAATTTTCTACCTTTAATCATACTATATTATATTTTATAAAATTTCAACAAGTAAGCGACAAATGTTAATCATTCCGGATAATGCGTTAACACTTTGCCACCTCCAAGCATTAAACGCAAGCAAAAAGCAATTTTCTACGCCACAAATTAAGATAAAAGAAATTAATTATCCAAATTTTCCTACACTTTTCTTTTAACAAATTCACTTTTGCAGCATTTTGCCACCAAAATACACATTATTATTCCGGCTCTCTTGCAAAACGCGCTCCCCGGCAGAGAGAATATTTCATGAATGTTTGTGAGAGCGAGGGAAATGACGTAATTTTGTAGCTAAAATATAATCATCACGGAAAACTATATGAAAAAGGTTTTGCTACTCGGTTCCGGCGCACTTAAGATAGGTCAAGCCGGCGAATTTGACTACTCGGGTTCCCAGGCGCTCAAAGCCCTGCGCGAAGAGGGAATCTCGACAGTGTTAATCAACCCGAACATCGCAACCATCCAGACATCGGAAGGTGTTGCCGATCAGGTATATTTTCTCCCCATCACCCCCTATTTCGTGGAGGAAGTGATAAAGAAGGAGCGCCCCGACGGCATATTGCTCGCATTCGGAGGCCAGACAGCGCTCAACTGCGGTACAGAACTTTACCTTAACGGCACTCTTGAAAAGTATGGAGTGAAGGTACTCGGCACCTCGGTAGAGGCAATCATGATTACCGAAGACCGCGACCTTTTCGTGAAGAAGCTCAATGAAATCGACGTCAAGACTCCCGTTTCACAGGCAGTTGAGTCAATCGACGATGCCGTAGAGGTCGCCCACCGTATCGGCTTCCCTGTAATGGTGCGTTCAGGTTATGCGCTCGGCGGTCTCGGTTCAGGTATCTGCACCAACGACGAGGAGTTCCGTCGCCATTGCGAAAGCGCCCTCGCCTACTCCAAGCAGATTCTTGTCGAGGAGTCGCTCAAAGGCTGGAAAGAGATTGAGTTTGAGGTAATCCGTGATGCCAACGACCACTGCTTCACAGTAGTGCCGATGGAAAACTTCGACCCGCTGGGAATCCACACCGGAGAATCAATCGTCGTGGCTCCCATCGTATCGCTCTCGCCCGAGCAGATCAAGATGCTTGAAGATATAGCCACCCGCGTCGTGCGCCACATCGGCATCGTAGGCGAATGTAACATCCAGTACGCATTCAATGCCGAGACCAACGACTACCGCATCATCGAGATTAACGCCCGCCTGAGCCGTTCATCGGCACTCGCGTCAAAAGCGTCGGGTTATCCCCTCGCCTTCGTTGCCGCCAAGCTCGCCCTCGGCTACACTCTCGACCAGATAGGCGAGATGGGCACCCCCAACTCAGCTTATGTGGCACCCTCGGTAGAGTATATGATTGTAAAGATCCCGCGTTGGGACCTCACCAAGTTTGTCGGTGTCGACCGCGAAATCGGCTCATCGATGAAGTCGGTAGGCGAAATCATGTCAATCGGTAAGTCATTTGAAGAAATCATCCAGAAAGGACTCCGCATGATAGGTCAGGGCATGCACGGTTTCGTAGGCAACAACGACCTTAAATTTGACGACCTTGACAACGCACTCTCCCACCCGACCGACCTGCGCATATTTGCCATCGCACAGGCTCTTGAAAGCGGCTATTCGGTTGAGCGTATCGAAGAGCTTACCAAGATTGACAAATGGTTTATCCAGCGTCTTGAAAACATCGTGAAGTACAAGGATGTACTCTCTCAATACGATAAAATCGAGAATCTTCCCGCCGACGTGCTCAAAGAGGCAAAACGCCTTGGATTCTCCGACTTCCAGATAGCGCGCTTTGTAGAGAATCCCGCCGGCAACATGGAAGCCGAAAACCTCCGTGTACGCGCCCACCGCAAGCAGCTTGGCGTAACACCCTGTGTACGCCGTATCAATACTGTCGCATCGGAATACCCCGACTTGACCAACTACCTGTATGTCACCTATGGCGCCGATGAAAACGCCATACCTTACGACATGAACGCCGGCAACAATATTGTCGTGCTCGGCTCGGGAGCCTACCGCATCGGTAGCTCGGTAGAGTTTGACTGGTGTTCGGTCAACGCCGCAAGCACCTGCCGCAAGCTCGGTTACAAGTCGATTATGATCAACTATAACCCCGAGACAGTGTCGACCGACTACGACATGTGTGACCGTCTGTATTTTGACGAGTTGAGCTTTGAGCGCGTAATGGATATCATCGACCTTGAGTCGCCGCGCGGCGTTATCGTCAGCGTGGGAGGTCAGATACCCAACAACCTTGCAATGAAGCTTTACCGCCGTCACGTGCCTGTGCTCGGCACCTCTCCGGTGTCAATCGACCGAGCCGAAAACCGTCATAAGTTCTCTGCCATGCTCGACCAGCTCGGCATCGACCAGCCCCGTTGGAAAGAACTTACCACCGAAGCTGAAATCGACAGCTTTATCGACGAGGTAGGTTTCCCGGTACTTATCCGCCCGAGCTACGTGCTCTCCGGTGCCGCGATGAATGTATGCTACGACTACGAGCAGATGCACCGCTTCCTTGCCCAGGCAGCGAAGGTGTCAAAAGAGTTCCCCGTCGTTGTATCGGAATTCCTCCAGAACGCCAAGGAAATCGAGTTTGACGCAGTGGCACGCAACGGCGAGATTATGGAGTATGCCATCTCAGAGCATATCGAATATGCCGGCGTACACTCAGGCGACGCTACCCTCGTGTTCCCCGCACAGAAGATATACATGGCTACCGCACGCCGCATCAAGCGCATAAGTGCCAAGATAGCCAAGGAGCTCAACATCTCCGGACCGTTTAACATCCAGTATCTTGCCAAGGACAATGACGTGAAGGTAATCGAGTGTAACCTCCGTGCATCACGCTCATTCCCGTTTGTGAGCAAGGTGCTTAAGAAAAACTTCATCGAGACCGCAACACGCATCATGCTTGGTGAAAAGGTAGAGAAGGTCGATACTTCTACATTTGACATAGACTACATCGGTATCAAGGCATCCCAGTTCTCATTTGCCCGTCTTCACAAAGCCGACCCCGTGCTTGGTGTCGACATGTCATCGACCGGCGAAGTAGGATGTCTCGGAAAAGACTTCGATGAAGCGTTGCTAAACGCCATGCTGTCAGTAGGTCACCACGTTCCTCAGGGTGCGGTGCTTGTAAGCTCAGGCGATGTACGCGGAAAGGTCGACATGCTCGACGCCTGCCGCCTGCTTGCCGACAACGGCTATAAGGTTTACGCCACCGAGGGCACTGCCCGCTTCCTCAACAACAACGGCGTGGAGGCATACCCCGTATGCTGGCCCGACGAAGAGGGCGAAGGCGAAAACGTACTTGACCTGATTTCGACCCACGCAGTGGATATGGTAATTAACATACCGAAAAACCATACCAAGCGCGAGCTTACCAACGGCTACCGTATACGCCGCTGGGCTATCGACCACAACATACCCTTGCTGACCAACGCACGTCTTGCAGGCGCCTACGTGAAGGCGTTTATCAACAAGCCTGTAGAGAAGCTTGGCATCACCCCCTGGAAAGAATATTAATCCCTATCCCCGACCGGGGCTTCACAAAGCAGAGAGCGCAGCGGAAATGATTTCCGCTGCGCTCTCAATATTTTCCCACCTATCCTGTCAATATTCCTGCTGCTCAGATATGAAAGCCAAATCATATGTAGGGTTTACACGCTGAAAAAAACGATACGGGGATGCACCGTGCTCAACCGGTGCATCCCCGACTTGTTGTATCAAAGCGACAATCCGTTAGCGGACAGCGCGTTTTGTATATGTGCCGTCACTACGACGCTCAATCACTATGCCGCGGCTGTTGTCACTAACGCGTCTGCCGTCAACTCCGTAGCATTGTACCACCCCGGCTTCATCAGCTGAATCTATAACGTTGATGCCAAGAGGTGTGGCTGTCAACAATATATTATCAATAATACACGGCTCTACTCCGGCTTGATAACGGAATATAATCTGGGCATATTCATTGTCGGTAAATTCGCTCAAATCCACAAGCATCTGTTTCCACTCTTCGGTCGGCTCAAGCGTGATTACCTTTACATCCTCAAAATCCTTGGAAAGACCTACGCTAAGAGTAGCGTCGGCAGGCGAAATATACCAGAAACTCAACTGAAGTTTAGCCTCATTCTTAATCCATACCTTGCTTGAGAAGAAATCAATCGTGCAACCGGGCTTATGACCTGCCAAGGCAATTGCACCGCCATCGCCGTCAAAGTCGGTATCAACAAGGGCAGCCTCGTCATTGCGGTCATCTGACTTCTTAAACCACTTTGAGCTAAGTTTCTTTCCGGCAAACGACTCTTGATACGGAAGCCCCTTTGACTGACCGACAATAATAGTATTGGAATAGCCGCGCGTGCCATTGCCCGCGCCGGTATTGCCACGCACCACATATGTGTTTTGCATCTGTTCGCCCTGTTCGGCACGACCTTCCACACGATAAGATGTAGCGCTCACGCCCTTGGCAACCTCGACAAGATTAATTCCGTCGGCAGTTTCCCATATATCGTAATTCATCTTTGCGACATTCACATAGTGGTTGTTCCACCCTACGGGATCCGGTTCCCAGGAAATAACAATGTCAGTACCATCCACTTTCTGAACGATATTCTGCGGCGCATTCGGTACATCCTCTCCTACAAAAAGGCTGAAATAAGACGCCTTACCCTCTCCGGCTTCATTATAAGGGATTACAGTATAGCGATTGTCGCCATTGACCGGAGTTTCATCAACGTAAGTCAGCAAAGTTCCCGGCTCAGGGTTATCAAATGTCTTTATCAGGTTAGTATCGTCACGGTAAATGTCGACCTTTACCAGCGAAGACAATGCAGAACCGTCAGTTGCAACAACGGGCGTAGTAAATGATACTGTAGCCCTTAACTCACCTTCCGGGTCGGGAACAACGGTAAAGCCGGTAACAGCACCAGGAGCGGCGGCTACGGCACCTTCCTTCACGCATATGTCGTCAAGGTCAAAATTTAAAGCATCTTCCGAACTTGTAGTGCAATGAAAGCCAAGGTAATACACGCCGTCTTCAGGAATCTCCACCGTGACATCAAAGTCAATGGCATTGTCCTGAGCCACAACCGTAGTCTCAACCACCTCTATTGTCATCGCTTCAGCCTCAGGAGCGGTACCGAGCCATGCGCTGAACTCCTCGGGCGATGATTCATCAAAACTATTTGCCCTGAAAGAAATCTGGTATTTTTTACCCCCAATCATCTCAAATCCCGGCGTAATAAGCCAGTCATCGGCAGGACCATCTGCAAAAATACAACAATACTGCGCAACACCATCAGAATACTCCCATGTACAAAAATCATCATTGGCATCAATAATAGTAAATGCGTCAAACGAAGACTCGTCGTCAAAATTTTCAACCCACGGTAGCGCCACGGTGGCATCAGACACACGCGTCACCCCTACATGTCCCTTGCGTGCATGATGAGCCGCCTCTACCGACTTCCTGTACTCGGCAGGCGTTTTCAACACTGTCACTGCATCATCGGCAGATGCCGTGATTCCCGCAGTCGACAAGAATAACGACATAACTAAAAAGCTAAATTTTTCCATACAAAATGCAATTAAAAAGCAAAATTTACTTTCACAAAGTTAATAAAACATTGCTTCTCGTCAATTAAACTATATTAATAACACTTCATATTTATGAAAAGAGCCATAACTATTCAGCGAATATTTCCTATATCAGAGCCTCATTATCAGCGTAGGGAGTTGCAACTCCGCCACGACACAGGGCCACGCCCTAAAGACTCCACGAGGGAGCTTATCATCAAAAACTCTGCAAAATTCATAGACCATTACAAATATTTAAGTAATTTTGTCTTCAGTGAGTATAGCAACAAGAATATTGGTTTGTAATTCAGCACTATAAATTTAACGTATTTATCGCTATTGCTCCAATTTTTTCAAGCAATTAATTATCACCAAACTTACGCTATTTAATTCAGAAAATGTTGGTCAATAAACCTTACAATTATGGCAAATACAGACAATAAACCGGCATTTGTGAAACGTGATACCATTATTGCGGGTAAAGAGTATGCAGGTTTGTTAAGTTCGTTAAAAGAGCGATTCCGCAAATCACAGATAAAGGCGGCCATTAAGGTCAACACATTTATGCTGGAATACTATTGGTATATGGGTCGAGATATTTCAAGACTTCATGAAGCCGCTAAATGGGGAAGTGCGTTCTTTGATTGTCTTAGCCTTGACCTCAAGGCAGCTTTCCCTGGTCAGACAGGTTTCTCCGTTACCAACATTAAATATGCGAAACGATGGTATGAATTTTATAATCAAGACGATACAATTCGTCAACAAGTTGTTGACGAATTAGAAATGCCAGCGGATTTTGGTCTGATTCCTTGGGGACACCATATCGAAATTTTCACTCGTAGCAAATCTGTTAGCGAGGCTTTTTTCTATATCGATGAAACCATACGTAATAGTTGGAGCCGGACGGCACTTTGTGCAGAAATAGACAATAACCGATACTCCAAACAAGGACACGCCATTACCAACTTCGATGAAAAGTTGCCGGCTCCTTATAGCGGTCTCGCAAAAGCAATATTGAAAAGTCCATATGATTTCAGATTTATCGACAAAAAGATTACGACCGAGAGACAATTGGAAGATGAACTTGCTACTAACATCACCCGATTTCTGCTTGAATTAGGTCAGGGATTCGCTTATGTTGGCCGTCAGATGGAATTGAAAATGCCGGGGGGTCAGACATTCATCCCGGATATGATTTTCTATCATACAAAGCTCAAATCATACATCGTATGTGAGTTGAAAGTTGTACCGTTTATCCCGGATTTTGCCGGAAAATTGAATTTTTATGTTTCAGCAGTTGACGAACTTATGAAACAGCCTGATGACAATCCGACAATAGGATTGCTGATATGCAAATCGAAAGATGACACAGTGGTTGAATGGTCGTTTCGAGGAATGAACCAACCACTCGGAATAGCCGAATATCAGCTTAAAGAATTCATTTCTGAGAAAGCGGCAAAGCTTTTACCTTCAGAGTCTGAATTACAAAATATCATAGACACCTATGATGCAGCATCAGATGACTGAGAATTTCAAAATCAGAATTACGACATATAATCGCATGAATATAAATAGATCAATTTTTACTATTGTTTTTGCTGCGGCGACGCTTTTTTCCATGGCAGCTGGTCACGGAAAGCCGAATCATACCGTTACCGTGAAATTCAAAGAATATACTGAAAACACGGAGATTGCAAGTATTCTCAGTCTTTTGGACGCGTCGCAGGTTAAAGCTACGCTTTATGCAGATTCAATTGACGCATCATATTATGAAATCTGGATGGTTGAGCAAAGCGACAACGACAGCAAACGTACAAAAATAGGATACAAACTCATAGAGCCTGATTCAACACAAATCATATTTACATCTCTCCCGAAAGACTCTCTAAATGCTGTATTTTCGTTGTCTCGTCTTTCCTCCGGCGCTCCACGTGTGACGACAAGCATCGTAACCGCCAATCATTTATTAATCGGATGTGACTATGAATGGGAGTTCAGCAAAAATGACACAATACCGTTGGTTGTATATTCTACCGGAATCCACCGTAAATATGATCTCGGTAACGGACAGATTCTTGACGGGTTTGATATATGTGGACTTAGGTACTCAAAAGTCAGACCTTCCAACTGGAAAGAAGAATATGGACTCTCTGATTACCTTTACTTCGAGGCAATACCGGTCAAAGAGATTTACTATTAAAACCCGGTTAGATGAAAAGAGCCGGTTCGACAGTTAAATATTTCGTGTCGAACCGGCTTTAAGAGCTTGTTTAATATTAAGAGTTATTACTGTCCGCTAAACTTTTTTAGATTCTAAAAAATTAGGGCTGGCACCTAT
>CAJTSK010000034.1 GCA_910578835.1 uncultured Muribaculum sp.
TCGAGGCTGCAAGCAACCCTTGCAGCCTCTTTTTTTTACCCATACCCCAAGCCCCTTGAAATGGCGCGGGTGGATTTTAGACTATTAAAGTATAGTAGTGTGTTACCGATAATGTTAGCCGGCACAGGTAGTGATGTCGGGAAAAGTATGCTCGCTGCCGGACTTTGCCGTATATTCAGGCAGGATGGTTATAATCCTGCACCGTTTAAGGCTCAGAATATGGCTTTGAACTCTTATGCAACACCCGATGGCTTTGAAATAGGCAGGGCTCAGGCTGTGCAGGCTGAGGCTGCGTGTGTGCCATGCTCGACCGACATGAACCCGCTTCTGCTTAAACCGTCGGGAGATTGTACTTCACAAGTTGTGCTTAACGGAAAGCCGGTGGGTAATTGCTCGTCGCGTGATTATTTCAGGCGCGAGGGGCGTCAGATGCTTGTCGAGGAGGTCCACCGTGCTTTTGACAGGTTGTCATCACGTTATGACCCTATTGTTATGGAGGGCGCCGGTAGTATTTCAGAGCTTAATCTTCGCGACCTCGACCTTGTAAACATGTCTATGGCGCGTTATGCAGGAGCGCGTGTGCTGCTCGTCGCTGATATTGACCGCGGTGGAGTGTTTGCGAGTGCCTATGGTTCGGTAATGTTGCAGGAGGAGTGCGACCGCAAGCTGATAAAGGGCATCATCGTGAATAAATTTCGTGGTGACATGTCGCTATTCGATGATGGCAGAAAAATATTGGAAAAAATATGCGGGGTACCTGTGGTAGGTGTTGTGCCTTATTTAAAGGATATTCATATTGACGAGGAAGATTCGGTGGCGCTTTCCGGAAAGTCGTCGCGTTGCTGTGGCGGCAAGATTAATATAGCTGTAGTATTGCTTCGCCACATATCTAATTTTACCGATTTTAACCGCCTTGAACGCGACAGCCGCGTGAATCTATATTACGCCACTACGCCCGGTCAGATTACCGAGGCTGACGCCGTGATTATTCCCGGAACGAAGTCAACAATTGACGACCTTCTTTACCTGCATGAGTCGGGGATGGCTCAGGCTATAATGGAGTCGAGAGAAAAAGGGAAGATGATATTAGGCATATGTGGCGGTTACCAGATAATGGGCGAGTCGATAAGCGACCCTTATGGAGTCGAGGGCGACCCGCGTACAGTGCCCGGTCTCGGTCTGCTTCCTGTTGCAACTGTGCTTACTACTGACAAGGTTACCCGTCAGGTGGAGTTTGCCTTTCTTGGCGGGTCAGAGCATTGCAAGGGTTATGAGATACATATGGGTGACACTACAATCACCGGGTCGGGAACTCCTGTAAATGTCATCTCGGCAGAGCTGCCCGACGGTTGCATGGTCGATGACAGATGTATGGGAAGCTATATCCACGGCATACTCGATAATGATTGCGTAGTGCGACATATCCTCGGAGAGTGTGGAGTCGAGCTTGCGGGCAATCACCCCGATGACTATGATGCGTGGCGCGACAGCCAGTATAACGCGCTTGCCGATGCACTTCGCCGATATCTTGACATGGACGCAATATATAAAATCATGCGGGGAGATGATTGAAGGGCATGGTGATGACATATATCGTTACGGGGGAAAGGTGAAATATAATTTCAGCTCCAATATATGTGCCTCTGCATGTCTTGGGGAGGTTATGCAATATCTTGCAAACTTGCCGGAGCTGCCTGGCTCATACCCCGAGCCATATCCCGCGAGCCTTGAAGCAAAAATTGCGGAAATGGAGGATGTCGCGCCTGAGAATGTAATGGTTACCAATGGGGCTACGGAGGCGATATATCTTGTCGCACATGCCATGACAGGCTCTGTGTCGGCAATCGTGTCGCCCACATTCAGCGAATATGAAGACGCGTGCCGGCTCTACCATCACACGGTAAGACATGTCAACTGTTTATCCGCGCTCCCTGCCGATGCCGATGTCATTTGGCTATGCAACCCAAACAATCCCACCGGCAAAGTGACACCGATTTCGGAGTTGCGCTCTTTGGTGGCTCAAAATCCCGGCAGATTGTGTGTAATTGACCAGGCATATGCCGATTATACATTGTGTCGTGTGTTGGATGCGCGCGAAGCAGTGAATAGCGGTAATGTAATTTTGTTAGGTTCATTCACTAAACGCTATTCTGTGCCCGGATTGCGCGTAGGCTATGCCATAGGCAATGCCCGCCTGCTTGACATTGTGCGCGCGTGTCGCATGCCGTGGTCGGTCAGCAATATTGCTATCTCTGCCGCCCATTTCCTTATGTCAATGGGTGGGCGAGCGGCTTCAATTGATGCCGGGGCGCTCCATATTGAGGCGTTGCGTCTCAGCGATGCGTTGCGCGATGCCGGGATTGAGGTTGCCGATACCGATTGTAATTTTATCCTCTGCCGTCTGCCGGGCAGCCGCTCTGCCTGTGAGCTTAAAGAGTGGCTTGTGGACAATCACGGAATGCTTATACGTGACGCTTCCAATTTTCACGGTCTTGGAGCGCAACATTTCCGGGTTGCAGTCCAGTCGCCTGAAGCTGATGATTTACTTGTAAACGCAATAAAAGAATGGATGTAATATTTGCCGTAGCCCCGCTCCTTACAGGCTTGGCACTCGATATATTAGCCGGTGATCCCGCGTGGTTGCCTCACCCGATAGTAGGATTTGGAAAGGCAATCTCATATTTTGAACATCGACTTAACCACGGTGCCCATCGTGTGGCAAAAGGTGCTTTTACTGCTGTCGGGCTGATAATGTCGGTCTATCTGCTATCTCTTCTGCTTATGGACTTTCTTACGCCATATCCTTGGGTAAAATGCATGGTCGAGGCGATACTCATATTTTTCTGTCTTGCCGGTACGACTCTCGTCAGGGAAGTGAAGATGGTATTTGAGGCGGTAGACCGCTCGCTTGACGACGGTCGCCGCCAGGTAGGGCGAATAGTGGGGCGGGATACTGCATCACTGTCGGCGCAGGAGATACGCACGGCCGCACTTGAAACACTCGCTGAAAACCTTAGTGACGGAGTGATTGCTCCTCTTTTCTGGTACATGATTTTGGGTGTGCCGGGAATGCTTGCCTACAAGATGGTCAACACACTCGATTCAATGACCGGATACCGCAACGACCGATTCCGCGATTTCGGACGGTGGGCGGCGCGGATTGATGATTTTGCCAATTATGTTCCGGCGCGTCTTACTGCATTTCTCATGGTCGTGGCTTCTTGCCGTATTTCCCTGCTCTCTTTTGTGCGTCGCTACGGTCGTAGCCATGCGAGCCCCAATTCTGGTTATCCCGAGGCTGCGCTTGCCGGCATTCTTGATTGTCGTTTCGGCGGACCGCATGACTATTTTGGAGAGACAGTCTACAAACCCTATATCGGCGACAATCCGCGTGAACTTACCTCGCGTGACATGGCGGTGGCAATACGCATTAACCGCAGTGCCGAGCTGTTGATGCTGCTTATTGTCCTTGCCACCCGCTTGTAAATAAAGCGGCATGAAATAGAGTAAAAGATGACATGGAAAATAAAGTATGAGATGACGTCGGGTAATTGACGGTAATGCGTCATCGCGGGCGCTGTCGATATGGGATGTGATACCGATGCATTGCAAATCAGCCACATCTGCACCGAGGGATATGTGCCATACGGATGGCAATTCCGCGAGAGGATGTCTATATTCCATCTGAAAGAGGTCTGAGACTCAACATTTTCGGCATGATAGACCGCAACAATCGATATGACGGATTCTCTACAACTGAGAATATGACCGCTGACAAGATTGTTGACTTTCTTGACCGACTTTCTCTCCGTATCTGTAAAAACACTTTTGTTGTCCTTGACAATGCAAGCTAATGCGTGAACTCCGTCCGATATGGGAGAAACGTGGATTGTTTCTCTTTTTCCTCCCACCGTACAGTCCACATCTGAATATAGCCGAGACGCTCTGGAGGATCCTCAAGGGCAAATGGCTCAGACCTGCGGATTATTGCTCCACAGATTCCATGCTCTATGCAACTAACCGTGCGTTGGCTGCGCTTGGAGCTGAAATCAATATCAATTTTGCCCATGCGGCTTAGTATAAATTAATTTTTACGACTTACTTAAATGGTATTCTTTCAATAATAAGTTTTATGACGCATTAACCAGAATGAAGCACCAGCATAAATCGGGAGTCCTCTGTCAAGGAAACTCTAATGCTTCAAGTTTGTTTGCCTACGATTACATAAGCCTTTAGCGAGAACAGATCCGTGGCGAAGCGACTATGAACCACTTTTTAAAGAGAATTTTCTACTGACATAAAAATGTATATCGAAATATTGGCACGCTATTTGCCCATTCAAATGTAAATAGCGGAATTTCTATCCCCATTAATTTTTAACTATCGGTGGAATCTGTCCATTGAATTTATCAGAAGTCCCGGTATTGAACGGTTTCATGATGACTATGACCAAAAATATTTGTATTATTTGCCGGACAAAAGGCAAGGAAATGAGTGACGAGCATATTATTCCGGAGGCTCTAGGCGGAAAAATTCACTCTTTCTGCGTTTGCAAGGAATGCAATTCTAAATTAGGTGGCAATGTCGATAATCATCTTATCGACCATTGGTTTGCACAGGCTTTCCGCCATCAATTCAAACTAAAGGGTTACTCAGGGAAAATACCCAATCCGCTGCTTGGCAACGGCACTTTGGCCGACGGTACCAGAGTCAAGATGATTGCTGGCACGTCGGGGCTAATTGCAGTTAAGCACATTCCGACCAAGCCGGAGGTGAGCGATGATGGAATGAGTTTTTCTTTCTCGGTTGATGCCGCCGATGCCAAAGAAGTTGACAAGATTAAGGCAAAGATGATCAAGCGCCTTGGAATTGACTTGTCTAAATATCAGGTTAAAGAGGAGGTGAAGCATCTGGTCATTGAAAACCCAGAGGTAAAAAGTTCCTTCAAAATCGATATACTGAATTATAAGATTGGTTTGCTCAAGATTGCCTACGAATTTGCATGTGAGAGAATTCCCGGATATTTCGAGAGTAAGGATGCCGAAACCATCTCAACGATTTTGCTTGATGCCGATATCTCAAAAATGAAAGGTCTTTATCTTGTGAGCGATTCTTTTCCCGATGTTGATAATCATTTCTTTGAGGATTATATTGATTACAGCAAAGAGGATCGCCATGTTCTGATTCTACTCAACGTGTACGATAAACTATATTGCCTCGTTAGAATCGGTAATTACTTTGAATCTTTGGTTTTGCTGGCTAACTCGGAATTTCCTATTGCCGAAGAGTCCATAATCTGTATCAATGACCTTGACAAGAGTACTCCTCAAAACTTCACTTTAACGGATCTGATTAATAATGCGGTAAGAAGCAGCCGTCTTTTATTTAAGTTTGACGACAAAATCGCCCCCGATATTGAATCTCTGCTGAAATGCGGGCGAATAGGCATTTCGTGCAATCGATACAATGATAACATTATATACAACGCAGACGGCAATCCAGTCATTTCCACTCAGGATTTCCTCTTACAATCCTCTGCCATCGGAGCTTATCAGTCATCTAGAGATGATAAAGGGAATCTCATGAAAACATATCCGTTGTCAGGCTCCCTTTTTTACAAAGGAATGCCCGGTGACTATCTCATTCCTATCGCTGAAATCATAGAACTTCAAGAGATTGAAAAAATCTGACGAGGCAAGTCCTAAGAGGCGTTCACCGTATTTGTAGCTATTGATGGGAATTTATGTGTCGCAGCGTTTTTTAACTTACCAAGTAATAATAGCAGTTCTTTTGGCATGTGCTTGCATTGCAGATCATGGGCGAATCGGCTCTAATATAATGGTTGATTATTTGCACCGTGGCGGGAAGATGGTTAACTTTGTATTTCATAACTTGAAAATACCTACATTAATTAATAATACCATCATCACAAATCTCACTATTCATGAAAGCAAAACTACTGATTAAGACGATGCTGCTCGGGCTTATGCCTCTCTGCAGTGTTGCCGCCGAATTGCCGTATCAAAATCCGGAACTTAGCGCAGAGCAACGTGCCGCCGACTTATGCTCGCGCCTTACTCTTGAAGAGAAGGCTGCGATTATGATGAACGGCTCTAAAGCTATTGACCGCCTTGGTATACCGGCATTTGACTGGTGGAGCGAGGCATTACACGGTGTTGGCAGAAACGGATTGTCGACGGTGTTCCCGTCATGCATAGGCATGGCTGCGTCATTTAATGACAATCTTATAGGCGACGTGTTCACTGCCGTCAGCGATGAGGCGCGAGCCAAGAACACTGAGGCTCGCCGTAACGGCGCTCAAGGAAAATACAAGGGACTTTCTTTCTGGACTCCTACTGTCAACATATTCCGTGACCCACGTTGGGGTCGCGGTCAGGAATCTTATGGCGAAGACCCCTACATGAACGGCAGGATGGGTCTACGCGTGGTCCAGGCGCTGCAGGGTGACCCTTCTGAAAAATATTACAAGCTTATCGCCTGCGCCAAACACTTTGCCGTGCACAGCGGACCGGAGAAGACGCGCCACAGTTTTGATATAGAAAATCTGCCTGCCCGCGACCTCTGGGAGACATATCTGCCTGCGTTCAAGGTGCTTGTACAAGATGGCAATGTGCGTCAGGTGATGTGTGCCTATCAGCGCTTCGAGGGTCAGGCATGCTGCGGCTCTGACAGGCTTCTGCAGTCAATCTTGCGCGACGACTGGGGGTTTGACGGGGTGGTTGTGAGTGATTGCGGGGCTATCCGCGACTTCTACCTTCCGGGTCGTCACGGTGTCGCTGCCGATGCTGAAAGTGCTTCAGCTCTCGGAGTAAGAAGCGGTACCGACGTGGAGTGTGGCGCGATTTACAAGACGTTGCCCGATGCCGTGAAGCGTGGTGACATCTCTGAGGCTGAAATTGACAAGAGTGTTATACGTCTGCTCAAAGAGCGTTTCGCTCTGGGCGATTTTGATGCTGACTCGCTTGTGAGCTGGGCCGGGATTCCTCTATCAGTTGTATCAAGCCCCGCTCACCGCGCCCTGGCTCTTGAGATGGCGCGGGAGCAGACCGTGTTGCTTAAAAACAACGGTATTCTGCCGCTTGATAAAAAAGATGCGTCACGCATTATGGTGATGGGTCCCAACGCGGCTGACTCGACAATGCAATGGGGCATCTATTACGGACAGCCGGCTCACACGGTGACCATGCTCGAAGGTCTGAGCGCCAAGGTGGGCGACCTGCCTTACCGCAAGGGTTCGACCATCACTGCGATGACAGAGCGCGAAAGCATTTTCGGCAATATTGCCGATGCCGAGGGCAAGCCGGGCATGAAAGCGCACTACTGGAACAATACCGACATGGCGGGCGATCCTGTCGCAACCGTAAACTATACGAGCAATATACAGCTTGACAACGGTGGCAACACCGCATTTGCGCCCGGCGTGGAGCTTACTGACTTTACCACTCGTATGAAGGGCGCGTTTGTAGCCGACCGTGACGAGACTCTTGACATAGTGTTTAACAACGACGACGGCATGAGGATAATCATAAACGGTGACACGATTCATAACCGCTGGAAGACCGATCCCCTCGGATTCCGTCAGATGCCGCTTGCCGTAGAAAAGGGTAAACGTTATGAAGTTGAGCTAAACTATATGCAGCTTGCCGACGACGCTACGCTTAACTTTGACATTGTGCGCAACCGTGAGGTAACCATTGACGAAATAGTCAAGAGCGCTGATGATTGCGACATAGTGATTTACTTCGGTGGCATTTCTCCCGCGCTTGAACGTGAGGAGGCAAAGGTGACTGACCCCGGATTTGATAACGGTGACCGTACATCTATAGAGCTTCCGCAGGTGCAGCGCGATATTCTTGCCGCTCTTCACAAGGCAGGAAAGAAAATAGTGTTGGTTAATTGCAGCGGTAGCGCCGTGGCACTGACTCCGGAGAGTGTGATTTGTGACGCTATCATAGAAGCCTGGTATCCTGGTGAGCAGGGCGGACATGCTATTGCCGACATACTTTTCGGTGATTACAATCCTTCCGGCAAGCTCCCGGTGACTTTCTATGCGTCAGATGCCGACCTTCCTCCGTTTGATGAATACCGCATGACGGGTCGCACCTATCGCTATCTTGTAAATGAGCCGCTTTATCCGTTTGGCTACGGACTCAGCTATACCGATTTCAGCTATGGCACACCTGTATATGCCGATGGCAAGGTGACCGTTGACCTTAGCAATACCGGTGACCGTGAAGGAGCAGAGACCGTGCAGCTTTACATTCGTAGGGTTGACGACACCAATGGTCCCCTCAAGACATTGCGCGGTTATGAGAAGGTGACGCTTAAGCCCGGAGAGAAGCGCACAGTTTCGCTTGATATGCCTATCGAGCGATTTGAAAACTGGGATGAGGCGACGCAGACAATGCGTGTGGTGCCCGGTACCTATGAGATTATGGTCGGCTCGTCAAGCGCCGATGTCGACTTGAAGCGTATCACAGTTGAAATTTGATATTTTAGAGCTTTTTTAATAATAAATGTTACTGTCAGGGCGGTCATTCGTCGAGCAGATTTTTGTTTGTGATGAGGGAGTTATGGGATTCCATAACGACCGAAGAGCAGGCGGAAAGATGCCGGCGAATGACCGACGGGAGGTAATTTGTTTCATATCGTTGACATATTTTTACATTTGTTTCAAAGGTCATCAAGAGGTTGAGTGATTATAAAGTTACCTTTAGTCTCGTATATCTTGGTCGCTTTTCAGCCTGTTCCTCAGTCGTGTACATAAAGTACACTCCTTCGTCACATGTTGAAAATCGTCTCAAGCTATACGACCCTGACAGCAACATTTATTATTAAACAAGCTCTTATTGTTGCGGAGGATGTGCCTGTCGGTGCATCCTCCGTTTTTTTGCGCCATAAAATCAGGCAGTTAAATTTATGTCGTAATTTTGTGGGTTGAAAAGTTGGATAATTCAATATAAGTTACTACCTTTGCACTCACAAATCCTGCGCACGTGGCGTAATTGGTAGCCGCGCTAGACTTAGGATCTAGTGTCTAACGACGTGGGGGTTCGAGTCCCTTCGTGCGCACCATAAGGAGTCCTAACCTCAACAAATTAAAGGTTAGGACTTTTTTAATCAGTTGGCTTATAGGGTGTTAATTGTTTATTGGCAGCCAAATTTTTTTACTGCAACGTCTTAGGGCATGGATAAGAACGAACAAAAGAACAAAATTTGTTCGCAAAATTTGTTCGGCTTACGCACTTATCCCGCATCTCCCTAATTCTTTGTTGTAAAAAAAAATCAATGGAAAGCTTGTATTTTGTTTTTACTCCCTCCGCACCCAGTAGACCAAAGGGAGTTTTATGTGTGGTCGTAGCTTACAAGGGTACATCACAAGGTCGTAAATCTTATATCATTGATGGTGTCATCAATCCCGATTTTCGTTATTGGGATAAGAAAGCACAATGCTTTCAAAGTGGTACAGATACTGCGAGGGTAAACAACCCCGTGTTAGATGCACTCCGCACCCGTTGTAACGAACTGTTAACTAACGCTGCCATTACAACGGGTCAGCGGATTTTTCCGGTGGGCGGAGGTGCTTGAGGGGCTCGACGGTCTGTGGTTTGACGCGCTGGAGCTGTACGCAAGCCATACCAACTACGACCATGAGGACCTTCTTGAAAGTATCGAGGTGTTCAGGACGCGCGGTTACGGGGAGGTTAAAAAAGACACTAAAAAGACATAAAAAAAACTTCATAAACTTTTGCTTGTTATAATTTGTTTGTAATTTTGCAAAAGCCTAAGGAAGCGAGGGTATTGCACCGTCGCTTGGGCTTTGAAGCTGACTCCGAAAAGAGTCAGCTCGTTTTATATTGTTTGATTTTCCCATTGCGAAATACACAAATCTAAAATAGAGCCAGCGGTGGCTTAGGTTCAATTGAACATTCTTTGTCGCTAAAGAATGTTGGCAGACTGCTCGTGCAGGACAGAGACCGAATACATCCGGTAGCTGTCAGTGATATATGCTGCATCTATTCGACAAACAAACACACGGAAATCATATTGAAATCCGGAATAAAACACGCCACCGGCAAATCGCTGGAACAGATCATGTCAACGCTTGACCCCTCGAAGTTTATCCGCGCGAACAAACAGTTCATCGTGGCGCGTGATGCAATCTGCGACCTTACAGTGTGGTTTGACAGCCGACTGAAAGTCAACCTCACAACCGAAACTCCCGAATCCATATATATCAGTAAAAACAAGGTCGCAGAGTTCAAGGAATGGCTGACAGAAGGATGATTTATCTGTCGTTTGTTTTTAAGTTGCGATTGTAACTTGAGTTACGCTGTAATCTCTATGAGATTGCCTTCCGGGTCGACTATGACGCTTTCATAATAGCTATCGCCGGTGATTCGCGGATTGCCGATTATTTTTATCCCGGCTAATCGGAGTGTTTCCGTCAGAGTATCGACAGCCTCACGAGTTCCGACAGAAATGGCAATATGGCAATATCCTTTTGTTCTGTCCATTCCACTGCCATTTATAATATCAGGCATATTCATTATTTCCAGTCTTGTATCACCGTCAGGGAATGTTAGGAAATATGATGAAAATCTCTTGACCGGGTTGTTATATATGTCTCCGGGGGTGGCATTGAAATACCGGACATAGAAATCTTTAAGGTGTTCCATATCTTCTGCCCAGAGTGCGATGTGGTCGAGTTTCATGCTTTTTTCTTTGAACGGATAAATCTATCGGAGAGCCACTCGCGCACAGGAATGTCATAAACCTTAACGCTTGCGTATGCCACTGCAATCGAAGCGATGAAAATGCTAACGGCTACCCATATATGAGTGCCAAGGGGAGCATCGGGATGTTGTGCCGCCCAGTTCATCTGCACATATATCATAGGGTAATGGGTAATATAAAGTGGATATGATATCATGCCGAGGAATTTGCAGATGGCTGTTGTGCGGTATCCTTTAAGTTCACTACCGGCTCCTGCGGCCACGATTGCGGGATATATAAGCAATATGACTACGGTGCAATATAGCCCGTTGACCCATTCGTTAGCAGTGCCTCCGAGGTGAGGAACAACCAATGTCGCGGCCACGGCAAGCGAGCACCATGTCATCGCCCCGCGTTTGATATTAATGCGCCATTTGCTCATACGGTATAGCAGTAGTCCGCCGAAGAATGGGTAAAGCAGGCGGCTGATTCCACTGGGCGCCATTAAGAGGGTTAATCTCGCTCCAGCCACGGATATCCATTGACGGTGGTGTTGGAAACATTATACAGCCGAGAAACATGATTAGTAGCAGTTTCCACCACGGGGTCTGCATAACTAACTCGAATCCGGGTGCAGCACTGAAATAAAACCAGAAAGCTCCGATAAGCGAACCGAGGATGACCATGGGCTGCAGGCGGATGAGTCGGCGTTTGAAAAAGTCCCATGTCGTCATACGCCCCCAGCGGTCGTCGTAGGCATAGCCGATAACGAAGCCCGACAAGACAAAAAAGAAGTCTACGGCAAGATAACCGTGATTAAGAATCTGGTCGCTCGGTCCGCTTGAATATGTCTCGAACAGATGAAAGGCCACCACTATCATTGCAGCTACACCACGCAGGTCATCGAGTATTTCAAATCTCGGTTTTGAAGATAAGGATATTGCTTTTGTTGCCATAAATATGATTCTGGTTTACTGCTGCAAAATTAGACAAAACTCATTGAAGAGAATTTATCAATAATTCAAAATAATTTAACTATATTTGCATCATGAATAAACTGGCATTCACATTTGATGATGTTTGCGTGACTCCCGACTGTCAGATAGGTTGTCACAGCCATCATCGGTGGGAGCTGTCGCTCGTGATTTGTGGTGCCGGTCAACGTACTATCGGTGATGTGACTGAGCCAATAACAGATGGAGAGATAATTCTTATACCACCCGACATTCCACATGTATGGCAATTCGATTCCTCTCACATTAATGCAGATGGTAACATTGCCAACATCTCCATTTTTTTCGAGACGGCGACACTTGACAGTCTTTCTATCATCATTCCGGAGTTTGAAGGCGTTGTCGACAAACTCAAATCCCTTACAGAAGCTCTAAATATCAAAGGAAAAGCGTATCAAAAAGCATATAAACTTCTGATGTCAATGCGAGGAGCGTCAGCTGCTGGCAGGGTCCCGGGGATGATTGAATTGCTCCAGACAGTGGCATATGCAGAAAACTTCATTTCTGTAGGACGGAACAATACTTTGAGCCGGATGGAACAGCGACTTGAAAAAGTAAGAATATTCTGTAGCTGTAATCATGCTCGCGAAATCAGTCTCGGAGAAATGGCGGCCCACGTTGGGATGAATAAGTCGGCGTTTTGCACGTTCATGCGTCGTCACACCGGCATGAGTCTGACGGAGTTCGTTAACGATATCCGTTTGCGTAAGGCTTTGGAGATACTTTGCCACAGCGACAAGAATATAGCTGACATAGCCTACGACGTCGGTTTTACTAACGTCACCTATTTCAACCGTCTCTTCCGCAAGAAATATAACCGTACTCCTAAATCAGTAAGAATAGACAGAAAACACCGGTAGGCCGTATCACTTAGTTCGCGTTCAGTAGCTGTCTTTTCGTGATGGCGATGCCAACTGCTTACGCATAGCTGTTTAGGTCTAAATTTGCAGGTAAAACAACTTCAGCCTGCAATGAAAATAACGACATTCATCAACCGACCGGTTCTTTCATGTGTGCTTTAGGTATTTGTTGTGATACTCGGCGTGATAGGATTGCTGCGACAAGCCTCGCAGATTCCGGATCATGCTTTAAGGCATTTGTGAAAATAAAAAAGGAGGATGTAGCCATGGCTACATCCTCCTTGATTATCTTGGATATCGTGATTATTCGACGGTGACCGATTTTGCAAGGTTGCGGGGCATGTCAACGTTGCAGCCTTTCATTACTGCAATGTGGTAAGCGAGCAACTGAAGCGGGATTGAGACGATAATCGGCGAGAGACATTCCGGAACCGGGGGTATCTCAAGCGTGAAGTCGGCAATCTCGGGGATTGTAGTATCGCCGCGTGTCACGATGGCGATAACCGAACCTCCGCGGGCTTTTACCTGCTGGATGTTAGAGATGATTTTCTCATGTAGCTCATCGGTAGGAGCAATTACCACAGTGGGCATTTCGCGGTCGATAAGCGCTATGGGTCCATGCTTCATCTCGGCAGCCGGATATCCTTCAGCGTGGATGTAGCTAATCTCTTTAAGCTTGAGTGCGCCTTCAAGAGCCGACGGATAGTTGTAGCCTCTTCCAAGGTATAGGAAGTTGTGGGCATAGGTAAATATGCGCGACAGACGCTCAATCTCTTCGTTAAGGGTCAGGGTTTCCTTGATAAGCTCGGGAAGTTTCTGGAGCGAGCGTGCCACTTCGGTGAGTTCTTGCTGAGAGATGGTGCGGCGAATCTGTCCTACCGCGAGGGCAAGCATCGTTAGCACAGTGACCTGACCGGTAAACGCCTTTGTCGAGGCAACGCCGATTTCAGGTCCCACGTGGATGTAAGTGCCGGTGTCGGTCTCGCGGGCGATTGAAGAGCTGACAGCGTTACATACACCGTAGACAAACGCTCCTTTCTCGCGTGCAAGCTTTATTGCAGCGAGCGTGTCGGCAGTCTCACCCGACTGGGAGATAGCTATGACGATATCCTGCGGAGTGATGACAGGGTTACTGTAGCGGAACTCGCTGGCATATTCCACCTGGGTAGGGATACGGGCAATCGATTCAAACAGGCGCGCGCCGATAAGTCCGGCATGCCATGATGTGCCACACGCCACGATTATGATACGCGAAGCAGTCACAAAACGGTCGGAGTGGTCGATGATACCGGCGAGCTTTATCTCTGTGCCGTTGTTGACAATCCTTCCGCGGATGCAGTCGTGTATAGAGTTAGGCTGCTCGAAAATCTCTTTGAGCATGAAGTGGGCGTAGCCGCCTTTTTCAAGCTGAGACACTGACATGTTCAATGTCTGCACGTCGATTTTTGACGACTTGTTGTCGTTGGTTATGACGCGCAGTTTCTCGCCACGGGTGATGATTGCTATTTCATCGTCACGCAGGTACACTACCTGATTGGTGTATTCGATTATAGGAGTTGCGTCGGAGGCGATGAATGTCTCATCTTCTCCGATGCCGATTACCAGCGGCGAGCTTTTGCGTGCCGCAAGGATGGTGTCAGGATTGTCAAGGTCAATGACCGCGATGGCGTAAGCGCCCACGACCTGATTGAGTGCCTCGCGGAGAGCTTCCAGAAGAGAGCAGCCGTTGCTTCCCTGGATGTATTCGATGAGTTTCACCACTACTTCGGTGTCGGTCTCGCTACGGAAAGTGCAGCCATGTTTTTCAAGCGCCATTTTCAACACATTGTAGTTTTCGATGGTTCCGTTGTGTACGATGGCTATTTTTCCGTTGCTGCTGTAATGGGGGTGTGCATTCACGTCGTTAGGTTCACCGTGGGTAGCCCAACGTGTGTGCGCTATGCCTATCCTGCCGCTCACATCCTTTGACTCGCAGAATGTTTCAAGGTCGTTGACCTTTCCGCGTGATTTATAGATGTTGAGCTTGTTTTCATCAGAAATCAGAGCTACTCCTGCACTGTCATATCCTCGATATTCCAGGCGGTGAAGACCCTTTATCAGTATCGGATAAGCCTGTTGGTTTCCAATATATCCTACTATTCCACACATAAAGATTTGTGATAAGGGTGTTAATTTATTGTTTGGTTTCCCAATAAGGGATATCAGTCAATTTGATGTTGAACTGAAGATTGCTGTAGGGAGGCACACTTCCGTAACCTGTTGCGCCATAGCCCGACACATAGGGGATGAGTACTTCCACAGAGTCGCCGACATGCATTTCCTGAAGCACGATTCCCCAGCCGCTGATTACGCCCGACAGGTTGGTGCGGAAAATTGAGTCGCCGTAAGACTCTGTAAGCAGATAGCTTGAGTCAAATGCGATATCGTTGTAGAAGCGTCCGATGTATTTTACATCGACTGTAGAAGTCCAATACGGGCTAAGGTTGCCGGCAGTGGCGCTTCGGTCATTGAACCAATGAGCGAGCACATACTGTCCTTTGTCATAGCCCGGACGTATTTCCGTATAATAAGGAGTTCCGTCAGGATTGGTGAGATTTTTTTTCTCTTCAAGCCATGAGTTATTGGCATCGCGCCATTCGGCGTAGTCTTCCCAGTTATTGTCGTTTTTACACGCAGAGACAGCGACAGCAATAACGATTCCCAATATAAGGATTAAGGGTAATTTTCTCATTTAATAAAATTGATGGTTAGAACTCGACCTTCGGGGCTGTCTCGGCTCCCGCAGCAGCCTTGAACTGGGGCTTCGGGGTAAAACCGAACCATCCGGCATAGATAGTGGTCGGGAACTTCTTGATTGAGGTGTTGTAGTCTTTCACCGCCTCGGTGTATCGACCACGTGCCACGCTTATGCGGTTTTCGGTGCCCTCAAGCTGCACCTGAAGGTCGCGGAAATTCTCGTTGGCTTTCAGGTCGGGGTAAGCTTCGCTGACGGCGAGCAGCGATTTGAGCGCGCCGGTCAGCTGATTCTGTGCTTCCTGAAACTGTGCGAGGGTTTCCTCATTGAGGTTATCGGCAGAGATGTTGATTGAAGTAGCTTTGCTACGTGCCTCGGTCACCTTGGTAAAGGTGTTTTCCTCATGAGCGGCGTATCCTTTTACGGTAGCTACAAGGTTAGGTATGAGGTCGGCACGGCGCTGATACTGGTTTTCAACTTCCGCCCAGTTCTGGTCGACAGTCTGCTGCTTGTCTACAAGCGAGTTATAGTTACATGACGATAGGCTTGCCATGCAGGCTACGCCTATCATCATAGAGAAGAGTCTGTTGAGTTTCATAATTTGTCGAAAATTTTAGTGAGAAGTGATTAACCGAGCTTGCGGAGTAGAGAGTTGATGCTTACGGTGTCATGGATAAGCTTGTGAAGGTCGCTTATGTTGACACGCTTCTGCTCCATTGAGTCGCGTTCGCGCAAGGTTACGGTGTTGTCTTCGAGGGTCTGGTGGTCAACGGTCACGCAGAAAGGAGTACCGATGGCATCCTGACGGCGGTAGCGCTTGCCGATAGAGTCTTTTTCCTCGTAGTGGGTGGGGAAGTCAAACTTGAGGTCGTTTACTATCTCGCGAGCCTTTTCGGGGAGTCCGTCTTTGCGTACGAGCGGCATTACAGCACACTTCACGGGGGCAAGTGCCGGCGGAAGGTGGAGCACTACGCGGGTGTCGCCTCCTTCAAGCTGCTGCTCTTCGTAGCTTGAGCAAAGCACTGAAAGGAACATACGGTCAACGCCAATCGAAGTCTCGATGACATAGGGGGTATAGCTTTCGTTAAGCTCGGGGTCGAAATATTGAATCTTCTTGCCTGAGAATTTCTCATGCTGCGAAAGGTCAAAGTTGGTACGTGAGTGGATACCCTCGACTTCCTTGAACCCAAACGGCATCTCAAACTCGATGTCGGTGGCTGCGTTGGCGTAGTGGGCAAGCTTTTCGTGGTCGTGGTAGCGATATTTCTGGTCACCGAGACCGAGTGCCTTGTGCCATTTCAGGCGGGTTTCCTTCCAGTTCTTGAACCATTCGAGTTCCTGACCGGGGCGCACGAAGAACTGCATCTCCATCTGCTCAAACTCGCGCATGCGGAAGATGAACTGACGTGCCACAATCTCGTTGCGGAAAGCCTTACCGATCTGTGCGATACCAAAGGGTATGCGCATACGTCCTGTCTTCTGTACGTTGAGGTAGTTGACAAAGATGCCCTGAGCGGTCTCAGGACGGAGATATACGGTCATGGCGCCATCGGCGGTCGAACCCATCTCGGTGCGGAACATGAGGTTGAACTGGCGCACTTCAGTCCAGTTCTTTGTGCCTGAAATCGGGTCTACGATTTCCTGGTCGATGATAATCTGGCGAAGTTCTTCGAGATTGTTGTCGTTCATCGCCTGGGCAAAACGCTCGTGGAGGGCGTCGCGCTTTGCTTTCTGCTCCTGTATGCGCGGATTGGTCTCGCGGAACAATGCCTCGTCAAAGGAGTCGCCGAAACGCTTGCGCGCTTTTTCTACCTCTTTCTCGATTTTTTCATCAAATTTAGCGATTGCATCTTCAATCAGCACATCGGCACGATAGCGCTTCTTTGAGTCCTTATTGTCAATCAAGGGGTCATTGAACGCGTCAACGTGTCCCGATGCCTTCCAGATAGTGGGGTGCATGAAAATGGCGGAATCGATGCCCACGATATTGTCGTGAAGCAGTGTCATCGCGTCCCACCAGTAACGCTTGATATTGTTTTTCATCTCGACGCCGTTCTGTCCGTAGTCATAAACAGCTGAGAGTCCGTCATATATTTCGCTTGAAGGGAATACGAAGCCATATTCCTTGGCATGAGATACTATTTTTTTGAATTGGTCTTCCTGTTGTGCCATAATTCCTAATTAATAATTTTAGAGTCACAAAGATACGCAAAAATGATTAATCGAGCAAAATTTCAGCTTTTTCTCCCTTTTTAAGGGATAATACGATATATTCCCCTATGGGATAGGGCGCGTCGTTGACTGTGATTCTGCTCGCTCCGGCGGGTGTCTTTATCTTTACTTCGGGGGCATATCCGCCTGTGATTCCGATGCGCGACACTTTGCCGTTGCTCCAGCTCATATCTATTTCTGCTCCTCCTCTTGCCTTGAAGCCGCGTATGGAGCCTGATTGCCATTCGTCGGGGAGCGCGGGGAGCGGATTGATAAACCCGTCCTGGCTCTGTAGCAGCATCTCGCCTATACCTGCCGCGCCGCCCCAGTTGCCATCCATCTGAAACGGTGGATGAGAGCAAAACAGATTGGGGAATGTCCCGGCATCGTGATGTGGTCTGTCGGCGGTGTATGCCGGTACAAGGAGCGACTTGAAGAGGCGGTAGGCACGATTGCCGTCGCCGAGACGCGCCCAGAAGTTTACTTTCCAAGCGCGGCTCCAGCCTGTGCCGCCGTCGCCGCGTCGGTCGAGGGTCTTGCGTGCCGCGTCGGCAAGGTCAGGGGTGTTGACTACCGATATCTGGTTGCCCGGATGAAGGGCATAGAGATGGCTTACATGACGGTGATGGGGGTCGGTCTCCTTGTACTCTTCAAGCCATTCCATCAGTCGTCCGTCGCTGCCTGTGAGATGTGGCGGCAGGAGCGCGATGTCGGCTTTAAGCGAGTCGGCAAATTCCCTGTCCACGCCGAGTATAGAGGCGGCATCAATCGTGTTGCTGTAAAGTTCGCGTATGAGCTGGGTGTCCATTGCCGGACCCATCACCACGCTGATCGGAGTCTTGCCGTCGGGGGCGAAGAAAGTGTTTTCCGGCGATGAGCTTGGTGCGGTCACGAGCCAGCCATGTTTCGGCTCTTTAATCATGGTCGAGCGGAAAAATTCGGCGGCGCCCTTCATCACGGGATATATCCCGGCGAGATAGATCGTGTCGCCGCTGTATAGGTAGTGTTCCCAAAGATGGGCGCATAGCCATGCCCCGCCGGTGTTGGTGGCTCCCCACGACGGATGTTCGCCGGGGTCGGTGTATTCCCAGGGATTGGTCATCATATGCATCACCCAGCCTTTTGCCGCCGGACCATAAAATACTTTCGCCGTGTGCTTGCCGTTGGGCACGGCGCGCTTCACGAGGTCTACGAGCGGCAGGTGAAGCTCCGACAGGTTGCCGGGTTCCGCGCCCCAGTGGTTCATCTGCACGTTTATGTTGGTGTGATAGTCTCCGTTCCATGGAGTCACCACGTCATTTGCCCAAAGCCCCTGAAGGTTGGGGGGCAGGCTGCCGGGGTATGTGCTTGATATGAGCAGGTATCTGCCATAGTTGTAATACAGCGCGGCAAGAGAGGGGTCGCTTTCGGTCTGAAACCGTTCGATTCGCTCGTTGGTGGGCAGGTGGGCTATTTTGCCCTCCGGAAGGGTCACTGATGCGCGGTCAAAGAGTTCGCGGTGACGCTCTATCCCCAGTTTGTGGAGCGATTCAGGGTCTTCCCCGCCGAGCACATCGGCTACATCGTTTATGGCATCGGTCATGTATTTCGCCCCGTTGAGGTAAGAGGTGGCTGCTCCTACGATGATGTATGCTTCGTCGGCATTGCTTACCGAGATGGTGCTGTCGGTGGCGGCGGTGGTGGCGTTGTCGCCTTTTGCGCGAGTCGCTGCCACTGCGGCATATCTTACCCCGTCGACTCCCGGCTGTCCGCTTTCAAGCATTCCCGACAGCATGATCATGCCCGCGCCGGCTGAAGCGACTGTTGCATTCTCCTTGCGGTGGAGCGCGGCGGTAAAGTTTACCGCACCGGGCTGCGATGACTTTATATGGTAAATCATCACATCTTCTCCGCGGGGCACCATGCACTCTGCCACGTAGCGCACACCTCCTATCGTATAACTTGTGGTCGCCGTGGCATCCTGTAGGTTGAGCCAGCGCAGATAGTCGCTCACTTCTGTGCCGTGGTAGCTCAGGCTTATGTCAAGGTCGGCGAGCATCTGGTAGCTGCCGTATGTGCCAAGGTCAGTGCTTTTTGTCGGCACGAAGGTGGAGTACATCAGCTCTTGTGCCTCAAGGTTTTTCCCTTCGGTGAGCAACCGCTGTATTTCGGGTAGGCTTTCGGCAGCGGCGGGATTGTCATAGCACGCCTTTGAGCCGCTCCACATGCTGATTTCATTTAACACGATTTTTTCATCGAACGGGTTGCCGTAGGGCATCATGCCGAGTCGTCCGTTGCCGAGTGGCAAGGTTTCTTCCCACTGAGCCGCAGGGGCGGTGTACCACAAGGTCATGTCGGCGGGAAATCCCGGGGTGGTGCTTTCGGCAGACAGCGCGTTTATCGCGGTGATTCCTGCCATTGTGGCTGCGATATGTCTCATAACAGTTAGTTTGACGTCAGGTATTTTGTATTTGTTGCAAAAATAGCAAATTGTGGCGAAATGTCGTGTCATGCGGAAATTTTTTGTTAACTTTGTAGAGATTGCGTGTTTTACGCTTTACCCATGAAATCATTATCCCGGCAATGAGCGACGATATAGACGATATGACATTACCTGAAGAAGAGGAGGCTGCTCCTCTTCAAGGCGACTCTGTTGAAAAAGGTGGCAGAGTGACTCTTGACACCACTGACGACGTGGTGAGACATCAGTTGCGTGGCATGTACCAGAGCTGGTTTCTCGACTATGCATCATATGTGATACTTGAACGAGCGGTTCCGCACATCACCGACGGTCTGAAGCCGGTGCAGCGGCGCATACTCCATTCGATGCGCACCCTTGACGACGGGCGTTTCAACAAGGTTGCCAATGTGGTGGGTGACACGATGAAATATCATCCCCACGGTGATGCCTCGATTAAAGACGCGCTTGTGCAGTTGGGACAGAAAGACCTGCTTGTAGAGACACAGGGTAACTGGGGTAACATACTTACCGGAGCTTCGGCTGCGGCAGGCCGATATATCGAGGCGCGTCTGTCTCACTTTGCCCTGGAGGTGCTTTACAGCCCGAAAGTCACCGACTGGACTGTGTCGTATGATGGCAGAAATCCGGAGCCGGTGACGCTTCCCGCCAAGTTCCCGCTGTTGTTGGTGCAGGGTGTGGAAGGTATTGCTGTAGGTCTGTCGTCAAAGATATTGCCCCATAACTTCAACGAGATAATTGATGCGGCGATTGCCTACCTTAATGGAGAGGAATTTACGCTTTATCCCGATTTCCCCACCGGCGGATTTCTCGATGTCTCCAAGTATAACGACGGGGAGCGTGGAGGCTCGGTGAAAATCAGGGCTAAGATTGAAAAGGTTGACAACAAGACACTTGCAATAACAGAAATACCTTTCGGCAAGACGACAGGCTCGCTTTCCGACTCCATATTGAAAGCCGCTGAAAAGGGCAAGATAAAAGTGCGCAAGGTTGAGGACATGACATCTGAAACAGCCTTGATACTGGTGCATCTCCTGCCGGGAACATCGTCAGACAAGGCTATCGACGCGCTTTATGCTTTCACCGACTGTGAACTGAGCGTGTCGCCCAACTGTTGCGTGATTTCTGAAAAGAAGCCTCATTTTCTTGGGGTAAGCGATGTGTTGCGCCATAGCGTCGACACTACCCGCGACCTGCTCCGCCGCGAGCTGGAGATACAGCGTGCCGAAATCGAGGAGTCGCTTCACTTCGCGTCGCTCGAACGGATATTTATCGAAGAGCGTATCTACAAGGATAAGGAGTTTGAGCAAGGGGAGTCAATGGACGATGTGCTTGCCCATATCGACAAGCGTCTTGAGCCGTTCAAGAAGTCGCTGTGGCGAGAGGTGACACGCGACGACCTGCTTAAACTGATGGAGATAAGGATGAAGCGTATCTTGAAGTTTAACAGCGACGATGCCGACCGCCAGATAGCCAATTACAAGGACCGTATAGCCGCTATCGACGATAATCTCGCCCATATGGTGAGGTTTACCATCGATTGGTATTCGCGCCTTAAAGAAAAATATGGCGCGCCTTATCAACGTCGCACTGTCATACGCAGTTTTGACAATATTGCGGCGGCTACCGTTGCCGAGGCAAACGAAAAACTGTATATCAATCGAGAGGAGGGCTTCATAGGCACTTCGCTCAAAAAAGATGAATACATATGTAATTGCTCCGACATCGATGATATTATCATCTTTTACAAGGATGGTAAATATAAGGTGGTGAAGGTGCAGGAAAAGATGTTTATCGGTAAGAATGTGCTGTATGTCAATGTGTTCAAACATAAAGACGAGCGCACAATATACAATGTCATATACCAGAACGGAAAAGGTGGCATATATTACATGAAGCGTTTCTCTGTGACCGGTGTCACACGCGACAAGGAGTATGACCTTACCCAGGGATTGCCCGGCTCGAAGGTGATGTGGTTTAGTGCCAACCCCAACGGTGAGGCAGAGGTGGTGAAAGTCACGCTCAAACCTAAGTTGCGCCTGAAGACTCTTCAGTTTGACGTCGATTTCGGCGAACTTAGTGTCAAGGGAAAGGGCGCGCAAGGTAATATCGTCACCAAAAACGAGGTACACCGATTCTCGCTCAAGGAGAAAGGCGCGTCGACTCTCGGAGGACGCGAGGTGTGGTTTGACCCCGACATCTTGCGCCTTAACTATGATAAGCGCGGTGTCTATCTCGGAGAGTTCCTCGGCAACGACCAGATACTTGTCATACTCAAAAACGGCGAGTATTACATGTCGAGCTTTGCCGCAAGCAATCATTACGAAGACAATATATTGCGCATCGAGAAGTATCGCCCTGGGCATGTGTGGACTGCGGTGTTGTATGATGCCGACCAACAGGGCTATCCTTATCTCAAACGCTTCACTTTCGAGCCTACGGCAAAGCGTACAAGCTTTATAGGCGAGAATGATAAGTCGCAGCTTATCATCCTCAGCGATGAGCCGGGATGTCGCATAGAGGTAACTTATGGCGGCGGCGACGCATTCCGCGGTTCGGCGGTGGTTGATGCTGCTGAGTTTATCGCAGTGAAGAGCTGCAAGGCTAAAGGCAAGCGTCTTACCACTTATGCCGTCGACTCGATAAAGGAGATAGAGCCTAAGGAGGTCGATGTGGTCGATGAGCCGGAAGAGGAGCTGGAGACTCCTCTGGAAGAAGATATTGCGGCTGAGCCGGAACGCTCCGACGATGAGGTGCGTGACGAGATTAACGGTCAACAACGTATATTCTGATGCTGTCGGTCATGTCACGTATCTTGCTCATGATAGTGGCGGTGTTTCTGCCCTTGCTTGCCTCGGCTGCCGATTCGACTGAAGTAAAGCCGTTGCGTCCCGTCACCTCCGCCTACATGGTGGATGCCGGAGGTGCGCGTCTGGTCAATACCTATCTCACGCCGCTTAAATATTCAGGATGGGCGACTGCGTTTAACTACGAGCGCATGCAGGCGATGAAGTTTTCTCCTGACAATTGGGTGATGCAACTGCGTGGCGGCATTACCCTTAACCGCTCTGTCAATCCTTCTGGCAACGCGACCATGTGGCGTCTGACCGGCGATTTTTCATGGGGCATGATGCACCGCTGGCGTCTCCCTTACGGTATCACGCTTGCTGCGGGAGGAAGTACGGGGATTGACCTCGGATGTCTTTACAATACGCGCAATGGCAACAATCCGGTCGCTGTTGAGGCGGCATGGACCGTCAACCTTACAGGATACGCGGCATGGAATTGTCATGTAGGGCGTCTGCCTGTCACATTGCGTTATCAGCCGGTGTTGCCGGTGACGGGGGTGTTTTTCTCTCCGGAGTATGGTGAATTGTTTTATGAGATTTCGCTTGGCGATGATGACGGACTTGCCCATGCCGCCTGGTGGGGCAACTATTTCCGCATGGAAAATCTTGTCACTGCCGACCTGCACTTCGGCGCGACATCGCTCCGTGTCGGTTTTCGCAGCAATGTCATCTCTACCAAAGTCAACAATATCACCACGCGTGTTATTAATTCATCGGTGGTCATCGGTGTCGCCGGCGAGTGGCTTAGTCTGCGCCCCGGTAAAGGCGTTGACCCCGCTGCCCGTATAATATCAGCCCTATATTGAAGTTATGAACCGTCTATATCTTATTTTGTCGCTGCTGCTCGCTCTGATTGTCACTTCGTCATGTCACAAGATAGAGGAGTGGGACGACAATCCGCGTGGTAATTTTGAGGCTCTGTGGACCATAATGGATGAGCACTATTGCTTCTTCTCAGAGAAAGATGTAGACTGGAATGAGGTGCATGACCGTTACTCGGTGAAGATAAGCGATGAGATGACGGCTAAGGAGCTTTTTTTCGTGTGTGCCGACATGCTGAATGAACTGCGCGACGGACACACCAATCTCTCGTCATCGTTCAACACCTCCTATTACCGCGCCTGGTGGAGCGACTATCCCGACAATTACAGCAGCCGCCTTGTAGAGCAATATTATCTGAACTTCAATTATCTGTCAACCGGGGGGATTGATTATGGCATTCTTCCCCAGAATATAGGCTATATACGTTACGATTCATTCAGCTCGCCGATAGGTGAGGGTAATCTTGACCAGATATTGATGTATCTCAACACCTGTACCGGTCTCGTGATAGATATCCGTAACAACGGCGGCGGTAACATGACCAACGTTGAGAAACTTGTGAGCCGTTTCATCACTGAGCGCACGCTTGCTGGATATATCTCACATAAGACCGGTCCCGGTCATGATGACTTCTCCGAGCCTCGCGCCTATTATTACGACCCGGCGGAAAAAGGTCGTATAATGTGGGGTAAACCGGTGGTTGTGCTCGCCGGACGCGGCACATTCAGCGCGGCTAATAATTTTGTGTCGATAATGCAGTATATACCTCTCTGCCATATAGTGGGAGCAACGACTGGAGGTGGTAGCGGAATGCCGTTTAATTCTGAGTTGCCAAACGGGTGGGGTGTACGCTTTTCGGCGTGTCCCGTGCTTGATGCCAAAGGGTTGCCGACGGAAGCCGGAATAGACCCCTCGCCTGGATGTGATGTAGGTTTCGACCCCCATGCCGCAGTCGACGGCACCGACACCGTACTCGATTTCGCCATCTCCCTCCTCACCGCAGGCGTTTAGTTATTTGCCGTGAACCGGCGGGATAAAGAGTGAGATAGCTATCAATATAGTCAGAAGAATCAGTAGCCTGACAGCCGAGTGAAACTGTTGCTTGGCTTCGTCAGATGCCCCGTCGCGCCTAAGCAAAATGCCTTTCCATGTGACCAGCACAATTGCCATCCCGTCTATAGCTGCCAATACCCATCCGGGCAGAATCCCGGTGAAAAGATAAAGGTAAAGCAGTACAATCAGCGCAAGTCCTATCCATCTGAAAATATTATACTTCATGCCTTACAGTGTAAAATTTTGTCATGCTTGTTATCGATAGTATTATAACAAAATAAAATGAATTTGGATAACAACTGCATGATTGTTTGTGCTCGCTGTTAAATAACAATATGTATGTTTTTATTGGGATTATCCCTTGCGGGGAATGGGCGTGTGCATGGGGATGTGGTGTGCCGGTGTTTGTAGGGAGATGTGGTGTTTGTGGGATGTTGGGTGGGGATTTGCGTTGTTGGTGGTGGGATATCCCCGGAGGGGATTGTCTTTTGTGTAGCCGTGGGTTGAGCGTAGCGATACCCACGGTATGTGTCAATGGGAGAAGTGTTTCCGATAGGAATCCTCTGTTAGTGTAGATGATTCCTCCGGAAACGTATCAGATGTTGTATCGGGACCGTGGGTATCGCTACGCTCAACCCACGGCTACAAGTAGGATTATCCCCTGCGGGGAAGGGCGTGTGCATGGGGATGTGGTGTGCCGGTGTTTGTGGAATGTTGGGTGCGGATTTGCATGGTGTGTGGTGGGATATCCCCGGAGGGGATTGTCCCTCGTGTAGCCGTGGGTTGAGCGCAGCGATACCCACGGGTATGTGTCAATGGATTTGTGTTTCCGTCAGGAATCCTCTGTTAGTGTAGATGATTCCTTCGGAAACGTATCAGATGTTGTATCGGGACCGTGGGTATCGCTACGCTCAACCCACGGCTACAAGTTAGATTATCCCCTACGGGGAATGGGCGTGTGCATGGGCGTGCGTGGTTTGTGGGGTG
>CAJTSK010000035.1 GCA_910578835.1 uncultured Muribaculum sp.
TTATTCGCTATCCGGGGGTATCACTACGTTCAACCCCCGGCTAATCATGGAATATCCCCTGTCGGGGATTGGTGGCGCGGGTGTGTGTCGGATGGAATGCACATGTGCGGGGATTGGTGGCGCGGGTGTGCGCCGGATGGAATGCCCGTGTGGGGGATTGGTGGCGCGGGTCGATGCATCCCCGTATGGGGATGGTCTGATGTGTAGCCGTGGGTTGAGCGCAGCGATACCCACGGGCCGTTGAAGCGTAATATATGTTTCCGGAAGGAATCCTCAAGAAGATGAATTTAGATGATTCCTGTCGGAAACAAAAAACTGTTTTATTCGCTATCCGGGGGTATCACTACGTTCAACCCCCGGCTAATCATGGAATATCCCCGTGCGGGGATAGGTTGCGGAGGGGTATAAAAAGTGAAGTGAGGGTTGCCTCGCGGCAATCCTCACTTCGGGGGGAATTCAAAATGATTAAGCTGTTATTGAATCCTATGTAAGTTTATTATTTTACAATGAACTTGTTGCCATTCTGGATAGCGATACCGGTGAAGCCCTTGCTTACCTTCTGACCCATTACATTGTAAACGGGAGCATTCCAGTCAAGCTCAGCCTTCTCAGCACCACCTACAGTCACATTGTCAATACCGGCAGGGTCACCTGTCGTAACAAACAACATTGTTGATTGTCCTTTATATTCAAGCTTTACATAGCAGTTTACCGGAGTAGCGGGAGCATCATTGCTAAGAGCTAAGTATAGATAGAAATATTTCTGACCTATTTCACTTGGTGCGTTATCTTCACCTTCAAAGTCAGCGGCAGATACTACCTCACATATCAGCCATGAAGGAATTTCGTCTCCAGTAGCGGTCGAGCATGTTACGTTTTCGATATCTCCCGGGCAAAGTACTGCAATTACGGTTTCAGGTTCTTCATTTGAAAGACCTACTGAGTTTATTTTTACAGCGGGGTCATATTCTTCATCTGATACAATATTCATGAGTGGTTTAATATAGGGATATTCAACTTCCATGGTTATTGCTAATGAATTGTAGGTTGACCATTCTGTCTGGTTGCTGCCTTGGTATTGCCATCCGGCTATATAGGTAGTTTGTCTGAACGATCCGCCGTTAGGAGTTGCTACAAGAGCGCAGAAATTAATGGGTTCAGGGCAAAGGTAGCTAAATGTCCTGTCATAAAGGAAAAATGAGGTGTAGGGTGCAAACGTTTTAAACGTGGGTTCTGTAAATCCTGAAACGACCATCATGATTTCTGAATCAATGAGAACATAGCTGATTTCGTCACCGATTTCATCTTTGGTGGTGAACGGGATAGTTACTGTCATGTCCGCATTATTCTTTGCTTCCGGAATGGTGTATGTATATGAATAAACAGGAGTTTCTTCAATTAAGTCGTTGCTTATTTTGTAGAAGTCAAATTGCAATTTGGCATTAGCATCGCATGTAGTATTTACATCAAGGCTTAGTGAAGAAATTGCATAAGGAGATGATGGTGCCGGGAAATTCTGACAGAATCCAACTACTTTTATGTTTTCTACAGTTTCTCCTGTTCCAAGGTAGAATTTTTCTATTGGTTCGTCAGCCTCTCCGGGATATTCATTTGCAAAAGATGTGTTAATAAGCAAGAAATCATCGGAATAGCGATTGTACGGATAAGATGCGCCTGTGGTAAATTCTTTGATTTCACCAGTCTGAGAAGTCAAATGTTGTGAAAGCAATGATAGGAATTCGGGGTCAGCTTCACCGTAACCGCCATATTCAATGAAAAATGGATTCATGCCTGATTCTCCCATTTGACCGGCTTGGTATGTTTTTTCTCCACTTGTTAATATGGGTGTATATGATCCATATCCTGCTCTTAAGGCAGGGTCAGATATATTCGAGAAGTCGTATGTTGTGGCTGAATTGGTTGTTTCTCCATTTACAATTGTTTCCCAAGTATATGCTCCGTCACTTGCAATTGTAGGTCTTCCTGCATCGTTAAGATACCATGACATGTTGCTCCATACGTTTTCTGCATAAGCAGGAAGTATTACTGAGCCGGGATAAGTAAACATGCCATTAGCTGCATTAATTCCGATAAAAGAATAGAACGCGCCATTAGGGAATGCATACAGCGGATTTATATCAGCTGCATTGGGGGCTTTTTCAACACTTGCTTTCACATTTGCTTTTGTTGCTGTTGCAACTACTGCCTTTGCATGCTCAGCTTTTTGTGCACTTTTGACCACAAAATCCATCTGTTCTCCTACAGGAGCATAAGATGTGACATTGTTCACATTTTGAATTGCATTAGCCGCAGCAACAGTAGCTAATGCTGTCGTTAAGGTAAAAATTTTTTTCATACTATTTAGTATAATTGGTTATATAGGTGTATCCTATTGAAAATAGTTGTATTATAGTGTCGCCTAAACAAGCGACACTATAATATAGTCATTTTCGTTGGTTTTGCTTTTCAATACAATTGTTGTCGGGGCAAGTGGTTTGTCGGTCGACAATACAAATTGAGTCGAATTGAGTAAATTAATAAATGTAGTGAGTGCCGGAATATCACGCAGACGGTTTTTTCCGTTGGTATTTCCCTCTGTAGTGGAGAAGTCAAAATTTACGGTTACACCGTCTTCGTCGGCAGTTTCATTGCCGTAAATATACGCTGCAGCCGATGTGCCGCTATTACGGAATGACAGAGCATAGGTGCTTTCGTTAGAATAATATGTCACATCAAGACTGTTGAAATTACGTTTCAGCTTGTCCTTTGTTTCTGTCTCAATGTCTTTGATTGCAGTAGCAAATGCACCATGACAATTGTCTACAGTAATGCGCCATGAGAACGACTTGCGGATGAATAGCTCATTTAATGCCATTGATTGACGCAATCCTGCACCTTCGATACCTTCGATATAAAATAGTCCGTCTTCGTCTATAAGAAGCTCTTGAACTTCCGTATCTTCAAACTTTTCTTTGAACCGGATTCCGTAAGGCGTAACTATATAGGGGTGTTTAGTGGTCTGAGAAATGGCATCGCCTCCTTCAGGGTACATGTTGAATACACCTGTCGACGCTTTAGATACAATAAACCGGTTATCGTTACCTAAATCAAGAAGCAGGGGATCAAATTTGTCATTAAATAGTGAGCGTGACTTTGCTTTTAGCTCATCAAAATATGTAGCCCAGTCAGCATCCTCAGCGAGAGGAGTCATAACGATATCAATACCATGTTTCTTGCCTCTTAGCTCGATGCGGTCGGCGGTGGCGTCCATGATTATAAATTCGTAGTCGCCACGGTGACCGTAGCCTGATTCATCGCCCGGAAGTGACGGTACCTCGTAAGGGTCGGCAAGCTGATGGAATATCGAGTTATAAGAGTTGAAAGTCAGTACCGGACCGTAGTCGGCAATGACATCAAACATCGATGTCTCTTCCTTGTACACATTTCCTGTCAGGGAATTGTTTGCTGCTATTTTTACCGATGTGTTTTTATCAAACTTCATCAGGAAAGTGTAGCCACCTTCGTCGGTGTTGTCGGCAAAATATTGCATTGCCCAGCCATTAGGCGCAGCGCAGAGCAGCGCGTGGTTTTCTGTCTTGGCTTGCTCAAGGCGTTCTGCTGCAGATGATTCAAAGATGTCATCTTCTTCATTTTTGCATGAAGAGAAAGCTGAGGCAAGCACAATCAGGGTTGCTGAGCCAAATATGTATTTATTTATATGTTTCATAATCATAAATGTAATAGCGTTGGTTACTGTACATTTTCGATTTCGGCAAGCAGAGCCTCAAGGTCAAAGTTCTTCTGACGGAACTGTACCTCGTTGCGTAGCTCATCCAGGTCAAGATTCCAAGCCGATTCGAGCCAGTTGCGGGCAATAGATGTCTTCTGTAGTATTACAGCCTTTCCGTCTACATTGTCGGTGTCGGCAACATCATACAAGTCATATTGTGTCGCGAGCTGTTGGAAGTAAGCCTCGATGTCGGCTACTGTTTTGTAAGTCATGTTACCGCCTGACACTCCATAGTTGCCGTCAGATTCATTGGTCGCCGAGCCTGTAGCGTCAACTTTGATACATATATCGGTTACAGTATATACACCGTCGGCTTCGATAAAACATCCGGTGAGCGTCTTCATGTCTTTGGCGCGGTCTGCGGCGCTTGCATAATAATACTTGGTACATGCCATATCAAGACCATTGGCGAGTTTGGCGGTCTGCCATCCTCTGGAAGCAAGCCAAAGGGTGAGATCCCACTGCTCGTCAGTCCTGGTGATGTAGTTGGCTATGGTTTCTGCAAAGTCCTCGCGAGCCTGTCCGGAAGCATATGCTGAAGTACATCCGTAAGATGCTACTACCGCTCCGCTACGATCCTGCCATCCCATCGGCTCATAACGGTCAGCCGAGATAAGGTCAAATTCCTTAGGGTAAGTCTTGGTCTGGTGAAGGATATGTGAAAACTCATGGTGCATGGTCTTGAAATACTTTTCATTGAGCTGCTCAAAGTCAGTGGGGTCAAACTGGTTGACACGGAAGAGCGATACTTTAAGACCACCTTCGGCAAGACCGAGGATTTCCGTACCGTTAGCGGGGTTGATAGCGGTAGAGCCAATCAGGTGAAGAATCTTGGGACCGTACTGCTTGAGGAAGTCAATGCCGACAAGATCGGTATAGACATCAAACCACAGATATTTAGTCAACACAGCGAGTTCCTTTGCTTTGTCATATTCGGCAGGGACAAGGTTGTAGTCCATGTCGGTGGCAAGGTCTTCCATCTTGTAGATGAAAGTGAGGTTGTAAGGCTCGGTATATTCTTTCTGAATCCACCGGTCAAACTTATAGGTGTAGCTGTCGGGGTCGAGTGCAGTATCTTCAGTTTTGAAGATGCTGTTGCTATCAAGTTTTTCTTCAGAGCATGATGACAGAGAGCCTGCAAGAAGAGTTCCGGCTGCTACGCCGAGTATATATTTATTATTAATCTTCATAATCTAATATTGTTAGTTGACTATGACATTTATTTCTTAATCGGTGATACCGGAGCCACTACCATAGAACCCTCGGGGAGCGGAGTGGTACGGATGTTTGGCTCAAATCCGGCTGAAAGGACATCAGTAGGAATCTGCAATGCGCGACGCGGGTCGTTGAGAGTAAGCGTCTCCACGCGGTCTTTTCCTATCTTATGCTCAATCTCGATACCGTAGCGCTTGATGTCAAACCATCTCAGACCATCTTCGATAGTCTCGATACGGCGGAAGTGTAGCGTACATTGTATAAACGGCTCAATTGCGGGAGTCAGGGCATAAGTATCTGACGGGTTCACCTCGTCGATATGCAAGGGCTTTACTATTCCGTAACCGGGGTCTCTGGTCTGGTAGAAGCTGATTATAAGCTCTTTTGTCAGCTCAGGGAATGTCATTGGCACGGGGATGTTCTGACGGCTCTTGTCCCATATGCTTAGGTCGGCGATTGCATCGTCGATTGTGTAGACTTGCCCGCTGCGTGAAGGAACTCCGGCTGCTGCCATGTAGAGGCGCGCTTCAGCACGTGTAAGGAGCGCTTCTTCAGCAGTGAACTCGCTTCTGATTATGTGACAGAATCCAATACCTGCAACCTTGTCGGAATACTCAAATATCTCACCTGCTTTCAGAGTGAACAAGCCATAGTCTTGTGAGCCTCTAAGATATAGCATACCGGAGTAGCAGGGATGAAAACTGTATCTTTGCCATGTAGGTCCTGAACCGTAGATTGTTGCCTTAGATGCGTCGCGGTTGATTGAGAAACGGTCGCCGCGTTTGCGATGCCAAGTCGATACGGTTGGCAGCAGCAACAGGTTACTTTGTTCTTCTGCAGAGCAAAACGCATATATGTTAGCGTCACCCGTAGTAAAGGTCTTTGACCAAATGGTGCGCATCATGCCTGCCGGATTTCCTGACGCTCCGCCGAGTGCCTGAGTGGCGTGATAGTCGGCCTTTTCATAGTCACGCTTGTAGAGATAGAAGCGTGCAGCAAAGGCATTCGCCGCCTTTCGGTTGAAGTGATATTTAGGCACATCATATATAGCGTCATTTATAAGAGGAAGACCTTCCTTTATATCGGCTTCAATCTTTGAGTAGACACTTGCGAGGTCTTCGCGAGGATAATTGACCATCACTTTGTCCTCGATTTCATACATATAGGGTATCGAGGGGATGTTTTTTGACAATTCCGGACCCGCATAGTGCAAGGCAAAAATGTTGGCAAGTATGAAATGATGGTAAGCGCGGCTTATAAGCGCCTCGCCCTTGATTGCCGACACCTCATCGCCCTTTCCTTCTGCTTCAAGACGTTCTGCAGCTTCAAGTACGTTGTTGCACACTGCAATTGCGTGGTAACAGTTGGACCATACATAAGTGGGTGAGTCTTGCTGGATGTCGCTGACAATATCTTCCCATGAATATGCCTCAAGGTCGGCCGGAGAGTCGTAGGTAAGATTGTAGCGGTTGCCGGTATCATCGGGTGAGTTATTGTCGATGATGTTGTCAGTGCCAAGTTCACAAATCGGGGTGTAGTTGGCAGTGCTGTATGCGTCAATCATAAGCTGTCGCATTTGCTCTGAGGTGCTTATGATAACGCGGTTATCGGGAGTCTTGTCCAGATAGTCGTCGCAGGCGGCGAGGGGAACAAGTCCTAATAGCGGTATATATTTTATAACGTTCAGTTTCATAGTTTTTTATGTCTTGTAGATTAAATGCCGAGACGCAAAGTAAATGTAAACTGCTTGGGTGAGGGGGTAGCCACACCACCTGAGTTGAAGAACTCGGGATCCTGACCGTTGAGCTTCTTGTCAGAGTAAATCAAGAAGAGGTTGGTCGCCTGAAGCTTCAATGATGCGGAACGCATACGTAGTTTCTCCATGAACGACGCGGGCACATCGTAAGTGATAGAGATATCTTTCATACGGATGAAGTCGCCCTTTGCAATACGCTCTGTCGAGTAGTTGTAAGCGTTGTAGGCATATTTAAGATACGGGTCGGCGTCATATTGGCGCTTTGATGCGATGACAGGAATGTTGGTGTACTTCTCGTCACCCGGTTTTACCCAACGGTTTTTGAACTCTTTTGGCATAGCGTCAAGATCACCGTAGTAAGATGCAAATACCGGGTCAAGACGGATTACGTTGCCGAATGAGTAGGTGATAAACACGTTGGCGTGCCAGTTTTTCCAACGGAATACGTTACCGAAACCTCCGGTGACAATCGGGTCGGTGGGACCTTCATAAACGAGGTGGTCGAGATGCTCGAATTCCTGGAAGTTGAGGTCGCTGACGGTGACTTCGCCATTTTCGTTGATGAAGGTGGGAAGACCTTCTTCGTTAAGACCTTGGAAATTGTAAGAGAATAGGGCACGTACGGGATAACCCTTCATCGGGTATCCGTTACCGGTTACAAGGTCTATCACCTGTGAGCGTGAGTCAAGCTCGGTAATCTTGTTTTTTGCGTAGGCAAATGTCAAGTCGGTTGACCATGTGAAGTTGCGGGTAACGATGTTTCTTGTAGAAAGAGTGAACTCTACACCGTGGGCTGCCATAGATGCGACGTTTGCCATCTTAAGGTTCTGACCGCCGACACCCTGAGTGTAAATCGGACCGATAAGGTCATAGTTGTCACGCTTGTACCAGTCGAAGTCAAAGTTGATGCGGTTGTTTATGAAACCGAGAGCAACTCCGATGTTAAGCTCATGCTTCTTTTCGTAAGTAAGCTCGCTGTTGGCGATTTCTTCAAGTGTGATACCTATTTCGCTGACAGATGAGAGAGGACGCCAGGGCTTGTAGGGATTGAAGATTGCAGTAGCGTTGGATACTGATGCGGGCCCTGACTCTGCAGTCAGTGAGTAAGATGCCTTAAGTGTGGCATGGCTCAACCATTGGTTGGAAATCGCTTTCTGGAACCAGGGTTCTTCGTGGGCGTTCCATGCACCTGACACGTTCCATGTGGGAAGCCAGCGTGAAGAGCGTGAACGTCCGAGCTTGTTGGTGCCTTCATAACGGATAGTACCGTTGATGATGTAGCGGCCAGCAAAAGAGTATGTACCTGTGCCGAAGAACGCTGCCGAACGGCGATAGGTCCACTGGTTAGAGTAGTAGGTGTGACCTTCCTCAATCTGCTGCTTGAACAGGTTGTAGTCAAGGAAGGGGGTGTTACCGTTGTCGTAGCAGAAACCCCATCCTTCAAAGCTTACTGCGTTACGGTCAGTGGCACTGATTTCTGTACCACCCATGAGGTTCATGATGTGGACACGGTTGAATGTCTTGTTGTAAGTGGCAAGAGCGCGGAAGTCGGTCTGTGACACTGAATATACGTTATTGTAGTAGATACCACCCTTGGGGAGCACAGTCTGAGGAAGTGCATTGGGGTTTTCGGGGTCGGTGTACAAAAATTTATTAAGGTCACGGATGGTGGCATCCTCGGGGTCGATACCGGCGCGGTAAGCGTTTGCCTGGTTGGAGTTGTCTTTTACGAAATGCTCGTTGGTTGAGCGCTGGTAGCGGTATGCACCAAGAGCAGTGATGTCAAGACCATCGATAGGACGCCAGTTGAGCTCGCCCTGGAACTTGAGGTCGGTTACGCCAAGGTCGATGTAATTGTTGTCAAGTTCTTCGAATATGTTGAAATTAGAGTAGTTGCGGGTATAGCTTTCTCTTGGGTCAAGAGTGCGTGAAGTATTGAGCGCGTAGCTATAGGGGTTGATGTCAAAGTTACGCTTAACTTCACCTGATACCACATCGATATCCTGTGACAATGTACCGGGAGCGCGCTGCTTACGGTAAGAGTCGCTGGTAAGAAGTTTTACAGTGACAGTAGGGGAGATATCGTAAGATGCGTTACCGTTGAATGTATAGCGGGTAACGTTGCTTGACAATGTCCAGCCCGGATCGTGCATTACAGAGATTGAAGAGTAGAAACGTCCCTTGTCGGTACCGCCTGAGATGCTGACAGCATGGTTCATCATGACGTTGGTCTTGAAGAGCTCGTCAAACCAGTCGGTGTTGCGGAACTCTGCTTCACGAAGGTAGGCGTTTTTAGCGGCAGTGGTGTTGGCGAGGCCAAACTTGCCTGTTGCGGGGTCGTAGGTGTTGATGAGCTGATACATCTTACCGTATACTCCTGATTCAGATGCCTTGGTAAGGCTTGATAGTTCGAGCCATCCCTTCTCCTCCATTTCCTTGTACACGCCCATCTGCTCCTGAGAGTTCATGATGTTGAAGTTGCGGTAGTTGGGCTTGAGGCGCATGGTAAACTCGCCGGTGTAATTAATCTGGCTTGTTCCTGCCTTACCTTTCTTGGTGGTAACGACAATCACACCTGCCATCGCGCGGGCACCGTAGATTGATGTTGCCGAACCGTCCTTAAGAATCTGGAACGACTCGATGTCGTCGGCGTTAAGACCTGCGATAGCTGATGAAATAAGGGTGGTGGCGTCACCTGAAGAGAGGTCGTCGGCCGACACCTCTACTGCATCTTCAAGCACGACACCATCGACAACCCATAGCGGGGTCGAGTTACCGTAGATTGAAGTGGCACCACGCACACGGATTTTCGGTGCGGTACCGAATGTGCCTGATACGTTCTGGACCGATACACCGGCAGCTCGACCTTCGAGCGAGCGGGAAATATCGGCGACACCGGTGAGGCGCGCGTCTTCAGCGTCGATTTTGGTGGTAGCACCGGTAAACAGACGCTTATCCATTTTTGACATACCTGTAACAACGACTTCACCCAACTGCTTTGCGTTGGATTCCATCACGATTTTCAATGGAGATGAGCTTGCTTTCACTTCGACAGTCTTCATGCCGACATACTTTACCTCAAGGATAGAGTTGGCGGATGGAACATTGAGTGTAAAGTTACCGTCAAAATCGGTAGCAGTGGCTATTGTGGCCTTTCCTTTTACAGAAACCGTAGCTCCGATCAGCGGTTCATCATCATCCCCGGAAATCACGACACCTGTTACACGGCTTTGAGCAAACAGCCCTATGCTTATGCATAGCGCCGCCAATAACAGCATTAATCTTTTCTCCATAGAATCAATGTAATAATGATAATTCAATCAATTCTGACAGCCTACTAAATACAACTATGCCGCGCGAGCTGGCTGTCTATCGACTACGCCCGACATCATACACTTTAAGATGATTTTTGCATGAACTCCCTACAAAAATACAGCTAAATTACTCCTACGCTATCAAAGCGTCATTGCAAATTCCAATGGCAAAATTAAACTATATATCTGAATATACAATATGTTTCGATGCTTTTTAACACAAATAATGTGAAGTTTTTATAGGAAATGAAGCATAAATTATGATTCGTAAGTAACGACTGATTGTATTTAAGTGAAAAACTGTCAGAATATATGCCATATAGTTACGATGTGTGTTAAAACATGGCAAATATCTTACTGATTTGTAAAAATCGGTTAATTAAGAATAAACGTGAAGTAACAATCTTTAAGTAAGATGATTGACTACAAGTGAGTGTCATGCTGCCGAGATGGTGAATGCTACCGAATAGACAAACATGAGTATTGCCGTCATGCCGAGTATAGGGTTGAGCGCTGCACCGCGGTGGGTGCGCACGAAGTTCCACAGGCAGCCGTGGGCAATGAGGTAGATTGCCGTGATTGCCCATGGGGTGTAGGGGAGCATGAGTAGGGCGGCGGCTATGCCATTGATAAGATAGATGGCGAGTACGCTGCGGCGACCGAGCATCACGGCGAGAGTGTTTTTGCCTACGGCGGCATCATCGTCGGCATCGCGGTAGTTATTGACAATCAACACATTGGCTCCCATTAGCCCTATTGCGACCGACCCAAGTAGCACCGGGAGGGTAAACGTCTCGGCTTGAATATAGTAAGTGAGGTTGACAGGGATTATTCCGAAGAAGCATATCACGGCGACTTCGCCGAGCCCGTGGCGCGATAGCGGATAGGGGCCGGCGGAGTAGGCGATGGCACCGAGCGCAATAACGATGCCGGCAGGCAGCAGCCACCAGCCACCCCAGTGGATGAGCGATAGCCCGATGACACACGCTGCGCCGAGCACGGCGTAAGTGGCGTGTTTCATCGCTCCGGGCGTTATGTCGCCTTCGGTTACGCCCCGGCGGGGTCCCTCGCGCCCGGCGCGGTCAAGTCCGTCGCGGAAGTCGTAATACTCGTTGGCGAAGTTGGAGGCTATCTGCGCGAGCATGGCGAATAGCAGGCATAGCAGCGCGGGAAGCCAGCGGAATGAGTGGTCGGAGATTGCGAAGCCGACAGCTGTGATAACGCCGGCTATCGATACGGGAAGGGTGCGGAGGCGCATCGCCTCGATCCATGATTTAATCATTTTGGGCAAGTGAAATGGTTGGTTTTGCCGACGCCTGTGTCTCGTCGATGCCGAAGCATGATATTATCGCCTTGCGTATGCGCTCGGCGCCGGGACCGTCGTGGCGCAGGATGTCGATTACTTTTTTTATGTAGGCGTCTTTGTTGGCGAGTCCGCAGAGTCCGGCGACGTTAGATGCGGGCAGCATCGACTTCTGGTTGTAGACGCGCAATACCGAAGAGTAGTCGTCTTCAGCCACATAGCGGTGGAAGTCGTTGCAGAACCGCTGAAACATCTGGCGCGGCTTTATCTCGTCGACAAGGCCGGTCATGTGGCGTTCGAGCTGCCCGATGTTGGTAAACCTGCCGTCGATGCGGCATTCGACAAACCGCTTCACGCGATGACGGGTATGGAGTAGCGCCTGCTGGCGTATCTCCTGCCGGAACTGCCCGAGTATCGACTTCTTGACATGGGCAAACACTTTTTCCTCTTTCTTGCCACATGTGCGGGCTACTGTCTTGATTACCTCTTCAAGCATGAGGATGTTTTCGATTTCAGCCACGTCGGGCACGAAGATTTTCTTGTCGCGCAGATATTTTACCTCTTTCGGGTCGCGGCGGTCGCGGTCGACTATGCCGTGGCTGTCGAGATGGTGAAATGAATTGAGGTCGTTGAAAGTGCGCGTAGCCTCGATTACCTTGTTGCAGCTGCCGAGCGACCTCACGGTGTAGTCGGTAAACACGAGGGGGTAGAGCTTGGCATCGATGGAGTGGGTGGCGTCGCCCTCGATGAATAGCACCGGCTTGCGGGTGCCGATGAGTGCCATGTAAAGGTCGTCGCTCATGGGGGAGCCGGGCGGGAGCACGGCGTAGTCCCAGCTGACGCTTGTGGCATCGTAGTCGCGCACCCATATGATAAGGTTGTCGGGGCGCGACGAGAGAAACTCGATGTCGTGGGTGGTGTAGATAAATGTGCAGTCGGGGCGCATCGACTCTACCTTGTCCCATATGATGCCGGTGATGCTGGGGTGGAGAAACAGCCCGGGGCTGTCGACAAATATCACTGCTCCTTCAGGGGCGTACATAGCCGCCCCGAAGTAGTAGAGCACGGCTTTCTCGCCGTCGGAGAGTTTGACGGGCGAATATGACTCGCCGGGATTGCGGCTGAAGAGCATCCTTCCTCCTTCATAGAGCACGCGGCTGTCGGGGAATATCTCCTGCCACGCCTTTATCACACTGTCGAGACGGCTCTTTGCCGGCTCCTTGCCGCTTACCTTGCCGGCGAAGAGATTGAGCATCTCGTCAAGCACCATGAGCATCATGAGCCTGTCAAATTGAGTGGGCACGTCGTCGCGCAGGAATGTCGAGCGCTTTACTGCGTCGGCAAAGAGCCTGTCGATTGACCCGGGGAGAGTGTCGGGGTCAAGGGAGCGGTAGAGGGCGTTGAGTGCCGATATGCGAAACGCTTTCTCTTCCATCTCCGAGATTAGGCTTTCGGTAAAGCGGGTCTTGCCGGAGCCGTTGGCGCCGATTATGACCACTCTGCGGCGACCGGCGTTTACGGTCTCGCGGGTGCCGTCGTGTCGGGCTGGGAGGTGTAGATTCATGATGCGTGTCGATTTTTTGTGACTACGTAAAGTTACAAAAAACTTTTGTAATCTTGTGGCTTTGGGTTGCCCATTTATGCGTTGCCTATCACCGAAAGGTCATATTTCTTGAGCAGCATCGCCGGATGATATGACATCTTTGCCTTCCGGAGACCTTCGTCGCCCACATCCTCCTCGCGGTTGATAAACGATATCCCGTGGCGGTCAAGCATATCGGCGGCAAACATTTTGTTGATTGTCTCGCCTGCGCCATTGATGTCGTGACGCATCTTCTCGATATGTACATAGAGTGTGTCGCCTATTACCTCGCCGATGGTAAATGCCACGATGCCCTCTTCGGGGGTCGCGAGCATTGCGCCCTCAAATGGCAGTCGCGCGTAATTGTCGAGCACGCTAAACACCTGTTTGCGCTCTTCGGCGGCGGTAGGTTGCGTGGTGTCTTTGTCGCGCGTCAAGCCGTGGTAGAAATCTTTAACGGCGCTGATAAGTTCCGGGGTAATGCGGCAGTAAGTGTAGCCGGGATGCTCGGCGATGAACCGGTTGACATGATTGCGTTTCTTGCTGTATTTGTTGCCCGGGAGGGTTGCGAGCGCATTTGCGTCGTACAGGTAGTCGGCCCAGTCGGTCAGTTCCTCGATATGGCATGCTCCGAGCGAGTAAAAGTCGCCCAGCCGGTCTTCGGGCACAGCGGAGAAGCGCAGCGGCAGGTTGCAGGCACAGCAATATTCAGCCACCATTGACAGCGCTTTACGGAGTGGCATCGCGCCTATGGGCATCGAAAACGCCGGGGTTGTCATGTCGTTTTCATCGGTGCCCTTTATGAAGAGGGTATTGTCGATGATGGCATATTCATATTTGAAATAGTCAGCCCACATTAGCAGTCCGGCGAGCGTGTAGTCACATGTGCGGCTTTTGGCATATTCAAGCAACGGTGCTATTTCAGCCACAGCGTTGATAGTAAGCGGCTTGAATTTGATTACAGTAATAGTATCCATAACATCCTTATTATTCACCGGCAGTCAGGTAAAATCGTGCCGGTGTAAAATATAATGCATGAAAATGTGCAAAAGTTTAAAAACTTTTATTATCTTTGCCGTTGCATTCAGAGAAATAGCAGCCTGCGGGCTTACCTAACATAATAATCACATGAGTTCTCAAGTAGACTTATTTGACGCAACATATACGGTGTCACTCCGTCAGGCAGGGCATTCCGTGGTTTATGGCATTGCGCCGATAGCCCGGAAGTGTCCGGTTTTGTCGTGTGGCTACTGAAGATATCGCACAATCAACATTCACTAATTTTTCCGGAAGAGCTGAAGTTGTGAAACTGTGGCTCTTCTTTTTTTTGCACATTTCTTCCCGACCGTGGCTTACAATACGGGGCATAAAAAAGGAGACATACCGGAACTCCGGCATGTCTCCCACACGTCAAATTATTTGCGCTTAAAATGACTGTATGTTATTTTGCTATCGGACAACCCTGACAGCGTTCTGCTATCTGGGTGAAGAAGTCGTTGCCCTTGTCATCGACGAGGATGAATGCGGGGAAGTCTTCTACCTCGATTTTCCAGATTGCCTCCATACCGAGTTCCGGGTATTCCAGACACTCGACTTTCTTGATGCTGTTGTAGGCGAGGATTGCTGCCGGACCACCGATGCTGCCGAGGTAGAATCCGCCATGCTTGTGACATGCGTCGGTCACCTGCTTGCTGCGGTTACCTTTGGCGATCATTATCATTGAGCCTCCAGCAGCCTGGAACTGGTCAACATATGAGTCCATACGTCCTGCTGTAGTGGGACCAAACGAGCCTGAGGGCAGTCCTTCCGGAGTCTTGGCGGGTCCGGCATAGTAGATGGGATGGTCCTTCAGGTAGTCGGGCATAGCCTCGCCGCGGTCAAGACGCTCTTTAATCTTGGCGTGGGCGATGTCGCGGCCTACGATGATTGTTCCGTTAAGCGACAGGCGTGTCGATACCGGGTATTTGGTAAGCTCGGCGAGTATTTCAGGCATCGGGCGGTTAAGGTCGATTTTAACAGCGTTGCCTTCGCCCTGCTTGCGGAATTCTTCCGGGATAAGTTCGCCGGGGTTAGTGTCGAGTTTTTCAATCCAAAGACCGTCTTTGTTGATTTTTGCTTTTACATTGCGGTCGGCAGAGCAGCTTACTCCGAGTCCCACGGGGCATGATGCGCCGTGACGGGGCAGACGGATGACGCGGATGTCATGGGCGAAGTATTTTCCGCCAAACTGTGCGCCGAGACCGATTTTCTGAGCCTCTTTTAATAGGGTCTGCTCAAGTTCCACGTCGCGGAACGCACGACCATACTCGTTGCCGGTGGTGGGAAGATTGTCGTAATATTTTACCGAAGCCTTCTTTACTGTGGCGAGGTTCATCTCGGCTGATGTGCCGCCGATAACAAACGCGATATGATAGGGCGGGCATGCTGCTGTGCCGAGCGACTTCATCTTCTCTACGAGGAATGGCACAAGCTTCTCCGGATTGAGAAGAGCCTTGGTCTCCTGATAAAGGTAGGTCTTGTTGGCAGAGCCGCCTCCTTTTGCCACGAAGAGAAATTTGTACTCGTTGCCGTCGACAGCGTAAAGGTCAATCTGGGCGGGAAGATTGCAGCCGGTGTTTACCTCGTCATACATGTTGAGGGGCGCATTCTGTGAGTAGCGGAGGTTGCACTCTGTGTAGGTGTCATATACGCCGTGAGAGAGATGTTCCTCGTCGCCGCCGCCTGTGTAGACGTTCTGACCCTTCTTGCCTATAACGATTGCCGTACCGGTGTCCTGGCAGAAAGGAAGCTGACCTTTTGCAGAAATCTCGGCATTGCGGAGCATGGTGAGAGCGACAAACTTGTCGTTTTCGCTCGCCTCAGGGTCGGTGAGTATCTTTGCCACCATAGCGTTGTGCTCGCGGCGAAGCATGAAAGAATTGTCGTGAGTAGCATTGCGGGCAAGCACTCTGAGTGCTTCCGGGTCAACGACAAGCATCTCGTGACCGTTCCAGTTCTCGACTTTCACATAGTCGGAAGTAAGATGGTAGTACTCCGTGGTGTCAGCCGACATCGGAAACGGTTCCTGATATACAAACGGTTTTTGTGCCATATATAGTTAAGTATTGGTTATGCGTATCTGCAAATTTACGCAATACCTGTCTACAAAACAAGAATTTCAGTTTATTTAATCAATCGCCGTTACTGGCAAGAGATGACAAAGAGCCGCAGCGGAGTTAACCGCTACGGCTCTTCGTAAGTTGTAGTCGTCGGGAGAGGTTATTTGACTTCCCAGTGTTCGCCGGCGAGTATCATGTCGCGGAGCGATGAGAATCCTTTCTTTGCTCTCACTTCTTCTACCTGACGGTCGACTTCCTCGTTGTAGACAGGGCTGTCTACATCGCGGATTACACCTACGGCGAGCGGTAGCGAGTAGCCGTCCATCATGGCGAGCTGCTGATGCAGGAAGTTGCTTGGTGTGTGTGCGTCATGCACGAGCACATCGTCGATTGTGTAGCCCTCTTTGCCTATCTCCACAGCTTTCAGCAGGAAGCCGTCTTGTACAAGACCCATGGTGTTGTCCTTGCCGAAGAGCATCTTCTCTCCGTGGCGGAGGTGGATAGTGCGTTCGGCACGAAATTCGCGGTCAGTGATGTAATTGTGAATGCCGTTGTTGAATATCACGCAGTTCTGGAGCATTTCAACTACCGATGTGCCTTTGTGGCGTGCAGCGGCTACCATCACTTCCTGTGCTGTAGGCAGGTCCACGTCAATTGAACGTGCGAAGAAGTTGCCTCGCGCACCAAACACAAGTTCGGCAGGGATGAAGGGGTCTTCAGTAGTTCCGTAGGGCGATGACTTGCTGACAAATCCGCGCGCGCTGGTGGGTGAATACTGACCCTTGGTCAAACCGTAAATCTTGTTGTTGAAGAGGAGCAGGTTGATGTCGATGTTGCGGCGTACGGCATGGATAAAATGGTTACCGCCGATGGCGAGACCGTCGCCGTCGCCCGACACCTGCCACACTGTCATCTCCGGATTGGCAACCTTGAAGCCTGTAGCTACGGCGGCTGCCCTGCCGTGGATGGTGTGGAAACCATAAGTATTCATGTAGTAGGGTAGTCGCGAGCTACATCCGATACCTGAGATGACAGCAGTCATGTGGGGTGCCACGCCTACTTCTGCCATTGCCTTGTGGAGTACGTTAAGTATCGCGTGGTCGCCGCATCCGGCACACCATCTCACCGACTGTCCGTTCTTGTAGTCGCCGGCGCTATATTTTGTACATTCCATAATTCCTTGTCGTTACTGTTGGTCAATAATTTGTTTCACTCCGTCGACCACTTCTTTTACAAGGAAGGGCTGACCCTGAATCTTGTTGATGCGGTGGATTTCCATGCCGGCAAACTTGCTCTGCAGGTAGTCGGCAAACTGTCCTGTGTTAAGCTCGGCGCAAATCACGCGCTTGTAGCGGCGAAGCACCTCGCCGGTGTTGGCAGGCAGCGGATTGATGTAGCGGAAATGGGCGAATGCAACTTTGTGACCCTCTGCACACAGTTCTTCAGCTGCTGTATAAAGGTGTCCGTAGGTACCTCCCCAACCTATGAGCAGGGTGTCGGCATCGGCATCGCAAAGCACTTCAAGCGCGGGGATGTCTTTTGCTACATTTTCGACTTTCCGGCGACGCACGTCCACCATGCGTTCGTGGTTAACGGGGTCAGTGGAGATTACACTTGTCTCAAAATCTTTTTCAAGACCACCGAGGCGGTGCATAAGACCTTCTGTGCCGGGGATTGCCCAGTAGCGCACGAGTGTCTCCGGGTCGCGCATATAGGGTCGCCATGTCTCGCGGAGTTCTTCCGGTACGAAGCGGGGCTTTATTTCGGGATATTCATCGGTGTCGGGTACGCGCCATGCCGAAGAGCCGTTGCCGATAAAGGCGTCGGAGAGCAGGATGACGGGGGTCATGTGCTCGATGGCTATGCGTGATGCCTCAAATGCCATGGTAAAGCAGTCGGTAGGCGACGCTGGTGCCACGACTACTACGGGCGACTCGCCGTTTCTGCCGTAGAGCGCCTGCATGAGGTCGGTCTGCTCGGTTTTGGTGGGGAGTCCGGTAGAAGGACCGCCGCGCTGCACGTCGATTACCACAAGCGGAAGCTCAGCCATCACGGCAAGACCTATTCCCTCGCTCTTGAGGGCAAGACCGGGACCTGAGGTGGAGGTTACACCGAGATTCCCGGCAAACGATGCGCCTATTGCAGAACATACGCCGGCAATTTCATCTTCCATCTGCACAGCCTTTACTCCCAGGTCTTTGCGCTTGGCGAGCTCATGCAGGATGTCAGTGGCGGGAGTGATGGGGTAGCTGCCGAGGAATAGCGGGCGTCCCGACTTTTCCGAGGCGAGTATAAGTCCCCATGCTGTCGCTGTGTTACCGTTGATGTCGGTGTAGTAGCCGGGGGCTATGCTTTCCGACTCTATGCGGTAGGTCGACACAGAGGCGTGTATGTTGGCTCCGTAATTGTAGCCTGCCTGTAATACTTTGGCGTTAGCCTCGTAAATTGCAGGTTTGCGGGCAAATTTGTTTTTGAGATGATGTTGCGCGGCTTCAATCGGGCGGTCAAACAGCCAGCATACAAGTCCGAGCGCAAATATGTTGCGGCACTTTAACACCGACTTGTTGTCAAGCCCCGACTCTGCAAGCGCAGCCTTGGTCATCGAGGTTACGGGCACCTCAAGTGTCTGGGCGTTGATGTTGAGCTCCTTAAACGGGTCATCGGTGGTAAATAGTGCTTTTTTGAGGTCAGACTCTTTAAACGAGTCTATGTCGACGATTACTATACCGCCGTGGTTGAGATGCTTGATGTTTTGCTTCAGCGCGGCAGGGTTCATTGCCACAAGCACGTCAGCCTTGTCACCGGGAGTGTGTACACCCACTCCGATATGTACCTGGAATCCGGATACACCGCTGAGCGACCCTTGCGGGGCGCGGATTTCTGCCGGATAATCGGGGAAAGTGGACACCTGGTTGCCTACTCCAGCCGATACATTGGTAAAAATGTTTCCCGCGAGCTGCATGCCGTCGCCGGAGTCACCGGAGAAGCGGATTACAACTTTGTCGAGATACTTTACGTTTGCTTTTTCTAACATAATGTCAACTCTTGTTGAGTTTTTCTTTATATAATTACGAAATATCTGCAAATTTACGGCAAATTTTTCAAATACGCGCAATTTTTCTGACTAAATAACACTTTTGTCGCGATTCCGCCCTTATTGTACGGGGGTGTAACGCAGCTCCATGCCGCGTGCAGTGTCGTCAATAGTGCCGTTGTTGTAAACGCGTTTGCCGTTTATGTAGGTCATTATCACTCGGTTGTGGAGCACTGTGCCATCGAGTGGAGTCCAGCCGCAACGGCTTAGTACCATGTTGTCGGTGACAGTATAAGGAGTGTCGGGACTTACCACTACAAGGTCAGCGTAATAACCTGACCGGATGTAGCCGCGACGGTCTATGCGGTACAACTCGGCGGGGGCGTGACACATCTTTTCCACTACAAGTTCGGTGGTAAACACTCCGCGGTCGGCGAGCTCAAGCATAACCGGCAGAGAGAATTGTACCATAGGCGCTCCTGAAGCAGCTGTGAGCGCATTGCCCTCTTTCTCCGACAGGAGGTGAGGCGCATGGTCGGTAGCTACGATGTCGATTCTGCCATCGCGCAGCCCTTTGCGCAACGCATCGCGGTCGGCTTCAGTCTTTACCGCGGGATTCATCTTGACGCGGGTGCCGAGAGTGGTGTAATCGGCGTCGGTATACCATAGGTGATGGACACATACCTCGGAGGTGATCAGCTTTTCGGCAAGCGGCTTGTCGGAAAACATGTCCACTTCTTCAGCTGTCGACACATGCAGCACATGCAGGCGGGTTCCGTAGCGCAAGGCGCGCTCGATAGCCCGGCGGGTAGATATGACACATGCCTCGCGGCTGCGTATGAGCGGATGATAGCTTACCGCCACATCTTCGCCAAGCTGTTTGACATATCTGTCACGGTTAGCGCGTATGGTAGCCTCGTCTTCAGAGTGTATGGCGATAAGTGCCGGCACATCGCGGAATATCCTTGTGAGGGCTTCTTCCTCATCGACAAGCATGTTGCCGGTCGATGAGCCGAGAAAGAGCTTCACGCCCGGCACGCGGGTATAGTCGCAGTCGAGCAGCTCGGTTGCATTGTCGTTGGTGGCGCCGATGAAAAAGCTGTAATTGGTCACCGACACCTCGCGGGCGTGGTTGAGTTTCTGCTCTACAGCTTCCACAGTGACAGTGGGAGGCTTCGTGTTGGGCATGTCCATATAGGATGTCACACCGCCCGCAACTGCGGCGCGTGATTCGGTCGAGAGGTCGGCTTTATGGGTGAGACCCGGGTCACGGAAATGAACCTGGTCGTCAATGACGCCGGGCAGAAGCATCGCGCCACCGAGGTCGATTGTCTCGCGGCACTCACCGGCGACTGCGGCGGGGGGAGTTCCCTCGCCGGCAGTCACGATGAATTGTCCGTCAATCACGACATAACCTACAGCCCTCTTTCCTTCATTGACGATAAGGGCGTTGTAAAGGAGAGTGTCATGCATGAGTTATTGAATTTTCGTTGCTGTAATCTTTATATTTTCGTTGCTGTAATCTTTATATTTATGTGTCATGCCATGATATTTAAGGCGTATGACACCAAATACCGCCTCGGAGAATATGCCTGAGCTCATCTTGCTCTCTCCCAGCACACGGTTGACGAAGATTATCGGCACCTCCACTATCTTGAAGCGATGTTTATGGGCGGTAAACTTCATCTCGATCTGGAAGGCATAGCCCTTGAAATGGATTTTGTCAAGGTCAAATGCCTGAAGCACCCTGTGGCGGTAGCACACAAATCCGGCTGTCGTGTCATGGATATCCATACCGGTGATGAAGCGCACATATTTTGATGCGAAATACGACATCAGCACACGGCTCATGGGCCAGTTTACCACATTCACTCCCGAAACGTAGCGTGAACCTATCGCCACATCGGCTCCGTCGTCGTGACAAGCCTTGTAAAGGGCTATCAGGTCTTTCGGGTTGTGGGAGAAGTCGGCGTCCATCTCAAAGATGTACTCGTAGCCTTGGGCGAGCGCGTATTTGAACCCGGCTATATATGCCGTGCCAAGTCCGAGCTTGCCTTTACGTTCGAGCAGGTGTACGCGTCCCGGATATTCCTCCATTTTGGCGCGCACGATGCCTGCCGTGCCGTCGGGCGAACCGTCGTCCACTATAAGCACATCCATCCTGTGAGGCAGCGCCAACACCGCGTCAATGATTGCGGCGGCGTTTTCAGCCTCATTGTAGGTGGGTATTATTACAAGACAGTCAGATGATAATGCCATGTCGTTACACAAGTTTGGCAAGTGCTTCTTCTATGCGGCGTATAGCCTCGCGTATAGTATCGTCGGAAGTGGCGTAGCTGAGGCGTATGTATCCGGGGCAGCAGAAAGCCGAACCGGCAACCGTGGCTACGTGTCCTTCTTCAAGAAGATACATGGCGAGGTCGGCATCGTTGTTGATTACATAGTCGCCGTAACGCTTTCCGAAGTAGCTTGACACCTCGGGGAAGAGATAGAATGCGCCGTCGGGACGGTTAACTTTCCAGCCGGGTATTGCCGAAGCAAGACCTACGATGAGGTCGCGGCGACGCTCAAATGCCTTGCGCATCTCCTCGATACACTCCTGTGAGCCTGTATATGCAGCCTCGGCTGCCTTCTGCGCGATTGACGATGCGCCCGAAGTGTACTGGCTCTGGAGCTTGTTGGTGGCACGTGCGAGCCATAGCGGGGCGGCAAGATAGCCGATACGCCAGCCGGTCATGGCATAAGCCTTTGACACGCCGTTGACTACACATACCCTGTCGGCGATTTCGGGGAATGAGGCGAGAGAAGTGAACTCACCGGTAAAGTTGATATGCTCGTAAATCTCGTCGGAGAGTATCAGCACGTCGGGGAAATCGACAAGTACATTTACAAGGGCTTGAAGTTCTTCCTTGGAGTAGACACTTCCGGTAGGATTGCTCGGAGAGTTGAAGAATACCAGGCGTGTGCGCTCGGTGATTGCCGCGCGGAGCTGTTCGGGGGTTATCTTGAAATTTTGTTCGATGGTTGCGGGCACAAGCACGCTCTTACCCTCGGCAAGATTCACCATCTCGACGTAGCTTACCCATGCGGGGGTAGGTATCACTACCTCGTCGCCGGGATTGATGACAGCAAGAATCACGTTGCAAAGCGACTGCTTGGCTCCGTTGGACACTACTATCTGTTCCGGGGCAAAGTCGATGGCATTCTCATTTTTCAGCTTGGCGGAAATAGCCTTGCGGAGCGACATGTAGCCGGGCACCGGGGTGTAAAACGAGAAATTGTCATCAATAGCCTTCTTGGCGGCTTCCTTGATATGTTCAGGAGTGTTGAAATCGGGTTCTCCTACTGAAAGATTGATGACGTCTACGCCCTGAGCCTTGAGCTCCTGGCTTTTCTGCGACATAGCCAGGGTCTGCGAGGGGGCGAGTGCCTGTACGCGATTGGAAATCTGTTGCATCATTGCTTGTCTGATAAAAAGTTAAAATCGTTTTTATTTCGGTGGCAAATTTACGAAAAACAATGGAATATTTGTTGCATCTGTCAATTTTCAGATGATTTTCGGTGCCAAATAATTCCGTCAGAAATCTTTAACCGTTTTTCGATGCTTGTGGTTCATTGAACTTCAGGCGAAAAATCGTGTTTAGCGCAGCAACAGCGACGCATCGCCGTAGCTGAGAAAACGGTAGTCGCCGTCGAGGGCGAAGTCGTACATCGGTCGCCAGTCACCGCCGATAAATGCCGACACAAGCAGGAGCAGGGTGGATTTGGGCTGGTGGAAATTGGTCACGATGCCATTGACAATCTTGAAGTCGTAGCCGGGGGCGATGATGATGCGCGTGGATGCGAGCAGAGTCTTCGAGCCTGTGGAGTCGAGCCACGCGGTAAGAGCCGACAGAGCCTCTCCACGCGACAGGTGTGGGTGGTCAGCATTGTAGGGATACCATTGCGGTACCTCGCCGTTCCATTTGCCGCTGCTTACAAGACATCCTATGTGGTAGAGGCTTTCGAGGGTGCGTACCGAGGTGGTGCCTACCGCTATCACAGGGCGGTCGGTGGCGGCAAGCTCCATGATGAGGTCACGGCTTACGGCGATAAACTCGCTGTGCATGTCATGCTCGCCGATTGAGTCGCTTTTTACCGGCTGGAAGGTGCCTGCGCCTACATGTAGAGTCAGCTCCCGGCGTTCCATGCCTGCCGCGTCGATGTCGCGCAACACCGCGTCGGTGAAATGTAGCCCGGCGGTGGGGGCGGCAACGGAGCCGTCGATGTGACTGAACACGGTCTGATAGTCGCTGGAGTCACTTGGCTCGGTATCGCGGTTGAGGTAAGGGGGTATGGGGATTTCACCCGCTGCCGATATAATCTGAGAGAATGTCACGTCGCTGTTGTCCCAGCTGAAGCTGATTACCGAGGCATTTCCCTCGCGTGACTCGCGGGTTGCGGTAAGAGTCACGGTCATGCCGTCGATGTCGAGAGTCATGTCAAGCCCTCCCGATTTCCATCGCTTGGAATTGCCCACGAAACATAGCCACGAGCAGCTGTCGGTGGAGGCAAAGCTCACCGCATAATCTACGGGGGTGACCGGCTCCAGACAGAATATCTCGATTGTGGCGCCACCTCCCGGCTTGCGGAAGCGCAGGCGCGCGTTGATTACACGTGTATTATTATATATGAGTAGCGACCGGGAGGGTAAAAGACCCGGAAGCTCGTCAAATACGCGGGTACTTAGCTCCCCGTCGGGATTGCGCACCAGCAGTTTGCACTTGTCGCGCTCCTGAAGCGGGTGCTTGGCTATCCGTTCGTCAGGTAGGGGATAGTCGTAATCTTCGATACGTATATCGGCAACGTTTGTATTCATATTGCAAATTTAGCTGTTATCTTATTGCATACCTGCTGTACATGATCAAGTCCATAAAGCAGCGAATGGCTGTCTATCCCCATCCACATAAAAAGCTTGTGCAGGTTTTGATAAGCATTGAGGATGTATGCAGTGCCGATTTGAGACTGTTTCCGGGCAAAACATATAGGCTCATGGTGGGCTATGCGGTTTCGCAGAATGTTGATGCCATCAAGTTCGTTGAATATATAGGCATTATTGTATTGCAGCTCTGCTGATGATCGTGGCTTATTCGGGAATATGCGGAGCAGAATTTGTCCGGTGGCGCGATACTGAGGATTGGCAAACATATATTTCCATACTCCGAACTCCATTTCGGCAAGAAGCTTATGATGGGAGTAATCTCCATTCCGGTATAGACGATTGTAGGTCTTGCTGATAATTCGTGCGCTGTCCCTGCAACCGGGAATGTCGAATATGCCTCCGGCTGATACCGAATCTCGCAGCCAGTTTTCTCCGAAGCGCGCTGTAAGCTGTCGGTCAACTGCATTTCTTAACGCCACTTCAAAGCAGCTTAATAAAGTGAATACTTCTTGTGAGAGATGTAGATTTAACCGATATAGCGACATTGCCTTTCGGGTATCATTGCCGCAGGCTGCAACATATCGGTCGAGCCTTTCCGGGGATAATATATTCTGGAAATCGGCGAATTTCACTTGTCTTACAATCTTTTATAGACCAGAATTTGTTTTCTTTAAAAGAAAGCACTACTTTTGCAGTGTTGATTCCCGGTAGCCCCTGACTCGTCAAGCTATCGGGTTTAGTTTTT
>CAJTSK010000036.1 GCA_910578835.1 uncultured Muribaculum sp.
GGGTGGGTCCCTTTTCAATTGTTCTTCCTGGGTCCCTTTTCAATTGTTAGCTACATCCGGCATTACCCGCGGCTAACGATATCTTTCCCCTGCGGGGAAAAATCCCCTGGAGACCCGCCTCGGTAGATGATTCCCTGTCGGGAAACATCAATAAATCACCCTCTTTCCGGGGGTATCGCTGTCCGGGGGTATCGCTGCGCTCAACCCCCGGCTAATCATAGACTTTTCCCTCACGGGAAAATCCCCCGACATGCGCCTCGGTTGATGATTCCATGTCGGGGTTGACGCCGGGGTGAGTATTTCCAATTTGTACATCGAAAGGGGGTCGACCGACCTTAACTTTGCAGTGTAATCTTTAACCGACTACTGCCATGGAAACAAATCCTACCACTACCGTTACCGACGAGGCTCTCAAAGCCGCCGTCGAAGAAGCCGAACAGAGAGGATATCTGCGAGGCTTGAATGAAGCAGCATCGTCGCGCATGGATGAGCCTGCGCCTTTCGAGACCATCCCCTCCCCCGGCGCCACCGCGCCACCCGATTCGGCCAATGACGATGACCCGTCGATAGACTGCGACTTTATCGCGGTGCCGCGCCGAAGCATCTGGGACTAATCTGACTCTTTTCTTTATTTCTTAACACAACTACTATGGAACAAAAAATCGCAACCGGAGCCGCCGGCGCATCTCACGTAATCGGCGCTCCCCTCTCAAGTGCAATAACCCGCGAAGTCGCCCCCGACCTGCTTGTCAACGACATCGACAGCCGCATAGTCAAGGTGAGACCTATGGCAACGCCTATCGACCAGATTTCACGCGCCGGCACCTCCCGTAAATGCAAGAGCATGATTGCCGAATATTATTCAGTCGACACTGTGCCTACCATGGCTACGGTCACTGTCGCCTCGGCAAGCTCAGGCAAGCCTACCGGCACAATCAACGTGGATTTCCCGGCGATATTCAGCGCCACAGAGACGGTATTGATCCCCGCGGCAGGCGACGACAAGCGCGACTATGTGGGCTACGTCGTCTCGGTAAATGACGACAGCATACAGGTGCGCATAATCGACAAGGATGATGACAACCTGCAGTTTCCCGATATTCCGGCAGGAGCAAAGGTAATCAGGATGGGTAGAGCCGCAGCCGAACTTGATGTGCAGACTACCCAGGCACAGGCTATCCCGGTGAAACACAAAAATTTCTGTCAAATATTCAAGGCTCAGGTAGAACTTGGAAATGTGCAAAGCGCCGCCGCCAAGGAAGTGGGCTGGACACTTTCCGACCAGGAAGAACTTGCCGTAATCGACATGCGCCAGGGCATGGAGAAGAGTTTTCTCTTCGGTAAGGGTTTCCGCTTTGACAAGGGTGCGGGCTATGGCGAGGTGTTCATGACCGAGGGAATATGGCATCAGACCGACAATGACTTCCACTACACCAAGGGAAATCTTACCCCCAACATGCTCGTCAACCTGTCGCGCAAGGCATTCACCGGCTGCGGCGCCTCATCACGCAAAGTGCTTGTCGCCGGCTCCGGACTTATCGAGGCTCTGTCGTCGATGGAGACCGTGAAGATGGTGGGCGCCACCCAGACCGTGACCCGCTGGGGTATCGACTTCACCGAAATCCACACCAAGTTTGGCAGGCTATATGTGGTGCTAAGCGAGACCTTTGACGCGTGTGGACACCCCGACGACGGCATGATTATCGACCCGGAGTATCTTCAGAAATATGTGCATCTGCCCTTCTGCACCCTCCCCATCGACCTGAGCAAAAGCGGACAGCGCAACACCCGCGTGACAGTGCTCACCGAGGCTTCATGCCTGGTATTGCGCTACCCCACGGCTCATGTAAGGATAATAGCCGACGACGAGGAAGAAGCGCCCACTACCCCGGTAAGACCGGTAGGACCCGGCACGGGTGACGGTGACAGCGGTGACGACGGAGGACTTGGCGGAGAATAAGAGCTTGCCGATGAAACTGCATCTTACAGAGGCGCAACTGCTACAGGAGTGGCGGTTGCGCTATCTCCCGCAGCCGGTCAACACCGGTGCCACCGTGACCGTCACGGGAGGTTACGACATGGAGGCTATCATCAAGACGCGTATGCGCGACTGGTATTCACGGCTCGTCGCCGCTGCCGACCCGGCAATGCTTGCCCCGGTGGAGATAGGCGACCGCATCACGCTCCTGCGATGTGCCGACGGCTCCGCCATGGCAACAGTGCCGCCTGAGACGGTGAAGATAATGGAGGTCAACATGGAGGGATGGGCAAAACCCGCCACAGTGACTGCCGACCCGCAGTCGCGCACGGCAATCCGTCAGCGCTCACCCTACTCCCGCGGCAACACAGAGTCGCCTGTAGTGGTAATCGACGGCACGACAATGAGAATATACTCTCCGCCGCCCGATGTCGGGTCAATATCCGTGACAGCCCTTGTCGACGAGCACGACATCTACCATCTCGACTCGGCGGCACTTGCCACAATCCAATCTTTTTACTCTGAAATCACACCATGAACACAAATATCTCCATGCAGAAAGCCTTCCTCGCCTGGCAGCAATGTGGAGCGATGCGCAACCGCCGCCTCAGGATGAAGCGATACACCTTTGGCGACCAGTGGGGCGACATCGTTACCGATTCATTCGGCGCGATTACCACAGAGCGGCAACAGAGGATGAAGAAAGGCGAAAATCCGGTCACCAACAATATCATACGCCAGCTTGTAAAGACAGTCGTAGGCTGCTACCGCACCTCTCGTAAAGAATCGGGCGCAAAGGGCGCCACACTGGAGACCGACGCCCGCACATTTGAGGAATATCTCATCTCCGGGTGTGCCATACAGCGCGTCATCGCGGGAAACAGCGGGGAACAACGGATGGCAGCCTATCCGCTCCCCGTGAGTCCGGCGCGCTTCTTCCTCGGCACCCACTCCGGATACACCGGCGATGATGTGGAGCTTGTCGGCGAGCTGCACGACATGTCGCTCAAGCAGGTGATGATGCGCCACTCCCACGGCGACCGTAACCGCGCACTGCGCATCAGGGAGATTTACAGCTCCGAATTTATGCGCAACACCTCGCGCCCGCTGCGCGTTACAGGCGAATCACACAATGACATGCTCGACTTCTACCACGCCGACGCGGGACTATGCCGCCTTATCGAGGTGTGGACGCTTGACACGCCGGAGCGGTTGCGCTGCCATGACGAGGCGACGGGACAGTTTTATTTCGCCCCCATGTCACGCCATACATCGCTGCTACGCGAGCAGTCGCGCCGACGCAAGAAAGGCACGGCGCCACTCCACATACGCTGGGAGCTTAACCCGCAATGGCGATGCCGCTTCTTCGCCCCGACAGGCGAGCTTATCGACGAGTACACCGCCCCGGGTCACCCCTACATCTTCAGGTTTTACCCATTAATCGACGGAGAAATCCACTCATTTGTAGAAGATGTCATAGAGCAGCAGCGCAATATCAACCGCCTCCTGACGCTCAACGACCGCATACTCTCCACGGCGGCAAAAGGGGTGTTGCTCTTCCCCGACAACCAGGAATCGCGCAGCATGACAATAGGCGAGGTAGCGAAAAACTGGGCGCAACCCGACGGATTTGTCATGTATCACGGCGTGCCGGGACTGCCCGGTCCGCAACAGCTCCACTCGTCGCCCGGCAATCTCGGCGTGAGCGCGATGGTCGACCAGCAGCTGAAACTAATCTCCGAGGTGTCGGGCGTAACAAACGCCCTGCGCGGATTTAACGCCACCGGCGACGGGTCGGCGCAACTCTACCGGCAGCGTCACGACAGCGCACTTATAGCCCTCTCCGACATCTTTGACTCATTTGACTCATTTATCGCCCTGCGCGATGCAAAACTATCGTCGTTTGACCCATGAAGACACTACCCGCCCTCTGTGCCCTGATGCTTGCCGCAAGTGCCGCATGCTCCCGCACCGTCTATACACCTGTCGAGTCTGCCGCCACCGACTCGCTCTACCGCTCCTCAGCGATACACGACACCATCATGCTTCTCGACAGCGTAAGAGTGGAGATAAAAGGCGATTCGGTGAAAGAGACACGCCAACGCATCATCTACCGCACCGTCACACTCACTGACACCGTGCGCTCCGTCAGCACAGACACAGTGAGAGTCATCATCCCGCCCGACACAAAACCGGGAGACACCTCACGCTGGCGTCTCCCGGCAATTCTTGCAGCACTGCTGCTGTCGGTTATAGCTGTCAGAAAAATTACAAAAGGGTGATTCCGGCACTCTTGCACTTTTCAATCTGGTCCTCCGGCCATATTGAAGCCTGCACCTCGCCGATATGAGCCTTCTGGAGAAGGAACATACAGAGTCGGCTCTGCCCGATACCGCCGCCTATCGAGTAAGGCAGCTCGCCGTTAAGAAGCGCCTTGTGGAAAGCGAGCCCGGAGCGTTCCTCACAGCCGCGCTGCTCAAGCTGCTTCTTCAGCGACTCCGGACTTACACGGATGCCCATCGATGAAAGCTCGAAGGGAGTGTCAAGCACATTGTCCCAGAATATAAGGTCGCCGTTAAGTCCGGTATAGCCGTCGGAGTTGGGGGTAATCCAGTCATCATAGTCAGGAGCCCTGCCGTCGTGAGGCTCTCCGTTGCCAAGCGGCGCACCGATACCGATCAGGAATATCGCCCCATATTTTTTCGCCGCCTTAGCCTCGCGCTCACGAGGCGACAGGTCGGGATACTCTTTTTCCAGTTCCTCCGTATGCACGAAGGTAAGCTTCTCGGGAAGCACCGGCGTGATGTGGGGGAACTGCTTGTAAATGCGGCGTTCGATTTCGCGCACTACATTGTATATCTTCTCAGCGGTATCCTTAAGATAGGCAAGGTTGCGGTCCTCAGGATTGATAGTCTTCTCCCAGTCCCACTGGTCGACATATAGCGAATGGAGATTGTCAAGCTCCTCAAATGTGCGTATCGCGTTCATGTCGGTATAAAGACCGTAGCCGGGGGCTATGCCGTAGGCGCCGAGTTTGGCGCGTTTCCACTTGGCAAGAGAGTGGACCACCTCGGCACGTTTTCCTCCCATCGCGTCGATATTGAACGACACTGCATGCTCCACGCCGTTAAGGTCGTCGTTAAGTCCGGTGCCGGCAAGCACGAAAAGCGGTGCGGTGACACGGCGCAGGTTGAGCGCCGATGCAAGTTCAGTCTGAAAACCCTCTTTGATAGCCTTGATAGCTATTTCTGTTGTCTCCGGAAGCAGTTTCTGCTTATATCGGGGAGGAATGATAAGTGCCATAGTTTTGTCATTATGTAGTTAAAACTACCGCAAAGTTAATCACAAATTTTAATTTTGCAAATATTTTCGTGCATTTTGTAAAATATTTTCTTCATATTCCTATCACGATGACATTTCTCTATGATTTTGTTAAAAACAGGCATAAATTAACATCCGCTTATCAATACATGACCTATTAATGAACAAACCATCACCCCTGTTAGCTCCATTTTATCTATATTTGCACAATAAAAAAGCAACAGTTTCACACCATTATGACCAAAATCCTGAATCTAATTTATGCCATAGCGTTGTTACTGACATTTAACGCATGTGCAAATGCCGATGCCTCAGCCTCACGGTCGGTCAATTTCGACGAAGGCTGGAAATTCAACCTCGGCGATTCGGCAGTTTATTCACAGCCCGGCTTCAATGACTCCACATGGCGCAGCCTCAATCTCCCCCACGACTGGGCAATTGAAGGCGACTTCAGTAAAGACAACCCCTCAGGCACCGGCGGCGGAGCTCTACCCGGCGGCATAGGATGGTATCGCAAGACATTCACCATACCCGACTACAAAGAGGGCGAAAAAGTGTACATCGACTTCGACGGCGCCTACATGAACACTACAGCCTACATCAACGGCCATGAACTCGGCACCCGTCCCTACGGATATGCATCATTCAGCTACGACATAACCCCCTGGCTCGAAAAAGGCGATAACGTGATTGCCGTAAAAGTGGACAACTCCGACCAGCCCAACTCGCGCTGGTATTCAGGCTGCGGCATATACCGTCATGTATGGCTCAGGAAGCTCGATGCCATACACGTGGCGCAGTGGGGCACTTTTGTAACCACTACCGACATCTCACCCGACAGCGCGACTGTAAACATAGCCACCACCATTGACAACACATCGGACAGCGGAGCGGAAGTAACACTTACCACACAAGTCATCGACCCGCAGGGAAAAGTGGCTGCAACCGTAAAAGCCACCGACAGCATAAGTGCCGGCGAGTCTGCCACAGTCAATCAGAAAGCGCGTGTAGCCGACCCCCAACTATGGTCGCTCACCTCTCCGGCGCTCTACTCAGTGGTGACCAATGTGAAAGTTGACGGAAAGACTGTAGACACATACCGCACGACAACAGGCATACGCACCACCGAGTTCTCTGCCGAAAAAGGCTTTTTCCTCAACGGCGAACAGGTAAAAATCAACGGTGTATGCATGCACCATGACCTCGGCGCCCTCGGTGCGGCGGTAAACACCCGCGCCATACGCCGCCAGCTTGAAATACTCAAGGAAATGGGTGTCAACGCCTACCGCGCATCTCACAACCCGCCCGCGCCCGAAGTGCTCGCTCTCTGCGACAGCATGGGCATCCTCGTGATGGACGAGGCTTTTGACATGTGGCGCAAGCGCAAGACCGAGCGCGACTATGCCCGCTTCTTCGACGAGTGGCATGAACGCGACCTTTCCGACCTCGTGAAGCGTGACCGCAACCACCCCTCTATAATAATGTGGAGCATCGGCAACGAGGTGCTTGAACAGTGGAGCGACGCAGCAGCCGACACCCTGTCGCTTGAGGAAGCCAACCTGATACTTAACTTCGGACACAGCGCCGACAAACTCGCCAAGGATGGCGACGAAATGTCGGTCAACTCTATGCTCACTCGCAAGCTCACAGGCATCGTAAAGGGTCTTGACCCGACACGCCCCGTCACAGCAGGCATGCAGGAGCCTAATCCCGGCAACCACCTCATAAAGTCGGGAGCCCTCGACATAATAGGTATCAACTACCACGATGAATGGTATGACAATGCATGGGAAAATTATCCCGGCAAGCCCTTCCTCGGCTCCGAAACCGTGTCGGCTATCATGACGCGCGGATATTATAAAAACCCGAGCGATTCAGTCATAATCGCGCCAAAACGCTGGGACATACCTTATGAAGACCCATCGTTTGCCTGCTCGGCATATGACAACGAGCATGTGCCCTGGGGCACAACCCACGAAAACTCGCTCCGCCGCATGAAAGATGACCATGTGATGGGACAGTTTATCTGGACCGGATTTGACTACATCGGCGAGCCTACCCCCTACGGATGGCCGGCGCGCAGCTCTTACTTCGGTATCGTCGACCTTGCAGGATTCCCGAAAGATGTATATTATATGTACCAGAGCGAATGGCGCCCCGACAAGACTGTGCTCCACCTGTTCCCCCACTGGAACTGGACGCAGGGACAGGTAATTGACATGTGGGCTTACTACAATAATGCCGACGAAGTGGAACTATTTGTCAACGGCAAGTCGCAGGGTGTACGCAGCAAGGGTGACAATGACTATCATGTAATGTGGCGCGTGCCGTTTGAGCCGGGCACGGTAAAAGCGGTAAGCCGCAAGGATGGCAAGACTGTTGCCGAGCAGACTATCGTCACCGCCGGCGAGCCTGCACAGATACGCCTCACCCCCGACCGCTCCACAATCGCAGCCGACGGCAACGACCTGAGCTTTGTCACCGTGGAGATTCTTGACGGCGAGGGCAACCTCTGTCCGCTTGCCGAAAATGAAGTTACATTCACTGTTGAGGGAGCCGGACAGAATGAGGGTGTCGACAATGGCAGCCCCATATCGCTGGAACGCTTCAAAGCCGACCACCGCAAGGCAATGGCGGGCAAAGCCCTGCTGATCGTGCGCAACAACGGCAAGAAAGGCGACATCACGGTCAAAGCCGTTTCGCCAGGACTTACCGATGCATCTGTAACGCTTAACGCGAAATAACCGGTCAATTATACTCCATATCGTTTGCGGGCGCCACTAAATGGCGCCCGCAAATGTTAAATATGTGTACAGATTTCATGCATAATTGCATTTAAGTTATTTTTGCAATATTATGCTTAAAATATGTTGCCTCATATTGATGATGCTGCCGGCAATGGCTGCCGACGCTATAGGCGTACACTTCGCCAAGGCGTTTAACGAGCCGTCGTCGCGCAATGCAAAGACCTGGGATATCTCCACGGCAGGAGGCGACTATGTGTTTTTCGCCACTCAGGAAGCCATGTATGCCTATGACGGGAATGAGTGGAAACCCTACTCACTCAACAATGGCAGTGACCTGAGGTCGGTACATGTATCGCGCAACGAAGGGAGAGTATATGCAGGAGGCATAAACGAGTTTGGCTACTTTGAGCCCGGCCACGACGGTAACCTTGTATATACATGCCTGAGCGACAGCACTTCCCACAGGCGTGAGCTCGGCAATATATGGGGCATATACGAAAAAGACCATGTAATCTATGTGCAGGGCGACCGCAATGTGATGACCTACCGTCAGGAAGACAATCACACCACCATCGCCACCGACAGCTGCAAGCTCGACTGCTCGACCATGATTAACGGCACCCTCTATCTCGGCACCGACCACGGACTGAAATTCATGGCTGGCAACGACATATTCACCGCCCCGGGCACCGACCTGCTGAAAGGCAAGCGAATACGCGGCATCCTGCCGGCTACCGACGGGATAATAATCGTGACGGCTACCGATGGAATATTTCTATATGACCGCAAGTCGCTCCAACGGCTGACATGGCTTGACTCGATACTGGCACGCTCCGGCGAGATATTCAGCGCGGCTATCAACGGCAAGCGGCTCGCGCTCGGAAGCATCCACAATGGAGTCACCATCATTGACCTCGACTCAGGAAACACCCAGCTATATAACGAAAACAACGGTCTGCAAAACAACACGGTGTTGTCGCTCGCTTTCGACGAGCGGGGCGACCTCTGGGCAGGTCTTGACCGAGGCATCGAAAAAATAATGCTTGAAATGCCGGTGACCACTTTCAGCAACGGCAATCTTCCCATCGGCTCAGGATATGCGACAGAAATCCTGGGTGGAAAGATGTATCTCGGCACTAACCGCGGGCTGTACACCGTCGATTATCCTCCGGTGCCTGAAAACGGACTCCTTTCGTTCACCCCTGTTCCCGGGACAACCGGGCAGGTGTGGGGACTGCGCAACATCGGCGGCGAAATAATATGCACCCATGACCGAGGCTCATTTGTCATCAAAGGTACCACCCCATACAATATCAGCGGCATATGCGGCTCATGGGACTGCCAGCCTATGCTCGACAATAGCGGACGAGCCATCATAGGCGCATACGACGGATTTTATATCATCGAAAAGCGTGGCGGCGAGTGGACGTTGGCGGCAAAACTGCAAGGCTACGACGGTTGCCCGAACAACTTTGTCCTGACAACGCCCGATGAAATATGGGCCTCGGCGGGAATAGAGGGTGTGAGCCGCCTTAAAATCGACCTCCAATCATTCAAAGTCGTTGACGAAAAGAGATTTATGGAGACTGTCGACAGCGTTACACTCGCCAAGGATACCAACATCAGCCTAATGGACGGCAAGGTCTATTTCGCAACATCCGGCGGCATATATATCTACAATGCAGCCACGGATGCCATAGAGCCGGTAACGACACTAAACAAAATTCTCGGAGGCAGGAAGCATTACCGCCGCATAAAAAAAGATAGGGGGGGATACATCTATGCACTGACATCCAAGGAGATACTACGCTTTAACCTGCAAAACGACCATCCTTCTGTAGGGCGTATGCCTCTCCTCGGTTATTTCCCAGCCCCCATGCATGAAGGCGACCTTATCTATACCATCAACGACTCCACGGTCATCTTCCCGGGGTATAACGGATATACATTTTTCGATTTTTCACGCATAAGCAACGAGCCTGACTACGGTCCACGCCTGGCACGTATCAACGAAGTAAGCGTAACCGTTCCTGCCGATTCGCTTCTATATGCCAACAACTTTATAGGCAGCCGTCCAGAAATCACAATCGGATATTCGCAAAACTCACTCCGCATAAAATATGGTATAACCGACGATGCCAGAAGCGGACTCGTCACCTACCGCTACCGCCTTACCGGCGAGGAATGGAGCGCCCCGACATCTTCGACCATAAAGGAATATACCAATCTGAAAGATGGCACATACAGGTTTGAAATAGAGGCAACTGCTGTTGACGGCGCAGTAGACACCGACAGCATAGAGCTTACCATACTCCCTCCATGGTACAAGAGCAAAGTGGCAATAGCCTGTTACATGCTGCTTGCAATGTTACTTATCATTGCACTTGTCAAACTCGAACGCCATCTGCTCGCAGCCAAAGAGCGCCGTGTGGTAAAGGAAAAAGACCGTGAGCTTGCACGCCAACAGGCTGATTTTGAAAACGAAGCCCGTATAAAAGACCGGAAAATCATGGAGCTTGAAAAAGAGAAGCTTCACTCCGAACTACAACACAAGTCGCAGGAAATGGCTAATGCCATGGTAAGCATCGCGCGCAAAAACGAGACCCTTATAAATGTAAAACAGGAACTGCGAAATATCTACGGGCGACTCAATCCTGGCTCAGAACAGCGCAAGGCGATACTGGCTCTGCAAAACTCCATCGATGTGTCGCTGCAGTCTGATGAAGTGATGAAGCGTTTTGAAGATGAATTTGATTTCGTACACAATGACTTCATGAAAAAATTGCGCTCACGCTACCCCGACCTCTCCAACAATGAGGTGTTGCTCTGCGCTTACATAAAAATGAATTTTTCCACAAAGGAAATAGCACCCCTCATGAACATATCAGTGCGTGGAATGGAAACTATGCGCTACCGCATAAGAAAGAAATTTAATCTTGAGCGCGATGAAAGCCTTCAAGAATTTTTAGCTAAAAACGATTAAGTGTCAACGTAACACTTAATTCAAATAAAAATCTAATCCATAATATCTTACGTTTTTGTGACGTAATTTTGACGTATTAAAAAAGCGGGCTTGACGTAATTGTGAATGGTCAAAAACCTTAAATAAAATTATTCCACAAAATACATTTGCGGAAAATTTCAACCAAATATTATCATGAAAATAGCAAATTCATCCATTTTAACGACACTGCTCCTTGCAGCATCTTTTTTAAGCTGTGGAAGCAAAAGTAACGATGAGCCGACACCGGTTCCACCGGCGGGCGACCCGGCAACAATCACTATCAATCCATCAGAAATGGAGATAGGCGCCGATGAAGAGACTATAACTATTAATATTAAAGCTGACTCTGACTGGAGCATCGCCACTACTGCCGACTGGTGTACGCTTCTGCGCACAGGAGGCGTAAAAAATGAAGCTACCGATGTAAAGATAAACGTAAAATCCAACACCGGAATAGATACACGCACGGCAAACTTTGTCGTTACATCACGTAACAATGCAACAAAGAGCTTCATCCTTACACAATCGGCAAAGCCTTCGGTGGTTCTGTCTAAGAAATCGCTCACTTTCGGCGGTCAGCAGTCGGCATCATCACTTATAGTCACCTCCAATGTGGCGTGGAGCGCAAGTGCCTCCGAGTCATGGTGCCACATAGCTCCCTCAACCGGCGAAAAGGGAGAGACGACCCTCACCGTCACCTGCGACAAAAATGAGAGTGCCGCCACCCGCAACGCCACAGTCACCATAACCTATCAGGAAGGCTCGGCGACATTTGAAATCTCACAGCTCAGCGACGAGATTGTGGCTCCCGAAGGATACACTCTCGTATGGAACGATGAGTTTAACGACCCCACGATGACCATGCCTGATGAATCGCAGTGGTGGTATGAGGTATGGGACCCCGGACGTGTCAACAATGAGCTGCAGCGCTATATCAAAGGAAAGCGCGACGGGGTTGTCACTGCCGAGATTGAGGGCGGAATGCTGAAAATCCATGCCGTAAAGGTTGGCAACGAAGTGTGGTCGGCACGTATAAACACGTCCAACTACTGGACCTACGGCTACTTTGAAGCCCGACTGAAACTCCCGAAAGGCAAAGGCACATGGCCTGCATTCTGGATGATGCCGCAGACAGGTGGAGAAAACTGGCCCGCCTGTGGAGAAATCGACATCATGGAAGAGGTAGGCGTCAACCCCAACTATACATCATCGTCAATCCACTGCGCCGCCTATAACCACACAATCGGCACCCAAAAGACAAAAGAGGTGCTTACTCCGGGCGCGGAAGATGAGTTTCATGTCTACGCGCTTGAATGGACCGAAGATTACATCAAGACCTACGTTGACGGCAAACTGCTGCTCAACTTCCCCAACGACCATGCCGGCGACCCCAAGACATGGCCTTTCAACAAGAACTTCGGACTCAAGCTCAACCTTGCCTGGGGCGGCGACTGGGGCGGCATGAAGGGCGTCGACGAAAGCGCGCTTCCCACCACCTACGAAATCGACTATGTAAGAGTATTTCAGAAAAACTAACCCATAACTCACTATCATGAACAGCATCACCAGACTTATGCTTGCCGGCGCGAGCGTAATCGGCATTACTGCTCTGCTCACCGGATGTGGCAACGGCTCCCCCGACCTCTATAAGGACGCCTCCCAGCCGGTAGAAAAACGCGTTGAAAACCTGTTGTCGCAGATGACGCTTGACGAAAAAATAGGTCAGCTCAACCAGCGCAGCATGTGGGATGGCGACGAGGCACTCGCCCACTTCACCCAAGAGATTTCTGACGGAAACATCGGCTCACTGCTCAACGTGCCCTCCGCCGCCTTTGCCGACAGCATGCAGCGCGTGGCAATGGAGCGAACACGTCTCGGCATACCCTTGCTGATTTCCCGCGACGTAATCCACGGCTACAAGACCATTTTCCCCATACCCCTCGGACAGGCAGCGACCTTTGACACCACTATCGTGGAGCAGGGCGCACGAATCGCCGCTGTCGAGGCATCGAGCGACGGCATACGCTGGACCTTTGCCCCGATGATTGACATAGCCCGCGACCCGCGTTGGGGACGTATCGCCGAAGGCTGTGGCGAGGATGTGTACCTGACAAGCCTTATGTCACGCGCCATGGTGAAAGGATTTCAGGGTGACGACCTCACCGACCCCACCTCAATGGCAGCCTGCGCCAAGCATTTCGTAGGCTACGGCGCGAGCGAGTCGGGACGCGACTATAACTCAACTTTCATCCCCGAGCGTCTTCTGCGCAATATCTATCTACCTCCCTTTGAGGAAGCATGCAAGGCGGGATGTCTCACCTACATGTCATCGTTCAACGACAATGACGGCGTGCCGGCATCAGGCAACAAGTTTGTACTCACCGACATACTCCGCGGTGAATGGGGCTTCAACGGCTTCGTGGTATCTGACTGGGCAAGTGTAGGCGAGATGGTCAACCACGGTTTCTGCGCCGACTACAAGGAAGCAGCAATGAAAGGATTCAACGCCGGTGTCGACATGGAAATGGAGAGCGGCACCTATATCACCAACATGAAGCAGCTACTTGACGAAGGCAAAATAGACATGGCTGCAATCGACCGCTCTGTCGCCAACATACTCCGCGTGAAATTCATGCTCGGACTCTTCGACAATCCTTACATCTCAACCCCGCAGGAAGTAAAATATTGCGACGAACACCTTGCAGCAGCAAAGGAAGCCGCAATCAAAAGCGCCATACTGCTGAAAAACGACAAGGATGTACTACCGCTCCCGGCAGACACCAAGCGCATATTGCTCACCGGTCCGCTTGCCCACGCTCCCCACGACCAGATGGGCACATGGGTATTTGACGGAGAAAAAGAACGCACCGTCACCCTGCTTGACGCTCTCCGCAACGAGTATGGCAACGATGTCACCATAGTTTACGAACCGGGGCTTGGCTACAGCCGCGATAAAAACGAGGCAGGCATCGCCCGCGCTGTCAGCGCAGCCCGCGGTGTCGACGCGATTATCGCCGTAGTCGGTGAAGAGTCGATACTCTCCGGAGAGGCACACTGCCTTGCCGACCTCAACCTTGTAGGTGCACAGGGCAAGCTCATCGAGGCACTGTCGCGCACCGGCAAACCGCTTGTGACAATAGTCATGGCAGGTCGCCCGCTCACCATCAAGAAACAGCTTGACGAGTCTGACGCAATGCTCTACTCATTCCACCCCGGCACCATGGGCGGTCCCGCCCTCGCCGACCTCATCTTCGGCAAGGAGAGCCCCTGTGGAAAGACCCCTGTCACCTTCCCCGCCGCAGTAGGTCAGGTACCCATCTATTACAGCAAGAATGCAGGAAGCCGCCCCGCCCATGGGACAGAAACCCTTATCGATGACATTCCCCAGGAAGGCGGACAGACCTCACTCGGCAACACTTCTTACTGGCTTGATGCAGGATTCGGTCCTCTCTTCCCCTTCGGCTACGGTCTGTCATACGGCAACTTCAGCTACGACAATCTATCTCTCGACAAGACCACCTACAAGAAAGATGACGTAATCACCGCAAGCGTAACCCTCACCAACAGCGGCAAGCACAAGGCTACCGAAGTGAGCCAGCTCTACATCCGCGACCACGCAGGTTCTGTGACACGCCCCGTGAAAGAGCTGAAAGGCTTCGAGCGCGTCACCCTTGCGCCCGGCGAGTCGGCCACTGTCACCTTCAATCTCCCCGTCAGCGACCTCGCCTTCTACGGTGCCGACATGACCAAAAAAGTAGAGGCGGGCGATTTCACTCTCTGGATTGGCGGCGACAGCGACTGCAACCTCTCAGCCCCCTTCTCAGTAACAGATTGACAAATCAACCAAAACAAACCAATAATTACCTAAAACCATGATGCAATGAAACAGTTGTCATTATTTCTGATTTCGATATTGACAGTCTTCTGCGCCAATGCAAAGGACATCAATGTCACAGGTACAGTAACAGCCGCGTCTGACGGCGAGCCGCTAATCGGCGCGACCGTAGTGGTGAAAGGCACCTCCAAAGGTGTGTCCACCGACATTGACGGCAGCTTCGCCCTCACAGCCCCTGACGGCTCGGTAATCGAGTTTAAATATGTGGGCTACAAACAACAGTCAGTCAAAGTGACCGATTCCATGTCCCACTTGCAGATAGCGCTTCAAGAAGACGCTACCATGCTTGACGAAGTAGTTGCCGTAGGTTACGGAACACAGCGCAAGAGCGTTGTCACCGCGGCAATCTCAAAAATTGACGATGAAAAGCTCTCGCTTACCGCTCCGGTGCGTATGGACAACGCCCTTAAGGGCTTGACCTCCGGTGTCACCGTCACCTCATCATCGGGCCAGCCCGGCGCTGCCGCCCGTGTAAGAGTGCGCGGTATCGGTACCATCAACAATTCCGACCCTCTTTACATTGTTGACGGCATGCCCATCGAAGGCGGTCTCGACTATCTCAACCCCAGCGACATCCAGTCAATCGAGGTATTGAAAGACGCTGCTTCCGGCGCTGTCTACGGTGCCCGTGCTGCCAACGGTGTGATTCTCGTCACCACCAAGAGCGGAAGCAAAGGAAAGACCAACATCACCTACGACTTCTCTTATGGCTGGCAGACAGCGTGGAAACACCGCGACGTGCTCAACGCCACCGAATATGCCGTGATGATGAACGAAGGCTCGCTCAATGCCGGCATCGCAGCCCCTTATGCCGACCCCTATTCTTACGGAGAAGGCTTTGACTGGCAGGATGCAGTGTTCAATGACAACGCACCGGTGATGAACCATCAGGTAAGCATCAGCGGTGCCACAGAGAAAGTCAACTACTTCCTCTCGCTCGGCTACTACACCCAGGAAGGTATAATCGGAGGTAACTTCGACCGCTCCAACTACCAGCGTCTCACCCTCCGCAGCAACAACACCTATACCGTGTTTGACGAGTCTAAAAACCGCAATTTCCTCAACAACCTCAAGGTTACCGTCAACGCCTCTTACGCCCGTGTCAAGAGCAAAGGTATCGAGACCAACTCTACATGGGGTTCACCGCTCGGATCGGCTCTCGCCATCTCTCCGATGCTCACCCCTTATCTTGAAGGCGACCTCGCCCAGCAGCAGCTCAACTATTACAAGGACAACGTAAATTATGTGCCCCTCTACGGTGCAAACGGCTTGTTGCTTACCAACCCCGAAGTATTCGGCAACTATCAGGAAATGTCCAATCCTATCGCCAACATGTCGCTTCCGGGCGACCAGGGATGGAGCCACAAGTTTGTAGGCAACTTCATCGGCGAACTCCAGATATGGGACAACATCAAATACCGTATCAGCTACGGTGCCGACCTCTCATTCTGGGGCAACGACGGCTTCACCAAGGAGTATTACCTGCGCTCGGGCGCAAGCCAGACATTCTCTTCAGCCTACTCTTCAAAGAGCCAGGGCACCGTATGGCAGCTGGAAAACACCCTCAGCTACGACAAGCGCATAGGCGACCACAATTTCTCAATACTCCTCGGACAGTCGGCAAAACAGAGCAGCGGCTCATACCTGTCAGGTGCGCGTAACCACATCATCGACTACAACCGTCCCTACATTGACGCGTCTACCGGTCAGGCAGCCGAGGGTGACCAAAGTTCAAGCGGTGCGCCCAACGCCAAGGCAAAACTCGCGTCTCTCTTCGCCCGAGTAAGCTACGACTACGACGCGCGCTACATGCTTCAGGCTACAATACGCCGCGACGGTTCAAGCCGCTTCGGCTCCAACAACCACTGGGCAACCTTCCCCTCATTCTCTCTCGGATGGAACATCCACAACGAGCCTTACATGAAGGATGTGCTTCCCGAATGGTGGAACAACGCCAAGGTACGTTTCTCCTGGGGTAAAAACGGTAACGAAAATATCGGCGACTTCCTCTACATCGCCCTTGCAAGCTCAGGCAACAACGCCATTTTCGGTCGCGATGAAGTCATCATCAACGGCGTGAAAGCTTCAATCCTGCCCAACAAGAATCTGCGTTGGGAAGAATCAACCCAGACCGACGTAGGTATCGACTTCGGCTTCCTCAACAACGCACTTACTTTCAGCGTCGACTACTACAACAAGCGCACCGACGGCATGTTGATGAACATGCAGGTACCCGCCTACGTGGGCGAGTCGGTTCCGGTGGGCAACGTCGGCAAGATGGAAAACTCAGGTGTAGAAATGGAGCTTAACTACAATCTCGCGGTAGGCGACTGGACATTCGGCTTCGGAGGCAACCTCACTTACCTCAAAAACAAGCTTATCGACTACGGTAACGCCGAAGGCTGGGCCAACCTCGACTCATTCCAGGGCACAGGTGCAATCACCCGCGCACAGAACGGTCTTCCCTTCCCCTTTTTCTACGGATTCAAGACCGACGGTATCATCCAGAACCAGGCTGAAGCCGACGCTTACAACGCTGAATACTCAGGCGGATACTTTGCCGATGCCGTACCTGGCGACGTGCGCTTCGTGGATGTTGACGGCGACGGAGAGCTCACCGAAAACGACCGTACAAAAATCGGTAAGGGCATGCCCGACTGGACCTACGGCTTCAACCTCAACGTACAGTGGAAAGGCATCGCGCTCAGCGCCATGTTCCAGGGCACCGCAGGCAATCAAATCTTTGACGCGACACGCCGCACCGACGCTATCGCCTCCAACCTCCCCTCATGGATGCTCGGACGCTGGACAGGCGAAGGCACTTCCAACCGCATACCCCGCTACGTGCGCGGCGACGGCAGAAACTGGGTGTCATCTGACCTTCTTATCTACGACGGCGACTACATGAGACTGAAAAACATCATGCTCAGCTACACACTCCCGCGTCAGCTCACCCGCAAGGTGTCAGTAGAGAACTTCCGCGTATATGTATCTGCCGAAAATCTCTTCACCTGGACCAAGTATCATGGCTTTGACCCTGAAATCTCATCGGGCGGCACTTCACTCGGTATCGACTACGGTGTTTATCCCCAGCCGCGTGTATGGACAGTAGGTTTCAACATTCAATTCTAATCATCTCTAAAATCATGAATAATAAGATGAAAAACTATAAATACATTGCGTCAGCCCTGTTTACCGCAGCACTGACACTCACCGGATGTTCCGACTCGTTTCTTGAGGTGAAGTCGCCGACCCAGACCACCATCGACGAGTATTTCACCACCGATGCTCACATAGCCGAGGCTGTCGTGGCGGCATATGACCCCTTACACTGGCCTGACTGGGCTATGAATGAATACAACCCTGTCAACATCATGAGCGACATCATGGCCGACGACCTCTGGATCGGCGGTGCCGACAAGACCGACAACGCCAACTGGCACTACATGATGAACTTTGAAGCACGCCCCAATGCCGTGATTGCCGGTCTTTGGACCGATGCCTACAGCGGTGTCAAGCGCTGCAACGACGTGATGGGCTATATGCAAAACGATATCCCCGACATGTCGCAGGAACATCGCGACTATTATGAGGCTCAGGTGAGAACACTCCGTGTATTCTATTACAACTGGCTCTGGAAATTCTGGGGCAACGTGGTCTACTTCGAGACCAACTTTGAAGGCGCACCCTATCTGGGAACGCAATACACCGCCGACGAGGTATATGACTTCATGATTGCCGACCTGGAGAAGGCTCTCGCCCTCAACGCGCTTCCCATGACCGAGACCGACGCCAACCTCGGCCGCGTGACCAAGGCGATGGCCTACATGCTCTATGCCGAAATCGTGATGTATCAGAACGACGAGCAGCGTTACCCGACAGCGCTCAAATACATGACTGAAATCATCAACGAGCCTACCTACGAACTCAACCCCGACTACACCAACATCTTCAAGGAAGAGGGCGAGTGGACTTCGGAGTCTATATTTGAGGTCAACTACAAGGATGACAATGCCATCCGCGACTGGGGCGCACCCCTCGCTGCCGGCGGCACAGTGCTTCCTACCCTTCTCAGTCCCAACAACTGGCCCAGCGGCACCGACGGACATGACGGCGGATGGGGCTTCTGCCCGGTGCGTCAGGAGACCTACGACCGCTATGAAGAGGGTGACACCCGCCGCGACGCCACTTGCTGGAATGCCGGGGCTGTGGGCGCTGACTACAACAAGCGTTATCAAGACACAGGTCTATTCCTTGAAAAGTATGCCGCCATCACCGGTAACAACGCCGACCAGAAAGCTTCGTCGGAACTTAACTGGAACAACAACCTCCGCATCTACCGTTACTCGGAGACCCTCCTCAACGCAGCCGAGCTGATACTCCGCGGTGCAGGTTCAGGAAGCGCACAGACCTATCTTGACAAAGTGCGCGCCCGCGCAGGTGTTGCCAGCGTACCCGCCACCCTCGATAACGTGATTGAAGAGCGTCACCTCGAATTTGTAGGTGAAGGAAAGCGTTACTGGGACCTTATCCGCACAGGCAAGGCATCGACTGTACTCGTGCCCGACCAGTACGGTTACCGCACCAACAGCTGGAGCGAGTCAAAGAAGCATCTGCCCATACCGCAGAGCGAAATCGACAAGGCTCAAGGCACCCTCAAACAAAATAATTACTAAAATCAATATCACGAAAATCTCATAAGATGAAAAAGATATTCAACAACATAGCTTCGCTCGGCTTACTGCTCGGCTTAGGCGCCATTACAGGCTGCTCCCCCGAAAAGTTTGACACCGTTGACCCCAACGCCATCCCTGAGGCAAGCGACATCAACGTCACAGTCACCGTTGACCCGGAAACCAACGAGTACACCCTTACTCTCAACAACCCGGGGTATTATCCCGTATGGACTATACATACAAGCCCAACAAAGCAGGATATTTCCACCCGCCCGGTGTACAAAGGCATCATCACTGCTGCCGGCACATATCAGGTAGAGGTGAGAATGGGTAACCGCAACGGAGTATCCAAAGGCTCCAAGGTAGTTGAAATCAACATTGAAAACACCCTTGTAGACTACACTCCCTACATGCGCCGCCTTACCAACGGCGACAGCAAGACATGGATGTTTGCAGCCGACCTTCCCGGTCATCTTGGCTGTGGCGAGCCAGGAAGCGACGGACTCGGATGGTGGAGCGCCGCCCCCCACGACAAAGAAGGAGTGGGCATGTATGAAAACCGATTCATTTTTGCCGACAACGGAGAGAGCGCATCAGGTAAATATACATATGACCCCGGTACAAGCGGCACCATCTACGTAAACACCGGTATCACCTCGCTCCCGCCCTACTCCGATGTCAATCCAGGCGACGGCGTGGACTACCAGGCTCCGGCACAGCTCAACGAGACTACCTTCCAGCTCGTGACAGAGGGCACCGACATGTTCCTGGTGTTCCCCAAAGGTACCCTTCTCGGCTACCTCCCCTTCAACCAGGCATATGACAACCCGAAGTTCAAGGTACACTCTATCAGCAATGACAATATAGAGCTGTCAATCGACAACGGCGAAATTGCATGGCACTATATCCTCGGTCTTGAGGGCGACCCCAAGTTTACCGGATTCAAGTATGACAGCGAGTTCAATATGTGGCGCACAGCCAATGTAAGCGTAGGCGCTTTCTACTATGCGCCCGGATGGGCACAGATTGCCGACCCGGAGTACACAGTGACCGACAATGGATATACCGTAAGCCTCCCGGCAGCGACAAGCGACCAGTGGCAGGCTCAGATGCCGCTTATCACCGACATCTCCGCCAACACCGCGACCAACTATGACTTCTCGGTAGTGCTCAACTCATCGACCGACCATCCCGGCGTGACCGTGAAACTCACCCAGGACGGTGACGACGGCAACTTCCTCTTCGAGGAGCGTGTACAGCTGAAAGCCTATGAAGATTTCGTATTCTACAAGTCAGACCTTCCCGGTATCGACGCAGCCACTCTCAAGCTTGTGCTCGACTTCGGAGGCAATGCCGAGAATACCGAGATTACCATCAGCAATATCGTGCTTAAGGACCATGCCAACGATGACGGCACAGTGCTACCGGCTGAAAAACCGGAAGAGCCGGAATCACCGGTGACATGGGTTGACGATGCCAACCTCTGGACCGCGGCAACATACACCACCGAATTCTGGTATGCGCCCGGATGGGCACAGATTGCCGACCCGGAATTTACTGAAAGTGGCAAGGACTTCACCGTGTCACTTCCCGAAGCCACCACCGACCAGTGGCAGGCTCAGGTGAAACTCCACTCCGACGTGACCACATCGGCAGAAAAGCAGTATGACTTCCGCATCGTGATGAACTCTACCACCGACCATCCCGGCGTGACCGTGAAGCTTGTGCTTTCGGGCGGCGGTGACAATGACAATGTGTTCTACATGGCAGAACGAGTACAGCTCACCGCTTATGATGACTGTGAGTTCAAGTGGGTCAACATGCCCGGTATCGACATGGACAAGGTTAGCCTTGTGCTCGACTTCGGCGGATGTGCTGCCAACACTGTGGTAAATGTTTCCAAGATTCACCTGCAGGAACATCACGAATAAGAAATATGTACAATTTTTAATGGTTAAAAGTGTCTCCTGTCAAGGAGGGAATTAGTTTAGGTTTATTAACCGGGGCTGTGCAACAGTGATTGCACGGCCCCTTTTGTTGTGAGGCGAGAGCGGCCGATTTTTATCACCTCATGACAGAACAGTTGACCCGAGGGAAATTGTTATTACTACAAAACGGTCGACTATCTGTTTATGAACACTACATATAAAATATTAGTGATAATGGTGCTTATGCTCGCCTCTTTTGCCAGGGGGTGGGCACAGATGCCCATAAAGATATATGTGGCTCCGCAGGTAGCGCCCGACTCGACCGACGTGGCATATTACAGCAAGGAGCATTTCTGGCGCGCAGCCGGTGAGGTATTCGGCTTCAATATGGGGCTGTGGGCATTTGACCGCTATATCCAGAAAGGGGATTTCGCCTATATATCATGGTACACGATAAAGGAAAATTTCAAGCACGGATTCAAATGGGACAACGACAAGCTCGGCACCAACATGTTTGCCCACCCCTACAACGGCAACCTCTTTTTCAATGCCGCACGCTCCAACGGCTACAACTTCTGGAAGTCAGAGCTGTTTGCCATCGGTGGCAGCGCGATGTGGGAGCTGTTTATGGAGTGTGAATACCCGTCGACCAACGATATCATCGCCACTCCTATCGGCGGTGCAGCTATCGGCGAGGTGTGTTTCCGCGCCTCCGATGCCGTGCTTGACGACCGCCTGACGGGAGCGGCACGCTTCGGCAGGGAATTTGCCGCCTTCCTTATTTCGCCAATGAGAGGGCTTACGCGTGTGCTTACCGGCGATGCTTGGCGTGTGCGCCCCACATCGGGCAGGCTGTTTGGCACACCCAATTTCGCTATTGAGTTCTCACTTGGGGCGCGTATGCTTGAATTTCGCCATGAGCGCTACGATGCGAGCATCGGCGCGGCTGCCGAAATCAATATCGAGTATGGCGACCGCTTCGAGGTGAAAAGCACGAAACCTTACGACTATTTTACATTCCGCGGGTGTGTCAACATAGTAAATTCCCAGCCGTTACTCGGTCAAATGGAGATAAAAGGTCGACTGCTCGCACGCGAACTGCTGGAAAAGGAGCGCCAGCACATGAGCATAGGACTCTATCAGCATTTCGACTTCTACGACTCCGACACGATTTCGGCAGTATCGGCAAAAGTGCCATATAAGCTCGGCATACCTGCGAGCCTCGGCTGCGGAGTGATGTTTCGCGACATAGAGCGTCACCGCTTCGTGATTGACGCTTACGCCCATGCCAACGCCGTGATACTCGGCTCGGTGCTGTCAGACTATTACGATGTTGATGAGCGCAACTACAATCTTGCGAGCGGATTCTCGCTCAAAGGAGGTGTCAACCTGGTATTTGACAAGAGTAAATTCTCTCTGTCGCTCTCCAATGAGTATTACCGCCTCTTTACATGGAAGGGATACCGGCGCGGCACCAACCTTGATAATGTCGACTACCGCACCCTTGACGCTCAAGGCGACAAGTCGGTTGCCTCGTTCAATGTGACCGAACTGCGTGCCGATCTTAAACTATGGCAAAAACTTTATGCCACATTCTCCTTCTCCAACTATCTGCGGTCGACCCACTACCGCGACTATCCCCACGTCGTCTCCAACTCCTTCGCCCTCCGCCTGATGCTCACCTACAAGCTGTGATATAGCCAATGAAATTAGATATCGGATAAAGTTGTCGTAAGGAATTGACGCAGATGGAGATGACGGATGCCGGGATAATCAGGCAGCTCCCCGACTATCGGATCCATCGACACCACATATTTCGGATAATTATCCCTTATTGCCTTAAGATTACCAAATTCGCGCTGTATTGTTTCCTCCGAACCAAGGAGATATGTAGCCTGTATATAGACAATGAACCGACCTTTTGTCGCGACAAAATCAATCTCGCCAGCCCTCAAGACACCTACACTTACTTCAAAGCCATTGACAAGCAAATGGTTGTATATGACGTTTTCAATAACTTTTTCTATTCCCGCACGAAGATTAAAGCCGCAAATATAGTTGCGGAGACCATGATCTGAAAAATAATATTTGAAATTTTGCTCAAACAATTTCTTTCCGTGAATATCATAGCGTGCGACCTGCCTGAGGATTAGAGCATTGCATAAATAACGGAGATAGATAGAAGTCAATGGTGCCGACACTTTATCACCCTGTGACTTCATCACATTGGCAATATTGCTCACTGAAATAAGCTTGCCCGTATTGTCAGCAATATACCGGGAAAGATTTTCTATAAATACTACATTTCTTATCTCTTCACGGGCAATCACATCGCGCATCATTATGGTATTGTATACCCCTTGCAGATAATCGCGCACCTGACCTTCATCATTGATATCAAAATGGCATAATCCGGGCAAGCCACCTACCTGCAGATATGCAACAAGACTTTGGTCGGAATCAGCCAATTTATGAAATTCAAGAAACTCCGTGTATGACAGACCATATATTGGAATCTCAATATATCTGCCGGCAAGCCGTGTGCTCAACTCGGAAGAAAATATGTAGGCATTGCTCCCTGTAGCAACTATCTGACACCGCTCCTCGGCATGAAGAGCGCGAAGTGCATCTTCGTATCCTTCCACATCCTGTACTTCATCAATAAGAAGATAATTATCCGTACCGTGGAGAAACCGTTGGACGGCATATTCATAAAGCTGCCCTGAATTGGTAATCTCACTGAATATCTGCAACTCCTTATTTATATAAACCACATTGCAGCCTGGACGATTATCCTCCAGCCACGTGTGCAATTGGCGCAGCATATAGCTTTTCCCTACCCTGCGCTGCCCTACGAGTATCAACATCATTCCCCGGTTAAGTCGAGAGGTGATATGCTTAAGATATGTATTGCGGATTATAACAGCCATTACGAACAAATATTTAGAGCTTGTTTAATAATAAATGTTACTGTCAGGGCGGTCATTCGTCGAGCAG
>CAJTSK010000037.1 GCA_910578835.1 uncultured Muribaculum sp.
TCGCGACCCTCAGCTTGGAAGGCTGATGCTCTATCAACTGAGCTACTTCCGCATTACGTGGGCGAAGATGGATTCGAACCACCGAAGGTATAAACCAGCAGATTTACAGTCTGCCCCATTTGGCCACTCTGGTATTCGCCCGATACTTTTGAGCCTCTTGTCGGATTCGAACCAACGACCCCGAGATTACAAATCACGTGCTCTGGCCAACTGAGCTAAAGAGGCATTTTATAGTATCTTGTCGCTTTACAGCCGTTATGACTATCAAGCGGGTGCAAAGTTACGCATCAATTTTGTTCTATCCAAATTTTTTGACCATAATTTTTGTCTGATGTTGATTTTTTTGAATTCAACCGGCTATTGCTCTTACAATTATGGTGATTCAGATAACAAAGCCTCTGCTTTGCGAGTGCAAAGTTACACATATTTTTCTTTATTCAGCAATATAGCTCGATATTTTTTTGTATGTTTGCACTAATCAATTTAAAATCATACGATAATATGCAGACAGAAATTAAAGCGCGACTGGCGGCGCTACGCGATGAGATGGCTAAAGCTGGCGTTGACCTCGCAATAATACCTCACGCCGACCCCCATCAGAGCGAGTATATGTCGAGCCACTGGCACCTGCGTGGCTTCTTCAGCGGATTTACAGGATCAGCCGGCACACTGGTCGTGGCTAAAGACCAGGCTTGCCTATGGACCGACTCACGCTACTTCCTTCAGGCAGCACAGCAGCTTGAGGGCACAGACATTATATTAATGAAGGAGGGCATACCCGGCACCCCGTCTATTGCAGGATATATAACTGACACCCTTAAGTCCGGAGCCACTGTCGGCATCGACGGCATGCAATTTTCCATCAATGCCGAGCGCGAGCTTGAAGAAGCGTTGAAAAAACATGGCATAAAACTCGTGACCGGATTCAGCCCTGCCGACAAGATATGGACCGACCGCCCTGCCCTGCCCGACAACAAGGCTTTTATCCATGAGCAGAAATATGCAGGCGAAGCGGCTGCCGACAAGATTGCAAAAGTGATGGAGGCGACAGCAGGAAAAGGTGCCGACGCGATATTGGTGTCGGCGCTCGATGAGCTTGCCTGGGTGCTCAATCTACGTGGAAGCGACGTGAAATACAACCCTGTCGTGACAGCATTCCTGTATCTCGGACAAGGCAACTCCACATTATTTATAGATGACATCAAGCTTGACGACAAGGTGAAGGAGTATCTTGCCTCTAACGGCATTGCCACCGCTCCCTATTCCGGCGTGACACAGTTTCTCACCGCCCTACCGGCTTCCACCCGTGTGCTTGTCGACCCGGCAACCACTTCGAGCGCCATGGAGAGCCCGCTTGGCGACCGCATAGTGACCGACAAATCGCCCATCCCCTTGATGAAAGGCGTGAAAAACGACGTGCAGATTGCTGGCATCCGCGCAGCGATGAAGCGCGACGGAGTAGCTCTCGTAAAAGCCATGATGGATATCGAGAAAATCCTTTCTGAAGGCAAACCGCTCACCGAAATGGAAGTGGGCAGGATACTCACCCGCCGCCGCAGCGAGCAGCCGCTATATTTCGATGACAGCTTCGGCACTATAGCCGGCTACCGCGGACATGGCGCAATCGTACATTACGAGGCGACACCGGAAAGCAACTCCGATATCACACCCGACGGACTGCTCCTGATTGACTCCGGGGCGCAATACCTTGACGGTACCACCGACATTACCCGCACAATTTCACTCGGAAATCCCACAGAAGAGGAGCGCCACGACTTCACTCTTGTGATGAAGGGACACATCGCCCTCGGCTCTGCCATTTTCCCCGAAGGCACACGCGGCTCGCAACTTGACGCACTTGCCCGCCACTTCCTCTGGAGCGAGGGCAAGAGCTACCTCCATGGCACCGGTCACGGAGTAGGACACTTCCTCAACGTGCATGAAGGCCCGCAAAACATTCGCCTCAACGAAAATCCTGCCACACTCCAGCCCGGAATGCTCACCTCCAACGAGCCGGGGCTATATATCACCGACAAGTACGGCATACGCTGCGAAAATCTTGTATTGACCGTACCGGCATTCACGACCGAGTTTGGCAACTTTTACAAATTCGAGACCGTGACACTATTCCCCTTTGACTTGAAGCTGTTTGACACTGACATCATGTCTGACGACGAGATACGCTGGCTCAACGCCTACCATAAACACGTCTATGACACACTGTCTCCCGAACTCAACGAAGAGGAGCGCGCATGGCTCGAACATAAGACAATTCCTTTAACCAAAAACAATCTGTAATGGCACTTATCAAATCAGTAAGAGGATTTACCCCTATAATCGGCAAAAACTGCTTTCTTGCCGACAACTGCACCATCATAGGCGACGTGGTGATGGGCGACGATTGCAGCATATGGTTCAACACTGTACTGCGCGGCGATGTCAACTCGATAAAAATCGGCAATCGTGTCAACATCCAGGATGGCTCGGTGCTTCACACTCTTTATCAGAAATCGACCATAGAGATAGGCGATGACGTGTCGATAGGTCACAACGTTACTATCCACGGTGCAAAAATCCATGATTTCGCGCTTATAGGCATGGGTGCAGTGGTCATGGACGATGCCGAAGTGGGCGAAGGCGCACTTGTTGCTGCAGGAAGTGTCGTATTGTCACGCACCAAAATAGGCGCCAACGAGCTTTGGGGCGGTGCGCCTGCAAAGTTTATCAAGATGGTCGACCCGGAGCAGAGCAAGGAAATCAACAGAAAGATTGCAAAAAACTATCTGATGTACTCCACTTGGTACGATGCTGAAGCCGACAATGCCGCGGGCGTTGCAGCTGAAGAAGACAAATAATCTTTTACTACAAAAAAATCGCCGGGGCTGCCCTCTTCTGAGAAAGCAGCCCCGGTTGTTATTTTTAGCCTTCGAGTTTGCTTAATAATAAACAAGCTCTTAAATTATCAAGCGGCTGAAAGCTGATTGTGGACACGGTTCACAGCATTCTGAAGATAAAGCGACTTGCAGAATACCACGAGATACATGATGCCAAGAGTCAACGGACCGAAAAGGAATATGGTCAACAGATAAGTGGAAGTCTGGAGTCCGCCTATCTCGCCGTTCTTATAAAGGTAACGGTTGCAACGGTCAATCCACTTGTAGGTCCATATGATTCCGTAGATACCAAAGGTGACGATGTTGAGAAGCACATAAACCAGTAGTCCGGATGTAGATTCTCCGTCATCTTTACACGCGATGTTAGTCTCTTTGGCAAATGAATGAATCAGATACCAGTTGTAAAGTCCCAGTGTTACGATATTCAGAAAAAAAGTTTTCCAAAATCCTCTGTTAGTGCATAGCATAATGATTGGATAATGCCTGTCCTTTTCAGGCTGTGGTTAATAATTAATATATTTCCTCAAAAATAAGCATTTGTTACACAATTATCACCGCAAAGCTAATATTTTAAGCAATATATTAACATTATTTAACCGACGCATATTTTTCAGAATGCTGCTTTATCAGCTCGGCATCGTCAAAATAATTTATCTTCATCGCCTCGCGCACCTCATGGAGAGTTTTTGCAGCGACTTCACGCGCAGCCTCAGAGCCTTTCCTCAATATCTCGTAAACGGCGGGGATATCCTGCTCCCACTGCTTGCGACGCTCGCGTATAGGCACAAGTGTCTCGTCAAGCACATTTATAAGGAATTTTTTTACCGTTCCGTCGCCAAGACCGCCACGAGTGTAATGGTCTTTCAGCTCCTGAAGATTTTTGTATTCAGGCAGATATTTTTCAAAATGCCCGTCGTTGCAAAATGCATCGAGATATATGAAAGGGCAGTTTCCTTCAAGATGACCGGGGTCGGTGATGTTAAGGTGCAGAGGGTCGGTGTACATGCCTTTGACCTTTTTTGCCATCTCCTTTGCCGTATCGCTCAGATATATGCAGTTGCCGAGCGACTTGCTCATCTTCGCCTTACCGTCGGTACCCGGCAGACGCTGGCAAACAGCATTTTCCGGCAACAGTATTTCGGGTTCTACAAGAGTTTCGCCATATACATTGTTAAACCTGTTCACGATTTCGCGGGTAAGCTCAATCATGGGAGCCTGGTCCTCGCCTACAGGCACAGTCGTAGCCTTGAACGCGGTGATATCTGACGCCTGGCTCACAGGGTAGCAGAAAAATCCTACCGGGATGCTCTGCTCAAAGTTGCGCATCTTGATTTCAGTCTTCACAGTCGGGTTACGCTGCACTCTTGAAACAGTAACAAGGTTCATGTAGTAGAATGCAAGCTCGGTGAGTTCGGGCACCATCGACTGAATGAAAATAGTGGTCTTCTCCGGGTCAAGTCCCACAGAGAGATAATCGAGAGCGACCTCGATAATATTCTGGCGAACCTTTTCAGGATTGTCAGCATTGTCAGTCAAAGCCTGAGCATCGGCAATCATTACAAAAATCTTGTCAAACTCACCGGAGTTCTGGAGTTCGACCCTACGCTTCAACGATCCCACATAATGCCCGAGGTGAAGCTTGCCGGTCGGGCGGTCACCGGTCAATATAATCTTTTCCATCATTTAACATTGTTTATTTCCGACCTCAAAGTTAAGCATTTTTCCTGCAAGGTCGACATTTACTTCAACAAATTCAGCAGTTTGACCACCCAACACCATGTAATTACGTCGCATTCAATTTATTTTGCATAAAATAATCAAGGGGATGTGTGTCATACACATCCCCTTATATTTTAATGACCTACTTTGACTGCGGTCACTTACCTGTCGACAGCATCGGCAGAAGAATGTCATGGATTGCAGGCGTACCTGCCAGCACTGAGATGTTACGGTCGGTGCGGAAATGAGTATAACACCCTCCGGCTTCTTCAAGTATAAGCAAACCGGCACTCGCATCCCAGGCATGAAGGTTAAGCTCCCAGTAACCGTCAAGAAATCCCGCCGCGACATAACACAGGTCGATTGCCGCCGACCCAAGACGACGCAAACCGCGCACACGAGGCATCACGCGCTCCACATTGTCAAGGTTATTGTCGGGATTGCTATCCTTGTCGACCGGAAAGCCTGTGGCAACCACACTCTTGTCAAGCGCGGTCTTGCCCGATACCTTTACCGGCTCTCCGTTGAGCCAAGCCCCTTCACCTCTTACAGCGTGGAAAAGCTCGTTAAGATAGGGAGCAAACACTACACCCACCACTGTCTCTCCATCATGCTCGATTCCAATCGACACTGAAAACAGAGGCAGACCCTGACTGAAATTGGTGGTGCCGTCAAGCGGGTCAATCACCCAGCGGAAACCGCTGCCATGAGTCTCCTCCCCCGACTCCTCGGAAAGTATCGAATGGTCAGGATAAGAAGCCTTGATATGGTCAATCAACACCTTCTCGGCAGCCTTGTCGGCAGCCGTCACCACATCGCTGTCATTAAGCTTCGACTGTATGTCAAGCTCGTTGCCGCGGAAGTAGCGCATATGCACCGCTCCCGCCTCACGCGCCCATGACATCGCATCGAGTAATAAGGAAGAATAATTCATATAAGCCAACATTAAAAATATGTCACTATATAGAATATCCCCGGTCTACAAATTGTTTACTCTGTACCGTCATCAATCGGAAGCTGACGCTTAAACACTTCCTTGAATGAAATCAGTGACTCGGTGCGAGCAAGACCCAAGCCCTGAAGTTGCTCGTGGATTATGTGAAGCAGATGGTCATTGTTGCGGGCATACAACTTGATAAACATGTCATACTGTCCGGTAGTGAAATGCACCTCAACCACTTCGGGTATCATGCGGAGACGCTCTACAACCTCGTCAAACTTACCCGGGTCTTTAAGGAAAAATCCGATGTAAGCACATGTGTCATATCCTACCGATGCAGGATTGATAAGACACTCAGAGCCACGTAGCACTCCCATTGACATGAGTTTCTGTATACGCTGATGTATTGCCGCTCCCGACACATTACACTCACGCGCTATTTCAAGAAACGGTTTACGTCCATTTGTGGACAATGTTTTCAGAATCTTGTAGTCTAACGAATCTAATTGAGCCTTAGCCATAAACTAATATTTTAAGGTTGTTGTTTATACTTTATTAAACTTTTAATCAATCACGATAGCAAATTTACGCAATAAAATTATTTTTTTAATTTTTTTCGCTTAAAATTATACTATCTTTTTATTTTAGTTTAACTTTGTGGAATGAACGTCACTTTACGCAAAATGCAATCCAGCGCACTGAATATCAATAAATTCAAGGCGATTTATGAGGAATCTTTCCCCATTGAGGAACGTAGGGAGTGGGGAAACTTAAAATTGTTGCTTGAGGGCACCAATGAATTTTTTAACGCTTACGCGATACTTCGAGACACCATGTTTATAGGCTTTATCACATCATGGGTGTTTCCTGATGCCATATACATCGAGCATTTCGCGACCGACCCGGCCATGCGTGGCGGTGGGTTCGGCTCGGAAGCGCTCAAGCAGCTTGTCGAGTCGACTTCGCTGCCGATAGTGCTGGAAGTAGAGCCTGCCGAAAGCGGGGAGACAGCGCGCAGGCGCATAGACTTCTACCGCCGCCACGGATTTCGCGACCTGCCCGACTACAAGTATATACAGCCGCCCTACTCACCCGGGCTCCCGTCGGTGCCGATGACATTGATGGTCCACGGCGACCTCGACCCCGAAGTGGCCCGGAAGCTGCTCTACAAGCATGTCTATGAAGTCGAATGATAGTTTACAAACACTACTACGAATATGTACAAATCGGTCTCATCATATATCATGGCTATAGCTGTAGCGGCAATGACTCTGGTGTCATGTGCCCGCAACATTGACAGCAAGCCTGTTATCACGGTAAGCATACAGCCGCAGAAATATTTCCTTGAAAAGATAGCGGGCGACAGATGGGAGGTGAAGTGCCTGCTATCCAACGGCGCCAACCCCGAGTCTTACGACCCGGCGATGACACATCTGCTTAATCTCGAATCAAGCAAGGCGTATTTCCGCATGGGAAACATACCCTTTGAAAGCGCAATCATAAACAAGGTACACAACAATAATCCCGCCCTGCGCATTTACAACAATTCCGACGGCATTGAAATCATTTCCGGCACCCATAGCCACGGCGACATAAAGCACACTGACGCCCCGGACCCCCATACATGGACTTCGGTCAAAAACGCCCGCATCATAGCCCGCAACATGTATGAGGCGATGACCGACCTTGACCCGGAGCATAAAAACACTTATTCCAAAAACTACCGCAATCTTATACAGTCGCTCGACTCGCTCGACGCAAGCCTTGACTCCATACTCTCGCCCTGCCGCGGCAAGGCGTTTGTGGTATGGCACCCCTCGTTGAGCTACTTCGCGCGCGACTACGGGCTTCGTCAGATTTCGCTGAGTCCCGAAGGGAAGGAAGCATCGGTCAACATGATGCAGGAAGCCGTCGACTCGGCACGTGCCTCGGGTGCCGAAGTATTGTTCTTCCAGAAAGAGATTGACTCGCGACAAGCCGAGACCGCCAATGAGCAGATAGGCACCGAGATGGTAAGCATCAACCCTCTCAGCTACAACTGGAACAAAGAAATCATAAATATCGCCAATGCAATCGCACGACAATGAACTGCTGATTTCTCTCCGCGGGGTGTCAATGCAATATGACCGCAAAGTCACTTTACGCGACATCAACCTTGACATTCACCGCGGCGACTTCATAGCCGTGACCGGACCAAACGGCGGCGGCAAGACCACACTGCTGCGCATAATATTAAAGTTGCTATCCCCTACCCGGGGCTCAGTCACATACCTCGGTGACAGCGACAGGCGACAACGGTTGCGTATAGGCTATCTGCCTCAAAAAAATCTTATTGACAGCGGATTTCCCGTGACGGTGAGGGAAGTAATCGGCTTCGGGCTGATGAACGACCGTGCGCTGTCCAAGGAGGAGAAGCAGACGCGCATCGACGACACCATAAGACTTATGGGGCTTGTCGAACATGCCGACAACACTATCGGCGAGCTATCGGGCGGACAACTGCAGCGCGCCCTTATAGGCAGAGCCATAATCTCGCGCCCGGAGGTGCTGGTAATGGACGAGCCGCTGAGTTATCTTGACAAGGATTACGAGCATAAGCTCTACCACATCATCGAAAATCTCGCCGCCACAACCACAATCGTGCTCGTGTCTCACGAGATGTCAACGATATCGGGCATGGCTAACCGCCATGTCATCATCAACCATGAGCTGCACGAATGTAACGCCAAGCGCCACTACGCCCACGAGTCATGTGACTGCGAGCCGGGAGCCTGACTACCGGCTGCCAAGCACCAGGAAAAGCAAGCCCACAAGCAGTAACGACAGGTCGATAAGCTTTGGCTTGATATTTTTCTCGTGGAGAGCAAACACTCCGTAAAAAAACGAGACTATCACGCTGCCGCGGCGTATCATCGACACCACGGCTATCATCGAGCCGTCGAGCGACAGGGAGTAGAAGTAGGCAAGGTCGGCAATGGTAAGAAACACAGAGATAAGGGGTATCGCCCAGCTCCAGTGAAAGCGTGTCTTGTTGCCCGGCGTAAACCGTATCACCAGCCAGAGAGTGACGCCCATTATTATGAGCTGATAAAAAGAGTACCACGCCTGCACCTCAAGTGGATCGTAAAGTTTAAGCAGCCACTTGTCGTAAAGCGCGCTCACCGCGCCCATAAACGTCGCCCCGATACTGAACCACAGCCATTTGCTGTGTTTAAACGAAAATCCCTCGCGGCTTCCGAGACGGCTTATGAAGAAGAGCGACCAGAAACCGATCAATATACCTATCCACTGAAGCCAGTTGAGCTGCTCGCCGAATATGAGCAATGCGCCTACAAGCACAATCACCGGGCGCGCCGCATTGATAGGACCAGCAATCGTGAGCGGCAGATGCTTCAACCCGAAATATCCGAGAAGCCACGACGACAACACGATAAACGACTTAATAAGAATATGCACATGTCCGGTAACGCCCCCTCCGAGTATCACCTCGCTCCCGGTAATGCCGATTATCAGCACCGGTGACATGAGCAACGCGCTGAAAAGCGTGTTGAAAAACAATACTACCGGCACATTATTGCCGTCGACCGAAATTTTCTTAAATATGTCGTAAGCTCCCAGACATAGAGCCGACACCACTGCAAGAAATATCCACATCTTACTCTTATTTTATATCAACAACATCATAGTCGTGACTATTTCAGCGTCTCCAACAGTTTATGGTCACCCACCATCCACAGCACATCATCGGGCTTGAACTCAGTGTTGCCGGTCGGGTGATCATAGGTGCCGTCGGGATGCTGTATCGCCACAAGCAGCGCCTTGTACTTGTCACGTATCTGAGCCGACGCCGAGGTCTTGCCCACAAGCGGCGAGGTCTCCGACAGCTGTATGTTGGTAAGCTTGATGTTGTTTATATTAGTAGATGACTCTGCGTCATCATTGCCCTGCTCCAGTATAGGGAGCAGCTGCTCAATCTGGCTGTCGGTGCCGATAATTCCGAGCACGTCGCCGGGAAATATACGCACATTTCCGTTAGGCACGGCAATATATGAAGCCCCGCGCTGGATGCTCGACACATTCACTCCATAACGCTTGCGCATGTCGGAGTCGGCAAGGCGCTCGCCTACAAACGGGCAACCGTAACCTACCTCGATATAGGCAAGGTGCAGGTCGCTCACAAGGTTGTTGTTCTTGCCGCTGCGGCGGAGCTCACGCTCGTTAAGATTGTTGAAGAAGCGCGACTCCATGCGCCGCATCTGCTTCTTGAAGCGTCCCGACCATGTACCGATCAACACGATGAATATAAGGAAGCCGACAATCCAGCCCACACGCATAGAGTGAACCGCACTCAGCATATAGATGATGAAACTGAGGGCAAGAAGCAGGCGGAATATCGTCATCACCACAAGCGGCACGTCAAAATGAGCGTTAGCTGATATCAGTCGTTCCCGCTCCGTATGTTTCGACGCCGGCATGGCAAGCGCAAGCAGAAACGGGGCCATTAATATCAGAGCCACGAGACTGCAAAAAAATCTGCCCCACCCCGGCATAATACCGACAAGCCACGGCAACAGAAACTTTGTACACACCAGTATAATGGCTATCAGCACGGATGAATAGAGGACTATGCGCCACAGATAACGCTTCAGCACCGAGTGCCACAAGGTACGTGTCTCGCTTTCCGACGCAGCCTTGTCGCTGTAACGGTCGATAAGGAAATGAAGACGCTTGGGCAATATGCGCTCCACCAACTTATAAGCCGGGTCAGCCATGCGTATGAAATAGGGCGTGGTAAAAGTAGTGATTACCGACACAGCCACCACGATAGGATAAATATTGGGGTCAAGCACTCCGAGCGACATACCAAGAGAAGCGATGATAAATGCAAACTCACCTATCTGGGTGAGCGAAAATCCCGACTCCATGGCTATGCGGAGCGACTGACCGGTGATAAGCATACCGAAGGTGCCAAACATTATCATGCCGACAATAACCACACACGACAATATGAGTATCGGAGAGGCATATTCCACGATTATATGCGGGTCGACCATCATGCCGACAGAGATGAAAAACACCGCGCCAAAGAGGTCCTTGACCGGTGTCACTATCTGCTCTATGCGCTCCGCATAGCTTATGCCGGCGATGATACTGCCCATCACAAACGCACCGAGAGCAAGCGAAAATCCGCAGTAGACCGAAAATACTGCCATGCCGAAACAGAGTCCGAGCGATATTATAAGCAGTGTCTCATTGTTGAGATAGCGGCGTATGGCGTTGAGAAGCGTCGGCAGCACATACACCCCGACCAAAAACCATATCACAAGGAAAAACACCAGCTTGCCTACACTGAATAGCATCTCCGAGCCCTCGACACTGTTGTTGAGCGCGATTGACGACAGTATCACCATCATCAACACCGCGAAAAGGTCTTCCACGATAAGCACGGCAAAGACGAGCGACGCAAATTTCTTCTGCCGCAGGTTAAGGTCGGTAAATGCCTTTATGATGATTGTGGTCGACGACATCGACAGCATTCCGCCGAGGAAAAGACTGTTCATATTGGAGAAATGCAGCAAGTGACCGATGGCAAATCCCGACACCATCATTCCCATCACGATTATCAGCGCCGTGACCACAGCCGATCCCCCGACATTAAGCAACTTCTTGAAGCTGAACTCAAGTCCGAGCGAGAAAAGCAGCACCACGATACCGAGCTGCGCCCAAAACTCGATGTTGCTCTCGGTAGTGACCGAAGGCAGATACTCGAAGTGGGGGCTTGCAAGAAATCCTGCCACGATGTAGCCGAGCACCACCGGCTGACGCAACCATTTGAACAGCACCGTCACTATGGCACCAAGTATAAGGATAAAGGCAAGGTCTGATACAAGATTTTCGACCTGAATGTCAGAGATAGACCCGGACTCCACAGGGGTGTCGCCACCTGCCGCCGAGATAAGAGCAAGTATAAGTGATAGCGTCATTGCGTCGCTGAAAGTATATTAGAAAAATGTTTGTTACCGTTAGTTCTGTTTTTATATGCTCACCTGATTGCCGAGCGAAATGGCAAGCGTAGGCTTCACCTGTCGCAGGTCGGCAAAAAGTTCGAGATAATTGGTGCGTTCCCTCACAAGCACCACAAGGTTAAGGCGTGTCACCTCCGCCTCGTAGTCATACTCGACATAGACGTTGGTCAGCTGCACATGATGACGGCCAAGCACCTCGCGGTAGCCGCCGATATTTTCAGTGATAGTGGAAAGTTTCAGCCGTATGATACGCGACTCCACGCCGGCGCTTATACGATGTTCCCACCGTTCCACCACCACGAGTATTACCAATATCAGCGCCGTCGCCACTATCGACAGCAGGTAAAGCCCTACCCCTACAGCCATGCCGATAGCCGACACCATCCATATGCCGGCGGCGGTCGTAAGACCGCGCACTGAGCCTTTCATCTGGATTATCGCCCCGGCACCGAGGAAACCGATTCCAGTCACCACCTGGGCAGCTATACGCCCGGGGTCGCCGTTTTTAAGTCCGAGATACTCTTGAGGCACATAGATTGAGAGCAACATCGCGAGAGTGGCACCCATAGATATCAGCGCGAATGTGCGCACCCCCGCTATCTGTCCCTTGCGTTTACGCTCAAAGCCCACACAACAGCCGAGCACGAGGCTCAGCACGAGCTTGAACATCGACGAGACATTGTTGACCTCAATCGAGTTGATGTCATCAAGCAATATCGACCACACGTCAGCCATCGGTTACTTGCGGAGAGTGAAGCGACGCGAAGCCAGACGGTAATTGTCGGCAAACAGTTCGACCATGTAGTCGCCGGGGGTAAGGGTGGTGTTGACATCCCAGTACATATGTATGCCTGAAATCTCCTCGCCCGAATATTCGATTGTCTTGCGTGCGGTACACTGCACCGAGCCACCCTCAAACGAGAATGAGCCGCCTCCGCCGAGGAGCGCGCCTTCGGGATTGGTTATGCGAAGATATATTGTCTTCTCCCCTACAGGAGTGGAATTATTCTGAGGTATGGTGAATGTCACCTGAAGCTGCTTTGCCTTGGTGACATTTTTCTCCACCTTGCCGTTTTTCTTCAATGCCACGAGGCTCACACCGGTCACATTAAGCTTTTCGGCAAGAGTCATGCGCTCCGACAGCACTTCGTTGCGGCGTGTCTCGTTGGCGACGCGGGTGGAGAGCTGCTGATTTTGCTGACGCACCTGTGCCACTTCCGCACGCAGCCCCTCGTTTTCCTTGCCGAGCGAGTCAATCTGGGTGACATAATGGCGGAGTATATTTTTAAGCGTGCCTATTTCATCCTGCAGCTGCTTGATACGCTGCGCGCTTTTCTTCTTCTCGGAGTTGAGTTCCTGAAGCAGCTTTTCAACCTTGCTCTTTGCAGCGGCATATTTCGACACGAGCGAGTCGTTGGCAAGAAGCTGCGACTGGTTTTCATATTGAGCATACTCGGTGTTCAACGCCTGATATTCATTGGCAAGCTGAAGCTGTTCGTTGGTGAGCTGAAGCTGCTCGTTGGCAAGTGTAGCCTCGTTCACTTTCTTGGTCATCGACGTGGTAGTCAAGATTATAGCCACGATGGCTGCAGCAAGCAGGATGCCGAGTATTATCACTACTTTAAAGAGTGAATTGGATTTCTTTTCGTTTTCTTCCATAAATCGCGCAATTTTTCCGCAAATTTACAAATTTCCCCCGAAACACGCGGTATCCTGCGCGGTCAAAGTTACTCATAGTCAACCCATGCTTATCCTGTAGGGATTACATGGTGTTAACAGCGTGTAATGCCGGTGGTGTACCCGTCGATGAGGCGCGACCCCACTCCCGCTCTACCCCGAGGGTGGGTGCAGAAGTCATGTCGCCACGATGACAATTATTATACTAATCTATCATCTGGAATATTCGATATTCAACCTGGTTGCATCTCCATCAAGTTTTGGCGCGACAACTCCTATACACCACACATCCAATGCGTTAGTATAATTCATTGTCACCTTTACATTTATGTCATATACTCCATCAGAATAGTCCATATCGGCATCAATCTTATCAACGCCTTGTAACGCTACATCCTTTATCAGAATTACAACATTTTGGCTAAAATCCACATCTAATCCCACTTTTTCGTCAAGCAACGATTTTATGTCGCCCTCACTGTCACACAGATAAGGGACACCATCATTAAGGTCGGCAATAGTGGCGTCATTTATCCTTATAACGTCGCCAATATTAAGCAACGGCGGTTCCTCTGTACTATTTTTGCATGATAAAACAGTTACAACCAAAACGATAGCTAAAGTTAGATTCAGTAATTTATTCATATTGTTATAATTTTTGTTTTGCTGCTTTTAATGCCGTCTCCGCATTGACAGGCCAATATCCCATTGTTTTCAACCTCTAATTTAACAGGTCAACCATTTTTACATTTATACTGCAAATATAATTATTTTTTCACAAACAAACACATATAATTAAAAAATCATAACTTTTATAATTCCACGAGAGAGAGAACAAGGGGGAATTATCCCTTCGGACAACTTTCCGGCACAGGCACTGTGCCGAACGCCCTGTAGCAAAATCCCGTCTGTCGTTTCTGACCTTCTGTTCCTTCGTATCTCTGACGACCGGTACATTCATAAAAAGCGGGAGAGGAAACGTCACCAAAGGCTCAATTATGTTACCGCGATGAGAGTCTCTTTAGCAGCAAATTGCCGCCAAAAGCAAGACAGAATATCGCACCTGCCTGAATCACAATGTCATGAACACGGCTGCCGAGCATACCGGTGAGGCTGTCAATCCACACCACGAGATAAATCGCAATCAAAGCCCACGCCCACGCAAAAATATTTCCACTGTTTGACTTCATAATCTATCCAAATCAGATAATAAAATAACGACTCGATTTTTATTGATGATGCTATTACTTAAGCCATTCCATCTCTGAGAAAAGGGGTGTGCCATTAGAGAAAAAAGGCATCACCTGAAACAGGATTAGATCAAGCGTAATTATTCCAAACCAGAATAATAGAAATGAGCCTACGCTATACCCATCATATTTTGCAAATACTTTAGGTAAAATCGCCAACATCCATATAAAGGCAATCATCATCAAGGCATAATAACATCGAGTAATTATTGTCTCATCAATATGAACCGGCACAAAATGAAGCACAGCCCACGAAACAATCAGAATCAAGAGATAGCCGGAATAAATCTTTATTGCAAAAGTATCGCCTTTTTTAAGCCACCATATAGGAGCGAGAAGACTTATAAACGCCATCAACAATATAAAAAATGGATTATTATAAAACCCGTGATATTTCATCATATAGGCAAGCGAGACCACACACACCGGAATCCAGCCATACCGATTCAAAAAATACACGCTCCCGCCCTTTGAGCCGTCGGGACCACATAAACGCATTACAAACGACATGATGCAAATCAATGTGGTCACAACCATAAGTATCATCCAGCCAAAGGAATCAACACATTCGCTAATTCCTATTGCACCGGTTGCGAGACCCAAATAATAAACTCCCGCATGTTTCCACCCGAATAATCTACTTCTTTTTCCAGTTAAGTCACTCATAATTTCTCAATAAAATATAGTAATATATCGTTCTTCCCGGTTTATTAATAATTCATGATTACAATCTACTAATTCCTAACCCGCCGATAAACCGCGCCCCTCCCGCTCTACCCCGAGGGTGGGTGCAGAAGTCATGTCGCCACCGATTATGCAACCACTTTCAGGGTTGACAGCCTGCTATGGAGGGCCTGCCGGTGGTGCCACTTCGGGGCTACCACGCGGTTAACGACATCTTGCCCACTCCGGGGCAAAATCCCGAGACACATGTAAAATATCCTATTCATTTGATTGGCAATAATATGTACGAAGTAAATCGATAATTAAACCTATTACAAAAGAAATAATTGCCCAGAATTCCATTTTGTCAAACTCCATCGAAAATATAATTGCAAATACCGCTAACATCCCAGATATATCTGCCATGTATCCAAATGTTAGTTTTTTCTCAACCAATTGCTTCCAAAACCAAACGATTCCCAAGGAGAGGAAAATAAGTGGTATGTCTGACACTTTGTCATATCCGGTTGCAATGGGTAAATTATAATTTATAAAAACTGAAAATACCCCAGCCATCAAAACAAAAAGCTCAATCCACCCAACTATTGAAGATTTAAATAACTTTTCCATAATGAGCAAAAATTCAATTTTCCAATAGGCTATATTCTCATACATAATTTAATCAGCCCAACAAAGCCTACTATTAACTGCCACTTGAGCACCCGTTAAAAGATTTGCCTTTTCAATGGTTGTTAATTCCGATTGATTTATAGCCTTACTTAACTCAGAAGAATAACGGTCAAACTTTTTTATATTCACACCGCAAATATAATCATTTTTTAATAAACCAACACATATAATTAAAAAATCATAACTTTCATAATTCCACGAGAGATAGAGAACATGGGGGAATCATCCCTTCGGACAACTTTCCGGTACAGGCACTGTGCCGAACACCCTGTAGCAAAATCCCGTATGTCGTTTCTGACCTTCTGTTCCTTTGTTTCTCTGACGACCGGTACATTCATAAAAAGCGAGAGTGGAAACGTCACCAAAGGCTCAATTATATTTACGTGACGCTCCCCCTCCCGCCGATTTTAACACTTTCATTTCGCTATATGGGTTGCAAATGTCCATCCGATTGTAAAATCAAAGCTCTTTGTCTTGACATGACGATCGATATGCTTGTTTATATCAACCCATCCACGCGTATAGTCAAATCCAATCTTGATGCGACTGAAATAAAAATCAATGCCGACTTTTCCTCCGACATCCCACCGCCTGAATCCGTCAAGATAATCGTTGACAAGACACCCCACATACATTCCCACATGGGGTGCAATAATCGTTGATACCTTCTGCGTATCACGATTGAAAAATTTCACCGCCAGGCCCAATTTCAACGGCACATCAATATAGTTTAGACTCTTTTTAAGTGATGTGATACCAGTATATTGAGGAATAAATCCCGTCAAATCAAGCTTACGTGTAGTCCAATTAACACCGGTTTCCATAAGCAGACTTCCTCGCATGTGAGAGATGTAAAATCCACCGCCGAAATCAGGTTTGTTGTGCTGCGTCAGATTGGATGCGCAGATACTATTTATGCCTATATTACCATGCACCCCGTAATAAGTCGATGTATTACTCGCTACGCGGGTCACGATGCTATCATTTTGCGCAGCCATGCCGAAAACCGACATTAGGCACAAAATACTTACTAAAACAATCTGTTTCATTTGATTTCCTTTTCTTCCGTTATTACAGTCGACCATAATTTCAAACTTGCAGGCGCAACATCAATCGTTGAGGTAAGATCTGCTTTATCGAGTTTAGAAATGTTGGAAGCATCTATAACAGCTTTATATTTCTCAGAATACGCTTTTACTTCCTCAATGCTGCTCAAATTTTGAATATTTGAAAAATATTTCATAGCCACATCGATTTCTTTTGCTTTTTGTGGACAATATTTCTTCATCCGTTCTGTCATGATTTCATCAGATTCATCCCATATATTTTCAACGAAATATTTAAGATCGGTAGACACTGTATTAATATCTTTCAAAGATACAGGTGAGAAACCTATCTCCCGAGCCACTTGAGCAGCAGTGGACACGACTTTTCTATAACTATCATCAGGAGAACAGCGCTTAAAAAGTTCTACCAATATCTTATTATGTATATCTCCCAAATTTTTATTATCATCTAACGAAATTGCGTCAGATATTTGGTATAATACGCTTTCGTCTTGTATCAACGCAGATACATATTCGTCATATTCTTCTTTAGTCGTAGCAACAGCATATCCTTTAGACCAGGCTTCGTATGAAGCAGATGGAACAGCTATAATCGTAACCATAATCGGTCTTAAACCTAATTGACAGTCCGCAAAATCGGCTTTCACACAGTTCCACAATTTTTTAAAAAAGCGACCAAAACATCTTGATTGCTCGACAGAACGATTCGCCATATAATCCGTATGGAAATTATCCAAGTCCTGTATAAGCTCTGAATATGGATCATTATTAATGAGGTTTTCATCGCTTAGTTGTGGCTCATTTGAGCTACAAGCTGCAAAAGTTGCAATAAATAACACAGCGGCACAAATTGCGCCAAAAACAATTCCTTTTTTCATTTGTCTTAAAATTAGTGATTAATAATTAGTATAATTTTTGAATTTTGTTTTTTAGATAGAATGAGCCATCGATGACATTGCCTTCTGTGTCGTAGAACACAATTTCATAATCGCCTTCTTCGTATGGCTTAAGGTCAAGCCTTACGCTCTGATAATTTTTAGCGTTGATTGATTGCTGATAAACTATGCCATCCGCACCTGAAACAATCACAGTGCAATCGATACATTTCTTAAAATCGACCCGCAGCAATTTACTTGACTGGTCAAGGTCAACACGAATCGGGATTTCATAATTGTTATTCTCATGACCATTTTCATTATCTTGGACACAAAGGCTTACCTCCTCTCCATACATAGATAAAACGCCAGTAAGCACGAAACACAATGTAACTATTCTTTCTTTTATCATGATAACTTGTTTTGATTTGACATCACAAAGTTATAAAGTGCCTATCTCTTAATTCAAATAATCGCAGGGATATCGGGTGTACATATCCTGTAATATCACATTAACTAAATCCCTAAATTTCAGATATTTATATGATTTGTAGATTTTTCATTAGTGTACATTTGGTGTACATGATAAAAAATCCACCTAAAATTTTGTATATTTACAGTCCTAAATCGATAAAATCCACATGAAATTTTTACCGACCGTTCTAATATCTGCACTTCTATTCATCACAATCAATGGATGCATAAAAATTACAAATGACAAGCTTTGGCAACAAATAGCCTTAGCAGATAGTCTTATGTTTATACAACCAGATCGTTCATTAAACATAATATCAACCATTGAAGGAATCGATGAGAGCGATGATGCCACTAAAGCATACCATCATCTGATATCGACACAAGCGAAATCGCGAAACAGCAGTCTTGAAGAGGGAGATACTTCTATCCTGGAATCAGTAAGATATTATTCACGTAACAAATCCAGCCTTTATAAACTCGCGTGGTCACTTGTTTACGCATCGCAAGTTAATGAACTTTCTAATAACGATTCCCTCTCATTAAAATATATAAGAGAAGCAGCAAAAGTAGCAGAAGAGAATGAATTTAACGATAATAGGTTAAACATGTACATCTATAACTTTTGGGGAAATATCCTTTATAACAAACGCCCTTTTCATGATGCCATTGATAAATATCTTATTGCTATGAGCTATGCTCAGTCAATTAATGATACTGCACAGATTATTTCCGGACTTATCAATATTGGTTCATTGTTTTTAAAGAATCATGAGTATGAAGCAGGAAGAAATTATTTTGAAAGAGCTATAAACCTGACAACAATCTACCCTGAAAAAGCCAGAAGACTTCCTCGCATACATGAAAGAATCAGCACATCTTATCACATGGAGGGGAATGAGGAGGAGGCTTTGAGATGGATAAGTAAGGCAATCAATTCAGCTATTGAACAAGATTACACATCACCTTGGCACTTGTTTATTTCCAAGGCAGAAATTTTGACTGAATTAGGACGGCTCGACTCAGTTGCATATTACCTGAATGCTGCCGAACGGGGCAAAGACACTCAAAACTATGCGACCCAAGCTCTTTTTGAACTCACACGAGCAAAGTATGAAGCTCAACGCGGGGACTATAAGGCGGCATACGAAACCCACAGGAAATACTCTGCATTTCTCGACTCGATGTATAAAGAAAACGAGCAAAACAGAGTGTCGGAATTTCAGCGACGCTACGACTATCAGGATGTCGCGATTGAGCGCGACCGGGTAAAAATCGAGTCGCAGGCAAAAAATATAAAATGGCTGTCAATAACCGTAGCGCTCCTCGCGCTACTACTCGCGGCACTGAGCTACGCATATATACAGCGCCACCGAAGAATCAAGGAGGACAAAGCCCGCGAAAAAAACATCAACAATGCCGTAAATAGCGTGGAAGAGCGTATGCGTCGCGAACTGCTTCATCGCGACCGGCATATCGAAAACCTGCGTAACCGCGTGATAATGATGGATGATTCACTTGACAAGATAAGGGCTTTGCGCGATGCATCGCCCAAGGAGCGCGCCACCTCCGGCTCACGGTTTATGATGACCGACGCGGAGATGGAGCATCTGCTTACCACGGTCAATATATGTCACGAAGGATTTGTCGACGGTCTGCGCGAAGAGTTCCCCACCCTGTCCGACAAGGATGTAGAGATATGCGCCCTGATAAAGCTCGGATTGCAGAGCCGCGACATCGCCCTACTGACCGGGATGAGCGACAACACCCTCAAAACGCGTAAAAAACGCATGAAAAAAGAAAAGTTCAGCGAAGAAACTGCCGACATGCAGCTTGACGAATGGATTTACTCTAAAAACTACGGCAAGCCCACCGATGATTATTGATAGAAAGGATACAGAGGTAGATACAGAAGGTAGATACAGAAGGACAGAGGAGCAGAAGCAACAGATTTTTTATTTATGAACAACACAATACCCGACAAAATTTACTTATGACCTTTTGTCAACGGGAGAAAAGATACAGAAGGACAGAGCGACAGAAGCAACAGTTTTTTATTTATGAACGACACAATACATGGCAAAATCCACTTATGACCTTTTGTCAATATGTATCTCGTCCTAAATCTGAAAACTGAAATCTGAAATCTGAAAACTGAAAAACTCCCAACTCTTGCATATCCGGAACTTTTTCACCAATATTGCATTTAGAAAAATAAACGACCTAAAATCATGTATGATAAAGAGAGAGGGCTATATGTAGCCCACGGACCTAACGGACCGATATCGATAACAGGCAGGATGGCAAACCGCCACGGACTGATAGCAGGCGCCACGGGCACTGGCAAGACAGTGACCCTGCAAGTGCTTGCCGAGACATTCTGCCAGGCGGGAGTGCCATGCTTCATGGCTGACATCAAGGGCGACCTTTCAGGTATAAGCCGTGCCGGAAAGACATCGGCATTTATCGAGAAACGCTGCAGCGAGTTTGGTATCACGATGCCGCAATTTGAACAATGCCCTGTAAGATTTTATGATGTGTTTGGCGCGCAGGGACACCCCATGCGCACTACCGTCACCCGCATGGGACCGGAACTGCTCGCCCGGCTGCTGGAGCTTAACCCGACGCAGACGGGTGTGCTCAACATAGTATTCCGCATCGCCGCCGACCGTAACCTCACGCTCATCGACATGAAGGACCTCCGCGCCATGCTCGACTATGTGGCAAAAAACAGCGGAGAGTTTACCACCGCATACGGCAACGTGAGCGCCCAGTCAATCGGCGCGATACAGCGGGCACTGTTAGCCTTGGAGAATCAAGGTGCGACATCATTTTTCGGCGAACCGGAATTTTACATCAACGACCTGCTTGCCACCGAGGACGGCAAGGGTGTGATGAGTGTGCTTGCCGCCGACAGGCTTATGCTCCAGCCTAAGCTCTACTCCACCTTCCTGATGTGGCTGCTCAACGACCTTTATGCGTCACTGCCCGAGGTCGGCGACATGGAGCTTCCGAAACTCGCATTTTTCTTCGACGAGGCTCATCTGCTCTTCGACGACGCCCCAAAAGCGCTGCTTGACAGCATAGAGCGCGTGGTAAGGCTTATACGCAGCAAGGGGGTAGGCGTATATTTCGTGACGCAAAACCCGATAGATGTGCCCGACGCGATACTCGGACAGCTCGGCAACCGCGTGCAGCACGCCTTGCGCGCATTCACGCCACGCGACCAGAAAGCGGTGAAAGCCGCAGCCGAGACATTCCGCGCCAATCCGGCATTTGACACCCGCGACGCTATACAGGAGCTGGGTACAGGCGAGGCACTCGTGTCATTTCTTGACGAGAAAGGCACGCCTTCAATGGTCGAACGCGCAAAGATACTGTTCCCGCTCAGCCAGATAGGGGCAATCACTCCTGCCGAACGTATGGATACCATAAAAAAATCGGCAATCTACGGCAAATATGACACGGCGATTGACAGGGAAAGCGCTTTTGAAATACTCCTTGCCGAAAGTGAAAGGAAAGCGGCACAGGATGCAGCAGATAAAGAAGCTAAAGCAGCGGCGAAAGCAAAACCTGCGCCCAAGACTACAGCCACACCGAAGAAAAAGTCGTCGAAAGGCGGATTCTGGAGTGCAGTGACCAAGATTGCCGTCCCTATACTCACCACCATGGGACGCACACTCGGCAGAGAAATAGTAAAAAACGTCACCAACCCCAAAAAACGGCGCTGAAAATCAACACATTTCTAAACAAACTCATTTTCTTGCAAAACATTTTGCCACCAATGCTTGCATATTAAAAACATTTTGCGTAGCTTTGCGGCATAATAATTACAAATATCCACAAAATGAGAGATTCAGTCAAAATAATGATTTTCGGTATCAAGCGACCGATGTCGCATTTAAAGATTGTCGCCTCTCCACAAATACCACCGAGACCGTAGCCTTCAGCTGCGGTCTCGCTCTTTATATGTAGTAGTTACAAGCTTGTTACTTTATATCATTTATCTATTTCAAAATTTTTATTGTTATGAAAAATTTAGTTTTATTGCTATTGCTTGTTTTAGGAGTTGTCAACACGTCATTTGCCCGTGACGGTTATTTTACCGACAATATCGGGAAGCATGATGTCGCCGTGCTTATTATCGATATGCAGAATGACTTTGTAAAACCCGGTGCCATACTCTGTGTCGATGGCGCAATGCCCACCGTCCCGGCAATAAAAGAACTCGCCGCTCACGCACGCGAGCATGGATGGAAAGTAATACATGTGATACGCGCACATGACAAAGATGGCATAAATGTAGATGCTCCGCGTATTCCTCTATTTACTGATGGCAAACACGGATATTGCGTACCCGAGACAGAAGGCGGCAAAATCATTGACGAACTCACTCCGGAGCCCGGAGACTATGTGATAACCAAAACACGCAACAGCGGATTTTTCCAGACCAACCTTGACATGGTGCTCCGTCGACTCGGTATAAAGACCGTGATACTTGCAGGCACACAATATCCTAATTGCGTAAGAGGCACAGCAGCCGACGCGATGAGCTACGACTATGAGACCGTAATATGTCTTGACGCATGCTCGGCAAAGACTCCGGAAGTCGCTGAAGCCAACATTTTTGATATGCGCAACATGGGTATAAAATGCCTCTCTCTTGATGAAGTAAAAGCCACCTACACAGAGTAAACCGACAATGAAAAAATATCTATTAGCGCTTTGCTGCATCGCAGCAATTACACCTGTCACGTGCCTTGCAGAACGCGCCGACAGCACACTGACAGCCCAAACAGGCAGCTGGGAACACTTTGTAAGCAAACTACCCAGGATATCGGGCTATCTTCAGACTGGCTGGAACTATAACAGCCTTAACGAAGGTACATCTACGTTTCAGGTAAAACGACTTCGACTGATGCTTGACGGCACAATCAACGAGCGCGCTTCATTCAGGCTTCAAGTGGAAGGCTTCAGCGGAACTCCAGCACACCATAACGGTCAAAAATCACTGCAGATAATGGACGCCTATGCAACCTACAAATTCAATCAGGCAATACAAGTAAGGGCAGGTCAGTTTAACTCTCCTCTATGCTACGAGAATTACAATCTCTCCCCTGCAACAATGGAGACAATCGACTTCTCTTCGCTCTGTTCGCGTATATTGTTTCGCAATGCACTGGGTTACGACTATTCCGACTTCGGACGCGACTTGGGCATCATGATTATGGGCGACATCTTGCCGACAGTACAAGGTTTTTCGAGAATTTCATATAATATATCGCTCACCAATGGACATCTTCCGTCAATTGATGACAATAATAAATCAAAAGAAATTCAGGCAGTTATATTTTACCGCCCCGCAAAATACCTTAACCTAAAAGGTGGCTACAACTTCGGAGAGTACACGGGTGAAAAGAATCCTGTGGGACATAAATATCAGCCCATGCACAGGGCAGTAGCCGGCATATGGTATGACTGCCCTACGGGATTGAATATACGTGGCGAATATGGACATTGCTCCGCCATACACAATGGAGAATATATAATAAATGAAAATTCATTTTATATTCTTGCCGCATGGAACGCCAAAAGATTTGTACCGGTGGTCAGATACGAGTATTACCGCAACAAAATCGACAAAAGCGCCACTAACGCCAACTATGACAAATATCTCGCAGGATTAAACTTCATCGCTTGCAAAGACATAAAATTGCAGGCTAATTACACCCTCACATCTTACACACGCCAATCAAGAATCCTAAATAACGGGCACAAGACTTCTGACCAGATTCAAATCATGGGGGTATTCAGGGCGCATGGTAAAAAAGCTGTGTTTGTGGGATAAAAAGCCTACCTTTGTAGTA
>CAJTSK010000038.1 GCA_910578835.1 uncultured Muribaculum sp.
GCATCTGACTACGGATCAGAAGGTTACAGGTTTGAATCCTGTAGGAGTCACAGATAAGTCGGCTGATGTTTCAGTCGACTTATTTGATTTTAACAGGTTCCCTATGCCGGCGGGGACGCGGGGTCCTGCAGCAACCCCATCGGGGAGGACCGCAGATTTTCAACTACGATTTTATACCTCATATCCACTATTTTTAACCGCTTAAGCTACGGCAGAAAGAAGCAAGCAAATGATTTACAAGTCTTTACATCATAGGCTCGATTTGACAGCAGCATGGATAGATGGAGAGTTTTCACTAATTTTGTATCAATAAATCATATCTTAAGGAGCGTATATCCCCTCCACGCTCCTATATTTCAAATGTAATTGAAAAGGGCTTCGCCGTGGAGGGCAGCGAAGTTTTTAACGACAAATCTATGAAAAAATTTAGATTTCTATTCATGACTATGCTTGCCGTTGCTGTGTGCTGCGGATTTACAGCATGTGGAGATGACGATGATGATGATGACGAGCCGGGCAACAACGGTGGCGGCACAGTAGTTTCACCCGAAAAAGATCCGTTTGCCGTGCCTACCGTAGGCAACACCCCTGACGCTCTTCTCGGCAAATGGACATACTCTTACGTAGATGACGAAGGTGACGCAGGCTCAATGTCATTCCAATTCAAGCACAGAGGCATCTGCACGTTTTATTACGACGATGAAGTCGCAATGCTTGGCATATGTAATGCCAGCGGCAACAAGCTTACAATAAATGCAGGCGGCATTATGTATAATGGAACCTATTCTGTATCGGGTGACAAATTAATCTATAAGGCAACTATGTCAGATATAGACTATCCCGAAGAGAGCTACACTATGGAACTTACATTCAAAAAAGTTTCATCGGAAATCGGTTTTGAGCCCGCCCCCGTCGATGACTCACTGGTAGGAGTATGGTATGACTCCGATAGGTGTCACCGCCTTGCATTCCTCTCCAACGGATGTGTACAATATCTGCAGTTAGGCGACGGCCTTGACACCATCCCGGCATTTTTTGCTTATTCAGTTAATGACGGCAAATTTACATGTTATGATGCAGAGGGCAACAAATTTCTCATGTTCGGATTAACCGACGTTCCATATCAAGTAAATGGCAACAAATTAACAATCACAGGGCTTGATGACGGATCTTATGTTTCAATAGTTTACACTAAATAAGATTTCAAAGTTTTTTTTATACAACAAAAGCGGGGCGCCGGTGAGGGTGTCCCGCTTTTTTGTCGTATCATATAATCAGGCAAGATGATTCCAGCCTTGAGCACGCAGCGGAATCTCTACATCGTCGCGGGTAATCATTGCGCATCCGAGTTCCGGCTTGGTTATATGTCCTATCACCTTTATCCCGGGCAGCTTCGACACCTTCTCGTGGTCGGTAAGCGGCACTGTGAAAAGCAATTCATAGTCCTCTCCGCCGTTAAGAGCCGCCGTAACAAGATTCATGCCAAGCTCCTCAGCCATAACCGCTGTCTGGTAATCAATCGGTATGCGGTCTTCATATATACGGCATCCTGTGTTGCTTTGCCGGCATATGTGAATCAACTCGCTCGACAATCCGTCGGATATGTCCATCATCGACGTGGGCTTTATCCCCGCCTCAGCAAGCTCGTTCACAATATCACGGCGAGCCTCAGGTTTCAACTGACGCTCCACAAGATACTCCTTTCCCTCGAAACGGGGCACAAAATCTTTCTGCCCCGCCGAAGCCACCTTCTCGCGTTCAAGCAGCTGCAAGCCCATGTAGGCGGCACCAAGGTCACCGCTCACACATATAAGGTCGGTGTCTTTCGCCCCGTCGCGATACACAATCTTGTCGGCAGGCGCGTCGCCAATACAAGTTATCGATATTACAAGCCCCTGACGTGATGAAGTCGTGTCACCGCCTACGAGATCCACTCCGTAAATTTCACACGCCTTGCGGATGCCCGCATACAGCTCTTCCATATGCTCCACGGTAAAGCGGCGCGACAGTCCGAGCGACACGGTAATCTGCCGCGGCGTGCCATTCATCGCATATATATCACTGAAATTGACTATCGCCGACTTATATCCGAGATGCTTCAACGGCACATAAGTCAAATCAAAATGCACCCCCTCAAGAAGCAGGTCGGTGGTCACAAGCACATCAGTGTCCTTATAGCGCATCACAGCCGCGTCATCGCCCACTCCCTTAAGGGAAGCCTCATTATTGAGCGACAGCCCTCCGGTAAGATGGTCAATAAGCCCGAACTCACCGAGCTCGGCTATTTCCCTATGTCTGGATTCATCCATGATTACTCCTGAAAGCGGTTTACCAGTTCGGTCATTATCTCCATCATCTTGGGCTGTGCTGCCTGTGCAGCCTTCTGCACCTCTTCATGTGACACTTCTTCCACGATACCTTCCACACCGAGGTCAGTGATTACCGACACGCCAAACACCTCGATGCCGGCATGACGCGCCACTATTACCTCAGGCACAGTCGACATGCCCACAGCGTCACCGCCGATTATGTGGAAATAGCGGTATTCGGCAGGAGTCTCAAATGTAGGACCCTGTGTGCCCACATATACACCGTGCATCACCCTTATGCCCTTTTCAGCGGCAATCTCCATAGCCTGCTTCACCAGACGGCGCGAATAAGCCTCGCTCATGTCGGGGAAACGCGGGCCCAGCTCTTCATAATTCTTGCCGCGAAGCGGATGTTCGGGGAACAGATTGATATGGTCGGTAATTATCATGATGTCGCCGATCTCAAATTCCGGATTCATGCCTCCCGCCGCGTTGCTGACAAAGAGGGTCTTGATGCCTAGAGCCTTCATCACACGTATAGGGAAGGTCACCTGCTTCATGTCGTAACCCTCATAAAAGTGGAAGCGGCCCTGCATAGCCATCACGCGCTTATTGCCGAGCTTTCCGAATATAAGATTGCCCGAATGACCCTCCACCGTCGACACCGGGAAATTAGGTATCTCAGAATAAGGGATATATTGTTTATCTTCGATATGGTCTACAAGTGCGCCAAGTCCTGTGCCGAGTATTATCGCCGTCTTAGGCATATCGCTGACACGCGAACGTATGTATTCAGCCGTCTGATTTATTTTATCCAACATAGTTACTTGAATTTTAAGAAAATTAGAATATTAGTAATAACACTTTCAAAACCCGTTAAGTTGCCTTATCTGCTGCCGGGCTGCCTATTGATGAGACTGCGCAGCTCTTTTTCAAAAGAGTCACATCCCAGCGGCATCTTATGAGGCAGAAATTCCACTTTTATCGGGAGATAGAATGTCGACGCCTTCAGTTCGTGAGGATAATACGGACTATTGGAAATGCGTACGGCATCTTTCTCCGTGGTGACGATATACTTGTTTCTGCCAGCCATCTGCCCGTAAGCCTTCCTGATTTCATCAAAATCTTTCCTTGTGAAATTATGATGGTCGGGATAGCGCTTTACCGACACCTTGGCGCCGAAATTACGCAGATACCTTACAAGCGGCTTAGGATTGGCAATACCTGACACTACCAAAATGGAATCATCCTCGCCAAGCATGGCAAGGTCAGGCATATACCGTACATCATCGGGGAACACACTTACAAGCCCCCCATATATATAATGTGAAAAATACACTTTCTGGTAAGCAAACAACCCGAGATGCTCATAAATGAGCCTCACATCAAGCGACCGCACCTCACGCGGACACTTGGTCACTACCACTATGTCGCTCCTGAGCAACGCACTTTGCGGCTCGCGAAGCCTTCCGAGCGGCATAAGGTCATCATTGTAGACGGGGCGGCTCCATTCGGTAAGCACCACGGCAGCCTTAGGCCACACGTAACGGTGTTGAAACGCATCGTCAAGCAATATGAGATTAATCGTCGGGTCAATCCTCAGTAACTCGTCAATGCCCTTGCAACGGCTCTCACACACAGCCACCCTCACCTCATTGCCATATTTCTGGAATATCTGGTAAGGCTCATCGCCTATGTCCCAAGGCGACGAACGCCTGTTGGCAAGCACAAAGCCCTTGGTATGTCGCTTGTACCCCCGGCTCAATACCCCGATATGGTAAGCATTTTTCAGCAGCTCAACCACATATTCCGTATGCGGAGTCTTTCCCGTGCCACCTACGGCGATGTTACCGATTACCACGACCGGCACATCAAACTTGCGCTGCTTGAGCACCCCCCAGTCAAAAAAGCGATTGCGCACCTTCACCACCGCCCCATATATCCATGACATGGGGCGCAACAGTGCTGTATCCACAAATTTATTATGACGCATCGCTTTTTACCGTGAAGTCAAGTATTATTCAATCACAACATCCTCCATGCGACACTGCACATGCTCCAGACGCTGCATCTTACGCATCATCATGTAATAAGGATATGCCTCGCCAAGTTCCGACTTGACAATGCGCTCCTGAAGCGAGCCTGATGAGAGTATCATCTCTTCCCACCATTCCCCTCGCGGCTCAGGATATTCCACTATCTTATACTCATCGAAACCACACTCAGCAGCAAGGTCGCCGATACACTCGTCAAGGTCGCCGAGCTGATCGACAAGACCTATGCGAAGCGCAGTCTGACCATCCCACACACGACCTTCGGCGATAGCCTTGATTGAATCGACAGGCATGTCGCGGCCGGCGGCACAACGTCCTACAAAAGTCTCATAGCCACGGTCGACCATAGCCTGCATCGATGCGCGCTGGAAGGGAGTCATCGGGTCAACTATACCGATGTTAGCCTCGGGGTTAGTGGCAATAGTGGCGACATTAACGCCAAGTTTATCTGTAAGCAATCCCTTTATGCTGGGTATAAGACCGAATATACCGATCGAACCGGTGATGGTGACGGGCTGGCAATAGATGCGGTCGGCACCACAGGAGATATAATAACCGCCTGAAGCAGCGACATCGCCCATCGACACATAAAATTTCTTGCCGGCAGCCTTGAACTGCTCAAGCGCCTCCCATATCTGCTCGGAAGCAAATGCACTTCCTCCACCCGAATTAACGCGCAACACGAGAGCATCGACATCATCATCTTCGGCAAGGTCAAGAATAAGCGGAGCCATCTTTTCACCTACTATGCCCTCATTGCCAGAGTCTACAATATCACCCACGGCATAAAGCACCGCAATATTATTTGACGACTTTTTAGACTTGACTGACTGAACATATTTTGACACCGGCACAAGACCGAGCTTATCATCTTTACTGTCTTTTCCGGTCATCTCTTTCATCCATTCCTCAGCCTCATGACGATAAAGGAGCGAAGTCACCACTCCTTCACGCAACAGATGCTCCGGACTGCGAGTCATAATCAGGCTATCGGCCCACCCGTTTACAATCCCGGCTTCAACGCCACGAGCATCCCCTATCTGATTGCAGTAATATTGCCATATGGGGGTAATATAAGCCTTCACCTGCTCGCGGTTAGCCTCGCTGGGTTCGGTAAGGATGTAAGGCTCGACAGCACTCTTGTAAGTGCCCACCTTAATCACCTGCACATCAACGCCAAGCTTGTCGAGCAATCCCTTGTAAAACGGCAAGGTGCCGCCAAGACCATGTATGTCCACCGCTCCCTGCGGATTGAGCCACAACGAGTCGGCAACAGAGGCAAGGTAATAATTGGACTGGGTGTAAGAGTCAGCGTATGCCACGACCCATTTTCCCGACTCTTTGAAACGTTCGATAGAACTACGTATATAAGCCATCGTCGCTGCACCTCCGCTTCCCCCGCGGCAATCAAGGTATATACCCTCAATCTTGGAGTCGGTGGCGGCATTATCAATCGACTTTATTATATCGTTGAGCGCCATCGCATCGGTGCCAATTCCCTGAATCTCATCCATAAAACTTTTTCCTTGCAAACGCTCCTCGATAGGACCATCAAGGGCGATATGCAGTATCGAATGGGACTGTATCTTAGGCGCAGGCGACCCCATGCCTGCAACAAGCATCATGATTGACATCAGGAACATCCCGACAGTCGCAATCATGAACGTGATGAAAACTCCGACAATAGTGGCTAATACGGAAATTAAAAATTGCTTCATTGTAGTTCTATGTTAATTCTATTCACATTGCGTGAGCCGCAAACAAAATTCTCCGGCACAATACAAAGTTACACCTTTGGTATCACAACTGCAAATAATTATTAAAAACTTTCAGATTGAGTTGCGACATACCGAGCCACACGAAGCAAAAATGGGGCATCACGAAAAGCCAATCGGCATCGGTCTATTCAAATTTCTCCTGATTTCTTGCAAAATAGCGTCAAGCTGACTAACTTTGCCAATTATAACTTACCCCTATTCATGAATAGACATTTTACATCACTTATTGCCCTCGGATTATGCTGCTTTGGAGCAACAGCATCGCAGCTTACACCCGAGGAAGCGCTCGGTCGTCTTACAACGGCAAGCGGAATCGTACACAAAATCCCGGCGGCAAAGCTTCAGCTTGCCTACACCGCGACATCAGGCGACATAAATCAGTTTTATGTATTTAACAGCGCCGACAACACCGGATATTCAATCGTAGCGGCCGATGACTGCGTGCCCGCCCTGTTAGGATATTCTGACAGCGGCAATTTTGACTATGCCGATATGCCTGACAACATGAAGGCATGGCTTGAAAGCTATCAGGAGCAGATTGACTGGGCTATAGCCAACGGTGTAAATGCCCCGGCCACAGAGTCACGCGCAATACGCCCGGAAATCGCCCCCCTTATCAAGACCCAATGGGATCAAAGTGCGCCCTACAACAATCTTTGCCCCGATTATGCCGAAAATGTAAAATCAGCGTCGGGATGTGTGGCAACCGCCATGGCACAGATTATGAAATATCATGAGTGGCCGGTAAAAGGCAAAGGCTCCAACAGCTACAACTGCTACAATACAGCAATAGGAGTAAACTTCGGCACACTGTCAATGAACTTCGCTAATACAACCTTTGACTGGGCCAACATGACTGACCGCTACACAAGCTCATCGACAGCAGCACAAAACGATGCGGTAGCCACACTCATGTATGCATGCGGCATATCAGTCAACATGATGTACGGACCCTCAAGCGGCGCACAGTCAATCAAAGCGTCAGAAGCATTTATCAACTATTTTGACTACGATAAAGCCACCACCTATTGCCTGCGAGACTATTATGGAGGGACTGAGTGGGAAGAAATGATATACAATGAACTCGCGGCAATGCGCCCGGTATTGTATGACGGTGTCACATATGATTATTCAGGTCATGAGTTTGTATGCGACGGATACAGCAACGGTTATTTCCATATCAACTGGGGCTGGGGAGGCATGAGCGACGGCTACTTCCTACTGTCGGTTCTGGACCCCGGAACACAAGGTACCGGAGGAGCCAATTCGGGATTTAACTTCAGTCAAGGCGCGACAATCGGCATACAGAAGCCGGTTGAAGGCTCCGTAAGCCGCGCACCGCTTGTAGCTGACGATGAGTTTTACCTTGACAAAACCACTTACTCCCGCAGCGAGACATTCAGAGTACGCAACCGCTCATATATCTACTATCTCGGTTTCGGCACAATGAAGGTGAGACCCGGCATGAAACTCACCGACGCCGAAGGAAAAGACCGGTATATATTCAGCACAGCCTCCACATCACCTATGGTCGGAATGTCATCAGCAATAAGAGACTACATGATGAAGGGCGACAACTTCCCTCAAAGCGGCACCTACACAGCCACCCCTGCCTTCTACAACGCCGACACCGAGAAATGGAACGACATACTAATCCCCATCAACTGCAGCCCCGGGTTTCAACTTGAAATCGAAGGCGACAAACTCACCTTCACCCCTATTGCCTATGCTCCCGAGTTGAAGATTAGCAACATAAAGGTACTCAGCCCGCTTTACAACAAGACCAACTTCCATATCACCGCTACTGCAACCGTAGGAAATCAAGAATTTTACGGTCCTGTAATAGCCGCGCTTTACAAAAAGGGCTCAACAATAATCGCCAACAGAAGCTCTAACGTGATGCTTGATGTATTGCCCGGACAGGAACTTGAAATAGATATGGTCAACCAGTTTACCCGCACAATCGAGGCCGGTGAATATGACCTTGTATTCATAGACACAAGCAATAAGAAGCTAAGCGACCCTGTAACCGTGAATTATCTCGGCACGTTACCCGTCAAAACCTCGGTCGAACTGGTAGAGTTCAAGCCTGCCGCCTCCTCGATGCCCCAAAATCAAATCAAGCTCGTAGGTACGCTCAAATGTACCGCCGGACAGGTCGCCGACCCGTTGTCAGTGTATCTTTTCGCGCCGGGCAACAACTATTCCGTAGCCTTGTGGTCCACCGATAGGCTTTGGTTATCGGAAGGAGAGACTGCCGACTTTGTAATCGAAGGGCAATATCTTGACGGGTCGGTAGGTATCGGACAATACACTGCCGTAGCATACTTCAACAACAATGAGCTTACACCCTACGCTCGTTTCCGCCTGAAGAAGGCGACCACCGACATCGACGATATAACAACCACTGAGACTGCGGTAACACCAAATCCTGCTGACAACTATATCACCGTAACCGCACCGTCGATTGACATTGTAGATATCTACTCAATCACAGGCATGCACGTGCTTTCAGTCAACGGCAACGACTGCGAGTCGCTCGGCATAGATATCACAAACCTTGCCTCGGGCAATTACATAATTACCGTCAAGGGCGATGATGAAGTTAAAACCCTCCGATTCATAAAGAGATGAAATTAACGATAACGGCAGCAATAATCTTGCTGTCATGTGTGATGACAGCCGGCTGCGCTTCCTCAAAAAAGGCAGCCGGCGAATCATCGCAAGACAATGCAAGCTTGGAAGTGATTGACATGGTGATTCCCGGAAAGATGCTCGGCGGCGAAACTGCGGCACTACCCCGTGCAACAGTATATAAGACCAACGGCAACTTCAACGACAATGTGCCGGTTACTCTGAGCGCCGACCGAAAGGAAATCATCTCATTTCCTGCTCCCGGCGACATCTCGCCGGAGTCAGCCCCCCTGCCCCTCGCCGAAGGGTATCTGCTTGACCGTCGTGGCATAAGTGCAAACTCGGCTTTCACCCGATACACCTATGAATCATATGCAGCACTCAAAGAAGTCCCTTCGCTGAAATTGCTGAAAGAATCAATCATTCAAGGTGCCGAAGTAGTGGATATCGTGATACTTCCGATGACACTCACCGAAGCCGAAAACGATACCACCCGATGCAATACAATCATACGCAACGGTTTCCCGGAGTGTGACACAGTGCTTCACCGTCTTGCCATCCAACTTACACCTCAATAATGATACTGTTTCCCAACGCAAAGATAAATCTTGGTCTCAACGTCGTGAGACGCCGCATCGACGGCTACCACGACCTTGAGACTCTCTTTTACCCTGTACCCTGGCGCGATGTACTGGAAATAGTACCCGCAAAGGGAGATACGACCACACTTACCGTGACAGGCAGGGCTGTGGACTGTCCACCGGAAAAAAATCTCGTGATGAAGGCTTACAAGGCGCTCGACGCCTTGTCACCGCTGCCGCCGGTCGACATATATCTCAAAAAAATCATTCCTGACGGTGCCGGGCTTGGCGGCGGTAGTGCCGACGCGGCGTTTACACTGGTTGGACTTAACCGTATGTTTGACCTCGGTTATACTGACGAAGAACTTGCTGTCACGGCAACCTCGATAGGTGCCGACTGCCCATTCTTCATCTACAATACCCCGATGCTTGCCACAGGCATAGGCAACATCTTCACTCCGCTCGACATCGACCTGTCGTCGATGACCATCGCAATCGTGAAGCCGAAAGTGTCGGTATCAACAAAAGAGGCTTATGCAGGTATCAAGCCGGCTCTTCCTGAAGCCGACCTCCGCTCTACCCTTCTCGACCCCGTGGAATGCTGGCGCGGCGCATTGAAAAATGACTTTGAGCACTCGATATTCCCCGCCCATCCCGAAATTGCGGCTGTCAAAGAAAAGCTCTATGAACTTGGAGCGTCATATGCGGCGATGAGTGGCTCAGGGGCTGCTGTATTCGGACTGTTCACCACCGACAGTGACATATTGGCAGACGAAATCTCACGCACTTTTGACGGATGTGACACAATGGTGTCGCCACTTACTTTATAACGCGATAAATGAACGATATACCCCAAGGGTTGTTATTATTATTGAAATAATAAGGCTGAAATATTGATTTTGGCAGCATTTTTGCTTTCATTAAATTGATACAATAATTATAACCTGATATGAGCAACAAGCATAATCACAAAAACGATGCCGACAAAGAGCCGAAGGCTGTCGACAATAACGATATAGAGATTAACGACGTAATCGACGAAGAGAGTGTTGATGCCGAAGCAGCCAAGGAGATGGCTCAGGAAGAGCTTGATGAAGTCGAAAAGCTCCGCAAGGAACTTGAAGACACCAAAGCTCAGCTTGAAAAGGAGAAAAAAGAGTATCTCTTCCTTATGGCAGAGTTTGACAATTTCCGCAAGCGCACACTTAAAGAAAAGAGCGAGCTTATCAAGAATGGCGGCGAAAGCGCCATGAAGGGACTGCTCCCGATTATCGACGATTTTGAGCGTTCGATACAGGCTATCAACGAAAGTTCCGACGCGTCATCTATCAAAGAGGGCGTTGAGCTGATTTACAACAAGTTTGTGAAGTATCTTGAACAAAACGGCGTTACTCCTATCGACTCGGAAAAGGGCACCGATTTTGACACAGAGCTTCACGAGGCTGTTACACTGTTTCCCGCAGGCGACGATGCCTTGAAGGGCAAAGTCATCGACACGGTACAGAAGGGATACAAGCTTCATGACAAAGTGATTCGCCACGCAAAAGTTGTTGTGGGTCAGTAAACCGTTAATATTCCAAAGATTTAACCGATGGATAATAAAAGAGATTACTACGAAGTGCTGGGTGTGGCTAAGACAGCTACAGCCGATGAGCTTAAAAAGGCTTATCGTAAACTTGCCTTGAAATATCACCCTGATAAAAATCCCGGTGACAAGGCTGCTGAAGAAAAGTTCAAAGAGGCTGCTGAAGCCTATGATGTTCTTAGCGACGCTGACAAACGAGCCAAATACGACCAATGGGGTCACAACATGGGACCGTCAGGATTCGGTGGCGGAGGAGGCGGTGGCTTCCACGCAAGCGGAATGTCAATGGAAGATATATTCTCTCAGTTTGGCGATATATTCGGTGGCGGCAGCTTTGGCGGATTTGGAGGTTTTGGTTCGGCAGCAGGTGGCTCTGCAAGACGTCGCCGTCAGCCGAAAGGAAGTGATCTCCGCATAAAGGTCAAGCTCTCGCTTAAAGAGATATCAGAGGGCGTGACCAAAAAGCTCAAGATTCCCCGTTTTGTACAGTGCCAGCATTGTGCCGGCACAGGAGCAAAAGACGGCACGGCGTTCCACACATGCGCCCGCTGCCACGGTTCAGGCGTGATTGAACATGTGCAGCAGACGTTCCTCGGCGCCATGTCATCGACAGCTACCTGTCCCGAGTGTAACGGAGAAGGAAAGACCATAACAGAAAAATGCACTTACTGCAACGGCGAAGGCATCGTAAAGCAGGAGGAAGTGGTAGAATTTACCATCCCCGCAGGTGTAAGCGACGGCATGGTGCTCACGCTTAAAGGCAAAGGTAACGCCGCCCGTCATGGAGGCATAAACGGCGACCTGCTCATTGTGGTTGAAGAAATACCCGACCAGGAGCTTATAAGAGACGGCAATGACCTGATATACAATCTTATGCTTGACATTCCTACTGCAGCATTGGGTGGTTCGGTAGAAATACCGACTGTCAACGGCAAGGCGCGTGTCAAGATTCCGGCAGGAACACAGCCGGGCAAGGTACTGCGTCTGCGTGGCAAGGGTCTGCCCTCGACCGAAGGATATGGAACGGGCGACGAGCTTATCAACATCATGGTCTACATACCCGAAAATCTCAACGACAAAGAGAAAGAGGCGATTGAATCACTCCGCAACTCTACAAACACCCAGCCTACAGAGTCGGTCAAGAAACGCATCTTCAGCCGATTGAGACACATATTTGAATAGTTTTTTCATAGATTTGTATAATTTGACAAAAGTGGCGACAACTCCGCGTTATCGCCACTTTTCTTATATTATAAATATTATAAATCAGTCTAAAGAGGGAGGTTGAAGAGGGAGACGGCATTTTCAGTGGTGATGTCGGCTATCTGACCGACATTCATTCCAAGCGTATCGGCTACATATGCGGCAGTGTGGACGATAAATGCCGATTCATTGCGCTTTCCACGGTGGGGAACAGGTGCAAGATAGGGAGAGTCGGTCTCCAGCAACAAGCGATTGGCACCTATTGCCGGAAGTACATCGCGCAATCGCGAATTTTTGAACGTCACGATGCCGTTGATGCCAAAATAAAAATCACCAATCTTACGGATGCGCTCCACATCTTCCACACTTCCGCCAAAGCTATGAAACACTCCGCGTGGCACCCCTGATGCCGATGACAACACATCAAGCACGTCGTCAAGCCCTTCGCGGCAATGGATTATGACTGGCAATTCCCGGGATACGGCCCACTCTACCTGACGCGCGAACACTTCACGCTGTTGCAGGCGATAAGTCGTGTCCCAATACAGGTCGATGCCGATTTCCCCTACAGCCACATAATCGCGTCCCGAGTCAAGCTCACCGGCTATACACGACAAATCAGCCTCCCAGTTGTCACCCACCTCGGTAGGATGCAGGCCCATTGCCACCGATGTCTTATCGGGAAACCGTTCATGAAGAGCAAGCATAGGCTCAATCGTGCCGAGGTCGACATTCGGTAAAATCATATGCCCTACCCCGGCTGACAAAGCCCGCTCCACGGCTGCCGCAGGTGATTCAAATTCGGGCAGGTAAAGATGAGTATGGGTATCAATAATCATGACTTGCGATTAAGCGACTGCCTGGCAATTTCCTCAAAAAACTCACGCGCTTCAGGTGAAAGCCCGGCTCGGTCAAGACAAGCTATCGCCTTGGCGGAATAGTCGCAAATCATCGAGCGGCATTCACTTTCGACATCAAGTGCCGCATAAATAGCCATGACCTCGGCTATCTTTTCATCGGAGCGTGTCCCAAACAGCGACACCAGACGCGACTTCATCTCTTTGTCGGCACGATTAAGCGCAGTTATAAGGAGAAGAGTCTTCTTGTCATTGAGTATATCACCACCTATCTTTTTGCCGAACAGCTTCGGGTCGCCATAAGTGTCAAGCCAGTCATCCTGAAGCTGAAACGCGAGTCCAAGATACATGCCATAGTCGTAAAAAGCCTTTTGCACGACCTCATCGCCTCCAGCCATGAGCGCCCCCATACGGCAGGCACAGCCGAGCAACACCGAAGTCTTCAATCTTATCATCTCGATATACTCGCCGGCAGTGACACCCTCGCGGCTTTCAAAGTCCATGTCGTACTGCTGCCCTTCGTAAATCTCGATAGCGGTGCGGTTAAACAGGTCAAGCACTTCAGCAAGCTTTCCGTCACATCCGCGCCCCATGAACTGCGACGCCATAGTGAGCATGGCATCGCCGGAGAGTATGGCTGTCGCCTCATTCCACTTGACATGGACGGTAGGACGTCCGCGACGCATGTCGGCGCGGTCCATCACATCGTCGTGGAGCAGCGTGAAATTATGAAACATCTCCAGCCCTACAGCCTGATTGACAGCGACACTTTTGTCGGCGCCGAGAGCTTCAGCTACCGCAAGCATCAGCATCGGGCGTATGCGCTTGCCTCCGCAATCAAGCGTATAGGCTATAGGCTCGTAAAGCCCCGACGGCTGCTGCGGATAATTGATTTCGGATAGGGCGCGGTTGATATACGCGATGTATTCTTTTTCTGTAGTCATCTTATTTCTTTTAAAAGATTATATTAGCGAGCGAATCAGAATTTTCTCTTATATGCTTCTCGAAGCCCTCTATATAAAGGTCGGCAGCCTTTTCATGACCCGACTCGCGATAGTCATATTCCGTAGCTTTGACTCCGAGGATGTAGCCTTCAAGTTCAAGCAGAGTCATCGAACCTGCAGTTTCAATTAATGTCTGCGCATCGGCATGCCCGTAATCGGCTGCCGCCTTGTTGATTTTTCTATCGCCGGAGCAGGCTGAAAATGTCACGGCAATAATTGCGATATATAAAAGTCGTTTCATAATAATGTCATGGCTATCTTGGCACAAGCCTCGGCATCGGCAAGAGCATTGTGATGATTGTAAAACGGTATTCCCATGAAGTCACACACATATGGGAGCGAATAACTGCCTACGAGCTGCTTGGGTATCTTGCGGCGCGCGGCTGAAAGCGTACAATAAAACGGGCTGTCACACCATGTCATGCCATATGTGCGGTGAGCGGCACGCAGACAACGCTCGTCAAACTGCTTGTTGTGAGCGACAAACGCCACATCATCAAGATTATCGACATCGAAGCCAAACTGCCGGCACATTTCTTCCCATACCCGGTCAAATGTAGCGGCGCAGTCGGTATCACAGCGTGATATCCCGTGGATGCTCTCCGAAAAATAGCGTATATACCAGTTAGGCTCCGGCTTGACAAGTGAATAGAAGCGGTCTACAATCACGCCACACTCCACCTTTACCGCACCTATTGCACAGATGCTTGTCGGCTCATTGTTGGCTGTCTCTACATCTATCGCAACAAAATTATCCATTGTTTTCACACAATTTTGTCACGTAATCCCTTACATCTTCCATAAGCCAGCGGGGAGTAGATGTGGCTCCGCAGATGCCAACACTCGATATGCCATCAAGCCATCCCGGATTTATCTCGTCGGGGTTGGATATCAGGTAAGTACGCTCGTTGACATCCTTGCACTCTCCGTAAAGAATCTTGCCGTTGCTGCTCTTCTTGCCGCTTACGAAAAGCGTAAGGTCGTGGGCGGCGGCAAATTCGCGGAGCCTCGGCACACGGTTAGCCACCTGACGGCATATCGTGTCGTAATACCGGAATTCAGTGTCGGGCGACTTTCGGCGCTTGATTTCAGCTATCATTTCCTGCAACCCGTTGATTGACTTGGTGGTCTGTGAATAGAGTATGATGTCGCGCGAATAGTCGAGTTGTGTCAATCCGTCTATATCCTCAACAACGATAGCCGTACCGTCGGTCTGCCCTACAAGGCCATTGACCTCGGCATGACCGAGCTTTCCATATATTACAATCTGCTGGTCGGGTCGGCGCGATACATATGCCTCCTTTATCCGCTTTTGTAAATGAAGCACCACGGGACATGTGGCATCGATAATCTCAATATCGTTTTCAGCCGCACACTGATAGGTCGACGGAGGCTCTCCATGGGCACGCAGAAGCACCTTCACGCCCCTGAGTCGCGACAGTTCATCGTGAGTAATGGTGACCAGACCGCGTTTACGCAGACGCTCCACCTCATCGCTGTTGTGTACGATATCGCCAAGGCAATAGAGTCTACCGGTACAGTCAAGCTCTGCCTCCGCCTTACATATCGCCGACACCACGCCATTGCAAAATCCCGAGCCTTTGTCAATCTCAATCCTCATTGCCGGCGATGATACTGTTAAACAGGTTGAGGAGCCAGCTGTCCTGCTCCTCCACGGTCATGTAAGAATTGTCGAGCACCACGGCATCGTCAGCCTTACGGAGCGGACTCTCCTCACGCGTCTCGTCGATATGGTCACGGGTCACAACATTGTCAAGCACCTCTTCATAGGTCGATTTGACACCCTTGGCTTTCAGCTCTTCATAACGTCGCTGAGCACGGGTCTCGGGCGACGCGGTGACAAACACTTTCATCTCGGCAAAAGGAAACACGGTAGTGCCTATGTCGCGCCCGTCCATGACTATTCCCTTTGACTTGCCCATCGCCTGCTGCAACGCCACCAGGCGATGACGCACGGCGGGTATAACAGACACCTGCGACACATTGTTTGACACCTCAAGACGGCGTATCTCTTCCTCGACATCCTCACGGTTAAGCAGCGTATGCTGGCGTCCGTCGGGCATAGGCATGAAATCCACCGCAATGTCGCCAAGCGATGCGACAAGATTGTCGGCATCGACCACACCCGCATCGACAAGCCCGTTGCGCATAGCCCAGAGGGTGACTGCCCTATACATGGCTCCCGAATCAATATAGCGGTAGCCTATACGCGATGCAAGCGCACGTGCCATCGAACTTTTGCCCGATGATGAATAACCATCAATAGCAATAATTATCTTCTTGTCAATCATATTCAATCATTTGATACAACCACAAAGATACACTAAAATTCCGACAACTCCAATTAAGACCCCACCCGCAGCCACGCCGATTTTCCACGGTTAATAACAGCGCGAGAAAATAGCCTTGTCAGTAGACTGTCACCGAATTGCGCCTCCAACAGAAGAAGGGACTGTACGCTTTTTATTTTTGAAAAAACTAATTCGCTTGACGATATGACCTATGGACAAAATTATCATAACGAAACCCAACTTGCCATGCACTCCACCAATGTGGGAATGAGAAAATGTGCCAAGCCAGTGGACACACGCGACAGCGCCGGTAATCAAGGACAGCAGCGAAATCCACCATAATATGCGGGTAACATGACTTTTTTGCTTTAATATCCTTGAGAACCAATTGCTGAATCCATAATGCAGAAACAGATGGTAAAAAACCATGACCATAAACAGCACCCCTATTATTATATGAATCCACACAGACATAAAACCGTTACTATCAGTGACCTCAAGCTGTAATCCTGATAACATGATTGCAACCGCAAGCACAATCAGACTCCAATTACAAACTTTCAATTTCAGAATCTTTTTCATAAACTCTCCTCTATAAAGTTAAAATGTAGATTAGTAATGCTTGCTCGTTTATGGCAATCATCATTAAACTGCCTTTATAAATTTCAGCCTGCAATTTCGGAGATTGCATTTGCCTCCTGCTCCATGTCTTTCTTGCTTTTGCTCATAGTTACAAGGAATACTCCCGCAAATATCAACACTATCGCAAACGCCTTTGTAATGCCAAACGTATCCATGCCCCATATTATGGCAACTATGCAAGCCACCAGAGGCTGAATGTAGTTATACATGCCTGCCACAGTCGGACGAAGACGCCGCTGACCGATTACAACAAGTATGTAGGTTACAAAGGTTGCTCCTACCACAACCAATGACAATGCTCCCCACTCCATAGATGTGACGGATTCCCATCTTGTTTCCGAAAGCTGCTGTGTAGAAAACGGCACTATACATATGAATGCAAACGTGAACATCCACTTCATAACGGTGAAAAGTGAATAACGGGATACAAAGTCCTTGAAGAGCACTATATACAGAGCATAGCTCAACTGGGCTGTCAAAACTATCAAATCGCCCCATATTGACGAAGATACAGTTCCGGTCGCCGAACCTCCTCCGAGTATAAGAAGCACTGCTCCTGTAGCACCGGCAGCAATACCCATGATTTTCTTTCCGGTTATAGGCTCTTTCAGAAAAAACGCGGCAAGCACCATCGCCCATAACGGCATGCTTGTAGTGATTATTGATGCGTTTGTCGGGGATGTCATTCCCAGACCGGTTATGAAACATCCCTGATTGAAGATGATTGCAAGTAACGATGCTCCGAAGAGTTTTGCCAAATCTTTCGACTCTACATGTTCCGGCTTCATGAACATAGACACAAGCCAAAACAGAATCATGGCTCCAGCAATACGCAAATTGGTTACAACCAGAGGTGTTAGTGTACCACTGATCATCACGAATTTAGCTATTGGCGACATTACTCCCCAGATTGCATTTGCCCCAAACATCGAGGCATGTCCTTTTAAATCAAATTTCATATACCCGTATATTGTTGTTTATACATATTACGACGTGACGATAGAGGTATAAATCGTCAAGCTGGATATAATAGACCGCAGTCTGAAACCAAAAGCGCAAAATTAGCAATTATATTACACATGGCAAGGCATATTTTAAAGGATTTGCAACAAACAGTCATCAACAAGGATGCTTTTTCTTGATATGTACGCGGGTCCATTCGCGAAAAGACAGGGACGCACCTCTTCAGTCTAAATACAGCTATATCAAATATTTGGATGTATCAGAATTTTATTAGTGCCCTTTTAGTGCCCAAAATCTGTCTGATAAGGTCTTTTCTTGGTCTGATTTCGGTCCGGTCATCGCCTAAAACGCTTTGCTCTGGCAAAGAATCGAAAGGATTATACACGAAAAAAACCGCAGAACTATCAGATATTCTGCGGTTAGTGCAAGAATTTAATTGATAATCCGATAGTATAAGTTCTGGGAAAAACGCTATCTTTGCAGAACTAACAGAAAAAGAAATAGTTGTTCAACAATATGAAATGGCAGTTGTGCATCTAGCTACGCCGGGCGAATAGCACTTCCAATTATTGCTATTCAGCAATAGACAGGCTTATGTTTTAAGTTTGCCTGTTATTGTTTTGTCATTATCCCTTATTATAAATCTATAAGATTGTCGTGCTGCTTAAAGCGGCAGGATGTATTGTATCATATTGGTTTGAACAAATGAATTATACCTATAAGAAAATCTGGCTCATCGTTTTTCCTGTAATGATGAGCATCCTTATCGAACAACTGATAAATATTACCGATACTTTGTTTTTAGGGCATGTGGGTGATGTGGAACTGGGCGCATCTGCCCTTGCCGGAATATGGTTCTTGGCAATTTATATGCTCGGCTTCGGGTTCAGTTTGGGGTTGCAAGTGGTAATTGCCCGCCGTAACGGAGAACAGCGGTATGCAGAAACGGGAAAAACGTTCTTTCAGGGATTGTTTTTCTTGCTGATACTGGCGGTACTCCTCTGTCTGCTATCCAAGATATTTTCTCCCGTTCTGTTGAAACATCTGATAACTTCGGATGATGTTTATAATGCGGTTATCCGCTATTTGGATTGGCGTATTTGGGGATTGTTGTTCTCTTTCCCGTTCCTTGCCTTACGCTCGTTTTTGGTAGGCATTACACAGACAAAAGCTCTGAACATGGCAGCTTTCACTGCCGTACTGGTAAACATTCCGCTGAACTGGCTCCTGATATTCGGCTTCGATATGGGTATATCGGGAGCGGCTATCGCTTCTTCATCTGCCGAAATGTGTTCGCTGGCTGTATTGGCTGCATATATGTTTCGGCACATTGATAAAAAAGCGTATGGCTTATACTGGCGTATTGATATAACGGTATTGAAAGAGGTATTTTCTATCTCGGTATGGAGTATGCTCCAGTTCTTTACAAGTGTAGCCATTTGGTTTCTGTTCTTCGTGGCTATCGAACGTTTGGGAGAAACGGAATTGGCAGTATCGAACATTGTAAGAAGTGTTTCCGCACTGTTTTCCGTTATCGTCAATGCATTGGCAGGTGTCACCGGTTCTTTGGTGAGTAACCTGATTGGAGCAGGTGAAAAGAAAAAAGTATTTCCGCTTTGCCATAAGATTATCCGTTTAGGATATGCGACAGGCATTCCACTGATTGCTTTTGCGTTGTTCTTTCACCAGCACATTATAGGGGCTTATACGGAAAATCCCGCTATCGTACAGCTTGCATGGCCGCCTTTTCTTGTCATGCTATTGAATTACTTCTTTGCACTACCCGGTTACGTCTATCTGAATGCTACAACAGGAACGGGAGCGACACGGACGGTATTCATTTTTCAGGTGATAACTACTATTGCTTATCTGTTCTGCTTATGGGGATTAGATTATTGTAATGTCCCGTTAGCGGCATATTGGGCAGTGGAATACTTATATGTGATACTGCTTGGTACACAATCCGTCATTTATCTTAAATATAAACAATACTAAGAACTGAAAGTTATGATGAACAAGATATATCCCCGTAAAGGTGACACGCAAACCGTTTATTTGAATGCTGTCGTAAAAGACCCGTCTATCGAAATAGGCGACTATACCATTTACAATGATTTTGTTTCAGACCCGTGTCTGTTTGAGCAAAACAATGTGTTGTATCACTATCCGATTAACCACGAACGGCTGATAATTGGAAAGTTCTGTTCTATTGCTTGTGGAGCAAAATTTCTGTTCAACTGCGCCAATCATACCCTAAAATCACTATCGACATACACATTTCCGCTGTTTTATGAAGATTGGGAATTGGATAAGGCAGATGTGGCTTCTGCTTGGGACAACAAAGGCGACATCGTGAACGCAGAAGTGATTAACGAACTAAAAATCAAATAGGGATTAAACGGTTTCTATTTATCGGAATACCCAAAAGGCTGAAAGTAGGTGAAACCGCCGAAATACGCTGCCAACTGGTGTGTGGCGGCTATTACCAGCCGACTACCTATCAAATCAGGTACTTCCAGCCGGACGGCAAAGGGAGGCTGGAAATGGATAACGGCACGGTGTTCCTGCCCAATGACCTGTACCCGCTGGAGAAAGGAACGTTCCGGCTCTACTACACTTCAACATCAACAGACCAGCAGACGATTGACATTTATGTAATTGACAGCTTCGGACAGATGCAGCAACTTTCGCTATCGTTCAATAATGATAGGAGCGAAAACGAATAAACGGTTTTGAATGAATATGTTAATAAACACCCAGCAAAATATTGCTGGGTGTTTTATTTATGAGTAATTTTGTGCAGAACTACAATTTGTAGTCCAAGGTTACACTCTAAAGACTCGTGAAATGAAAGATTTAATACCTTTATCCAAAAAATATTTCGACATAATAGCTCTGTTCTCAAGAGAACCTTTTGTTAAGTTGATTACAAAAGAGTTGGAGTATTATACAGATGGTAGCAATTTGATTGGTTTTATTTGTTTGGATTTAATTGATAATAATTACTCTGCTGGGATTTTATCAAGAGATAAATCTATGCAATACAGAGCAGTGAAGGTTAATGTTGATATGCAAACTATTACAGAAGCAAGAGAATGGATTAAGAAATCATTTAATGAGGACAATATTATTCAACACGATAATCATAGTGATTACTTTGATTTATTCAAAGATTTAAATAATGAAAAAACAATACATCCTCATTATAAATTGCTAAAAGAATCTGATTTTTATTCAAGTGCAAAAGAAGTTATTAAAGAAATATCATACCACTACAAAGATATTGACGGAAATTTTATAGACCAATTTCAATCATTAAATGGCTTTGATTCTCGCATTTTTGAATTATATCTATTTTGTTTCTTTAGAGAACAATCATTTTCCTTTAAAAGAGATTTTGAAGCCCCTGATTTTATTGTAAATAAAATGGATAATGAAATTGCAATTGAAGCAGTAACAATAAGCAGGAAACCTGAAAATATAAAAAACATCACCGATTACACGCCTAAATCACCGGATGAAATAAATTCGGAATTAGAAAATAATGTTCCTCTGATGTTTGGAAGCGCAATTTATGATAAAGTAAAAAAGAAATATTGGGAAAAGAAGCATGTCCAAAATAAACCTTTTCTTATAGCTATTGCAGATTTCCATGACACGATGTCTATGACATGGTCATTTAATTCATTGGTAGAATATTTATATGGATATAAGTACAACGCCTACAAACACTCAGAAACAGGAGAATTAGTTATTAATCCGGAAAAAATAGATTTTTTCCAAAAAAGTAATGGTACACAAATTCCTGCTGGATTTTTGTTAGATGAAGCTAATAAAAATATTAGTGCTATAATCTTTTCATCAACAGCAACATTATCTAAATTTAACAGAATAGGCAGACAAACTGGAATGGGTAATGGAAATAGTTTATTAATACGCGAAATGACAATTTATAATCATGATGAAAATGCTGATAAGCCTGATGTTGTCGTTTATTCTGTTGATGAGAACGCTAATGAAACATGGAGTGAAGGAGTTGTGATTTACCATAATCCACATGCCCTATATCCATTAGACCCCTCATTATTTAACGATTCTGTCGCACAATGTTTTTTTGATATGGAAAGTAAATTAGTACGAAGTTTCATGCCTAAAATTTTCCCTTACTCATCACATACAATAAATATGAAGCCAACAGATTCTCTTAAAGAGAATGAGGAATAAATATATATTAGAGAATAATGGAACAGGTTTCTTTGCTACTTTCTTTCCCGGCACTCATGAAAGAAAGTGGCGACGGCAAACAGCCGCCGTTCTCGATCAACTGGCTTTAAGGCTCTTTATGGACGTGTATTTCTCTAACCACACCTTTACCTGTTCCATGTTATATTCGCCCGTAATGATTGCCGTATGGTCGTTTATGGCTACAAACCGGACACTTTCATAACTGTTTACCCAGCCTTGCAGGGAACAGACACCCCACGTTGCAACATCTTCAAAAACACTGCGGTCTATTTGGCTGATTGGCTCGCCGAAAACTACCGTCATTATCTGAAAATCCGGTTTATCCTCCAACAGTTGCAAATGGTGCAACGTGCCGAACTCGTCAGTTTTACGCCCACACATCATTATACAAATCATTGCCCCACTGGTGCAGATGGTCGAAACGGACTTTGACCGCTGTGGAATGCTGGTCGTCTTGGATGTCCTCGATAACGCCCGTTACCATTAAGCCCGTAAAAATGCACTCGCAACGCTTACCGATAAGCTCCTTGTTTACTTCTGTCGTTTTCATGTTCCCAAAATTTACTTATTTATTACTCCGTTCTTTCTTCGCTATCCACTCGTCACGCCTGCGGCGGCACTCGTCCAGCGTTTTGGCTACTGTGCTGAAAAATTCGCCGTCCGTGTGGAGGTAGTCATATTGAAAATTATTACTGTCCGCTAAACCATAAAAAGTCGAGTCCAACTTCCTGCATGGCATA
>CAJTSK010000039.1 GCA_910578835.1 uncultured Muribaculum sp.
CTGCCATGCAGGAAGTTGGACTCGACTTTTTATGGTTTAGCGGACAGTAATAATTTTTTATAACTGAGATTTTAGAACCTCCCCCTATTTCATTTTTCAAAAGCTAATGAAGATTCTCCTCGGTTGACATCTGAGTCACATAGAATACAATAAACATGAATGCGGGAAGAACTGCCAACAATCCTTCCCGCATTCATATTGTGTTATTAGTGATGTATCAATGAGCAACGCTGCCCGGAAGAGCACGGCAATTGTATTGTGATGCCATGATTTCGCCATACGCCCCCGCCGAGCGAATGGCAAGTAAATCGCCACGCTTGGTAAGAGGCAGTTTCTCATCTACGCCGAAGCAGTCAGATGACTCACAAATAGGACCAACGACATCATACTCCTCTTCCTCAGTGCTTGAAGAAGTGATATTCTGTATAACATGATGAGCCTGATACAACGCTGGACGAATGAGGTCGGTCATTCCGGCGTCAACGATTACAAACTTCTTTTTGACACCATCCTTGACATAACGCACCTTGGTGATAAGAGAGCCACACTGCCCTACTATAGAGCGTCCAAGCTCAAAATGCACTTGCTGTGTGGCATCAAGATGGAGATTATCACGGAATGTATCAAAGTAAGCCTTGAAGTCAGGTATCGGATTGCCATCGGGGTTATCATAATCAATGCCAAGTCCTCCGCCTACATTAATTGACGAAAATTCAACGCCAAGCGCCTTATACTCTGTAATAAGAGCGTTTATACGGTCACACAACACCTTGAACGGTTCGGTAACAGTAATCTGTGAGCCGATGTGGAAATGAAGACCTACAAGACGTAGATTAGGATTTTTCAAGCAGAAATCCACTGCATCACGGAGCATCTCCAATGCTATGCCAAATTTGTTTTCTTCAAGTCCGGTCGTTATATAATGATGAGTGTGAGCATCAATATTAGGATTGACACGGAGCGCCACATTTGCCACCTTGCACTTGTTTGCCGCCATCTCCTGGATAAGCTGTAGCTCAGGCAATGATTCAGCGTTGAAACAGTCAATATTGTTGTCAAGCGCATAGTCAATCTCGTTGTCACCCTTCCCTACTCCGGCAAACACAATTTTTGAGGCCGGGAAGCCAGCTTTGAGAGCAGCCCTTATTTCGCCTTCGCTTACACAATCCACACCCAATCCGGCTTTTGCAATCTCGCTTATAATCAGAGGATTTGCGTTAGCTTTTATCGCGTAATGGACATGAAAATTAGCATCGGGCGCAGCAGCTTTCACTGCATCCAAAGTCTTATGAAGCAACTCCATGTCATAGTAATAAAACGGTGTTGCCTGCGACTCAAATTTTTGTATAGGAAAATTACTCATACATCAAATTTAACCTTTGTGTTTAAACAATCGGTCGCTTAATAAGTTGAGTGCTTTTACCTTGTCTTCCTTTCTCACAAGGAAAGAAATATTGTAGTTGCTACCGCCGTAAGAAATCATGCGCACGGGTATCTCCTTAAGTGCATCGAGTGCTTCAGCTTCAAATCCGCGGTTTTGCCATTCGAGATCGCCTACCACACAGATTATGACCATATCTTTGTCAATCGTAACCGTGCCAAACTTACGCAAGTCATCAAGTATGAGATTGAGGTTGCGCTCGTTGTCAATGGTAAGTGACACTCCTACTTCAGACGTTGCAATCATGTCGATGGGAGTCTGGTGAGTCTCAAACACTTCAAACACCTTGCGCAAGAAGCCGTAAGCGAGCAACATTCTGCCCGACTTTATCTTAATCGCAGTGATATTGTCTTTTGCAGCCACTGCCTTGATTTTGCGCGGATCCTGCGCGTTGTGAATCAGCGTACCCGGAGCATCAGGCTGCATGGTATTGAGCAGTCTTACCGGAATATTATTTAGCTTCGCCGGCAAGATACATGTAGGATGGAGAATCTTTGCACCGAAATAGGCAAGCTCAGCAGCCTCTTCAAAATGGAGCTCCTTAACCGGCTGCGTGCCCTCCACGAAACGCGGGTCGTTGTTGTGCATTCCGTCAATATCGGTCCATATCTCAATTTCGTCGGCATTGATAGCCGCACCTATGAGCGAAGCTGTATAGTCACTGCCGCCACGCTGTAGATTGTCAATCTCACCGTAGGCATTACGGCAGATGTAGCCTTGTGTTATGTAGATGTCGGCATCCTGATGTTTTTCAAGACGCGCGTTCAACTTCTGGCGGATATACTGGGTGTCAGGCTCCGAGTTTTTGTCGGTGCGCATAAACTCCAATGCAGGCAGCAATACTGAATTGACACCCTTTTCCTGAAGGTAAATATTCATCATCGCGGTCGACATCAATTCGCCCTGGGCAAGAATCTCTTTTTCTTCAAAAAGAGTGAATATATCCTTAGTAAATGACCTGATATAATTGAAACATCCCTTGACTTCCTTTATCGCGGCTTCTTTAGCCATGTCGGTGTCATAAAGCTCGTCAATGGTGCGCATATATTTTGTTTCGAGCTGATTGACAGTTTCTTTCGCACCATCGATGTTCTTTTTGTAGAGATATTCCGATATTTCAACAAGAGTGTTTGTGGTTCCAGACATCGCTGAAAGCACAACAATGTTTTTACCACGAGAGGTTACAAGCCCGGCTACTTCCTTTATACGCTGGGCTGAGCCTACAGAAGTGCCTCCAAATTTTAAAACCTTCATTCCGATATATTATTATTTCAAAAATTCTTACAAAAGTAATAAAAAAGCATCGTATTATCGCTATTAATTGCACGCAATTCCTTCCATCGGTGCTATACGCTTATCATCGCAGCGCAATACCTTGCCGGGGAAGGTGTCAAGAAGGCTGAGATTGTGAGTAGCCATTATGACAGCCGTACCCTCGGCGGCAATGCCGTGAAGATAGCGCACTATCTGCTCGCCTGTCGCCGGGTCAAGGTTGCCTGTGGGCTCATCGGCAAGTATAAGGCGCGGACGGTTCAACAGCGCACGGGCAATCACGATACGCTGCTGCTCTCCGCCTGAAAGCTCATGAGGCATCTTGTAAGACTTGGTAATCATACCCACCTCTTTAAGCACCTCCTCTATGCGGTCGTCCATGTCGCTCTTGTTTTTCCAGCCGGTAGCCTGTAGCACAAAGAGCAGGTTTTCATACACAGTGCGGTCAGTAAGCAATTGAAAATCCTGAAACACAATGCCTATCTCACGACGCAAAAAGGGTATTTTCTTGCGCTTTATGGTAGAGATTTCGTAGTCGAGCACACGCGCCTCACCGGTCTCGATGGGAATTTCAGCATACATCGATTTAAGCAGGCTGCTTTTGCCGCTGCCCACCTTGCCAATGATATATATAAATTCACCCTCCTCCACCTCAAGATTCACATTTTTGAGCACAACATGCTCCTTACGCAGAATCTCGACATTTTTATAATCAATAACTTTCATTCCTGCCAATTATCCTTTATGACGACTCGCGAGCTCGGCTGACAGTTCTTCTATGCGATGTCCTTTTTCCGTAAGCAACACGATAAGGTGAAATATAAGGTCTGACGCCTCATAGATAAGCCGGTTGTCAGTACCGTTGGTTGCCTCTATGATAGTCTCAACAGCTTCCTCGCCCACCTTCTGAGCCATACGGTTAAGTCCCTTTTTGAAAAGCAATGTTGTGTAAGAGTCTTCCGGCATCTCCTCTTTGCGACGGATTATGAAATCCTGCAGATAGCTCAAAAACTCTATACCTTGCTTGTTTTCAGTGCCGAAACAAGTATCGGTGCCTTTATGGCATACCGGTCCCACGGGTCTTACCTTTATCAGCAATGTATCATTGTCGCAATCTTCTTCTATCGACACGACATTGAGAAAATTACCGCTTTCCTCACCTTTTGTCCAAAGGCGGTTTTTAGTGCGGCTGAAGAAGGTCACCTTTCCGTCGGCGACTGTCTTGTCGTAGGCTTCCTGGTTCATGAAACCGAGCATCAGTACATTCTTAGTCTGTGCATCCTGAATAATAGCCGGCACAAGACCGCCAAGTTTTTGAAAGTTTAGGTTTGCCATAATATATAGTTGTTATAATCTTACATTAATATTTCGGTCATAAAGATACTGCTTTAAACCCGCAATTCCAATTTCATTAAAATGAAAAATGCCTGCTGCAAGTGCCGCGTCAGCTTTCCCCGCGGTAAACACATCATAGAAGTGAGAGCATTCCCCTGCTCCACCCGATGCGATGACCGGCACTGACACTTCTTCTGACAGCCGGGCAAGCGCCTCGCAGGCGAAACCGGTTTTCACGCCGTCATGGTCCATGCTGGTAAACAAGATTTCACCGGCACCACGGTCAACCCCCTCTTTTGCCCATTCAAAAAGGTGGCGCTGTACCGGGACTCTTCCCCCATTGACATAACAGAGCCAGTCGCCATCGGTGAAACGCGCATCAATTGCAAGCACACACACCTGCGAGCCAAAGCGCGAAGCAATTTCGCCAATAAGCGAGGGATTACGCAGCGCTGAAGAGTTGACTGACACCTTGTCGGCACCGGCATTGAGCAGAGTTTCCACATCGGCGACACTGCCTATGCCTCCACCCACGGTAAAGGGTATATTAATATTCTGGGCTACTCTCGTCACAAGGTCTATGAATGTCTTTCTTCCTTCATGAGAAGCCGTTATATCAAGATACACCAGCTCGTCGGCACCTTCTTCGCTATATTTCTTTCCAAGCGCGACAGGGTCACCCGCATCACGGAAATTGACAAAGTTAACACCTTTCACAGTCTTGCCATCCTTCACGTCAAGACAAGGAATAATACGTTTCGCTAACATAAGGCAATCCTTTCCAAGTCGTTAAGTGTGATACGCCCTTCATAAATCGCTTTGCCCACTATCACGGCAGGCACCCCGGCGTCGTTTAGGCGATATATGTCATCAACCGAACTGACACCGCCACTCGCAATTACGCGCGCTTCAGGAAGTACCTCCATCATAGAGCGATACATATCAATTGAAGGTCCCTCAAGAGTACCGTCAACAGATATGTCGGTCGATATGACCTGTCTTATACCTTTCTTGTAATAAGCCTTGACAAATTCAAGCAAATCATAATCTGACTGCTCCAGCCATCCGTCGGTGGCAACTTTGCCCGCATTGGCATCGGCACCAAGAATCACCTTGTCGGCGCCATATTTTACAAGCCAACGCTCAAACATATCCGGCGACTTCACCGCGACACTGCCACCCGTAATCATCGCAGCACCGCAGTCAAATGCAATCCTTACATCCTCGTCGCTCTTCAAGCCTCCCCCGAAATCAATAACCAGAGCAGTATGTGTGGCTATCTTTTCAAGTGTCTTATAATTGACTATATGGCTTGATCGTGCACCGTCAAGATCCACTACATGCAACTGACGGCACCCGGCATCGCTAAACCGTTTTGCCATATCGACAGGATTCTCGCCATACACCCGTGAGCTATCATAATCGCCACGGGTCAGACGCACACATTTGCCGCCGATTATGTCAATAGCGGGAATTACCTGTATCATAATTCAAGAAAGTTTTTTATTATCATTTCGCCGACATCACCACTCTTCTCCGGATGAAACTGCGTGGAGAAAAAATTATCCTTACGCATGGAGGCACTGAACGGGACTATATAGTCAGTGGTTGCCACCGTAGCCTCGCATACCGGCACATAATAGCTATGCACATAATATACAAATGCATTGGCAGCTGACTGCGGTATTACACCGGCAGGCGATGTCACTTTAATCGTATTCCACCCCATGTGGGGTATTTTCATGCCATCGACAGCAGGAAAGCGCAATACATCAGTGTCAAATATACCAAGACAATCGGTGTCACCCTCCTGAGAATGGCGACACATCAACTGCTGACCTATGCAAATGCCAAGCACAGGCTGCTGCAACGACTTTATAAGCGAGTCAAGCCCCTTGTCACGCAGGTATGCCATAGCCGACGAAGCCTCGCCAACACCGGGAAAAATAACCTTGCCGGCATTACGGATAAGGTCGAAATCATCGGTCACCACAGCTTCCACTCCGAGCCGGCGCAAGGCACACAGCACGGAAAAATTATTTCCGGCATTATATTTTATAACAGCAACTTCCATTTAATCAGCTGAACACAATGGTCTTATTATTATAAGTAAGTATCTTGCGCTGGATATGCTTTTCCACAGCTCGGGAAAGAACTATTTTTTCAAGGTCACGACCTTTCTTAACAAGGTCGGCAACAGTGTCCTTATGAGTCACTCGGGTGATATCCTGCTCGATAATCGGTCCGGCATCAAGGTCGGGGGTAACATAGTGGCTTGTGGCACCTATGAGCTTCACGCCACGGTCGTAAGCGGCATGATATGGCTTGGCTCCCACAAACGCCGGAAGAAACGAGTGATGGATGTTTATTATATGGTGAGGATAGCGGTTGATAAAATCCTCGGAAAGCACCTGCATGTAACGCGCAAGCACAATGAAATCCACATCATACGAATCAAGAATCTCAAATTCCTTAGCCTCCATCTCTGCCTTGTTTTCCTTAGTGATGGAGATGACCTCAAAGGGAATGTCAAACTGCTTTGCCACCACCGACAAGTCGGGATGATTGCTTATGATTACAGGTATATCAACCTCCCATTCACCGGAGATATAGCGGGCAAGTATATCGTAAAGACAGTGAGACATCTTGCTTACAAAGATAGCCATACGTTGCTTCTTATCAGAAAATTTCAGCGTATAGTTGAGATTGTAACGCTGTGCATAGAGCACCTTGAAATATTCATCAATTTTTTCCTTTGGAATGATAAAGTTATCAAGTTCCCACTCCACCCTCATGTAGAACACGCCGTTGACACGGTCTACATACTGGTCGAGATATACGATATTTCCGCCATTGACATTGATAAACTCTGTTATCACTGCGATGATGCCCGGCTGGTCGGGGCAATGCATAAGGAGTATAGCTGTATTCTTTTGTTTCTGTTCCATAATTGCAACACCTGCGTTAATTCTGCAAATATACTCACTTATTGACGATTTAACAATAAAATGACACTATTTATAGATAAAAACATACACTTTTGCTCGAAAAATCAATTTCTTTTCGGCAAAAGTGTATGATATATCGGTTTTCAGCAAAAATCAGTTGCCCATCTCCGACAGAAACTTGATGCGCATAAGCCTTATTTCCTCTTCGGAAAATTCGTTTCCAAGCTCGTTGATTGCCTCCTGAAGGTCGTCGCTCTCGCTTTCCTTGAAATAATCAAACAGGTCAAGCTGGCGGTCTTCATCCATGATTTCGTCAAGGAAGTAATCAATGCTTATCTTTGTGCCGGAATAAACGATAGCCTCGATTTCATCAAGCAACTCGTTAAATTCAAGACCCTTGCTCTCAGCAAGCGCATCGAGCGCAATCTTACGGTCAATACCCTGGATTATGGATATTTTGAGCTTGCTTTTGTTTGCCACACTCCTTACACGGAGGTCTTCGGGGCGCTCAATCTCATTTTCCTCGACATGGGTCTTGATGACCTTGATGAAATCCTCGCCATAGCGTTTAGCCTTGCCGGCGCCTACTCCGGGGATATTCTGCAACTCTTCAAGGGTGACCGGATAGGTAGTTGCCATTGCCTCAAGCGACGGATCCTGGAATATGACATAAGTAGGAAGTTCAAGCTTCTTCGCCAATTTCTTGCGAAGGTCTTTGAGTATGTTGTATAGCTCAGGGTCTACAGCACACGCCGCCCCGCTCTTTACCACCATCTCCTCTTCTTCCTCACTGAAATCATTGTCTTCAACAATCTTAAATGACACAGGTTTCTTGTAATAATCCTTTCCTTTCTTGGTGACTTTAAGCAACCCGAAATTTTCAATGTCACGATCAATGTATCCGGCAATGATTGCCTGACGTATCACAGTATTTACTGTCTTGGCGTCAGAGCCCTGCAAACATCCGAACACTTCAAGTTCATCCTGATTGTAGGATTTCACTGTCGCTGTGTTTTTGCCAAGCATCACATCAATCACTTGCTCTGCTTTAAATTTTTCCTTAAGAGCAGTCACGGTTTCAATAACCGCACATAATTCATCTTTTGCTTCCACTTGTTTTTTAGGATTTAGACAATTGTCACAATTTCCACAGTTATCTTCAAGATATTCTTCTCCAAAATAGTGCAGGAGCGACTTGCGCCGACATATCGATGACTCCGCATAAGAAGCAGTCTCCATAAGGAGCTGCTTGCCTATTTCCTGTTCGGCAAGAGGCTTACCCTGCATAAACTTCTCCATCTTCAGCAAGTCTTTGTTCTGATAGAAAGCGATGCAGCGCCCTTCCCCTCCGTCTCGCCCGGCGCGCCCGGTTTCCTGATAGTAGCCTTCAAGTGACTTGGGGATATCATAGTGAATCACAAACCTTACATCGGGCTTGTCGATACCCATGCCAAATGCTATTGTGGCAACTATCACTTCCACCTTTTCCATAAGAAAGGCGTCCTGATTGGCTGAGCGGGTCGCGCTGTCCATTCCGGCATGATAAGCAAGCGCCCTGATATTGTTAACCTTAAGAATCTCTGTCAATTCCTCCACTTTCTTACGGCTTAGGCAGTAAATGATACCGCTCTTACCTTCCTGTGACTTTATGAATTTTATAATGTCGCGGTCGATATTTGCCGTCTTCGGGCGAACCTCGTAATAAAGATTCTTGCGGTTAAACGAAGACTTATACACAACGGCACCCTGCATTCCGAGATTCTTCTGGATGTCATGTTGCACCTTAGGAGTCGCCGTAGCGGTAAGAGCTATCACCGGGCGACGGCTAATCTCGTTGATTATAGGGCGTATGCGTCTGTATTCCGGTCGGAAATCATGCCCCCACTCCGAGATACAATGAGCCTCGTCGACAGCGTAAAATGAAATCGGCACTGTCTTTAGAAACTCGATGTTATCCTCCTTGGTCAATGATTCCGGCGCAACATAAAGCAGCTTAGTCTTTTTAGCAAGAATATCATTTTTGACTTGGTCAATCGCCGTCTTGTTGAGCGACGAGTTAAGGAAATGGGCTACATTGTCATCCTCGCTGAAATTGCGCATTGCGTCGACCTGATTTTTCATCAGTGCAATGAGAGGCGAGATGACTATAGCAGTCCCCTCCATCATGAGCGCAGGCAACTGATAACACAGGGACTTGCCGCCTCCGGTAGGCATCAACACAAAAGTGTCGTTTCCTGCCAAAAGGCTGGAAATAATCGCTTCCTGATTACCTTTAAAGGTGTCAAATCCGAAGTGCTTCTTTAATTCCTCGATAAGTACGGGGTTCTTTGCCATGGTCATAAGGTTTTATCCAAGTCTTTTTTTTTGCAATATCTGTTATTCTGTCTTATTTATCTCAAAATTAGCTTTTTGTAGTTTTTCCAGCGCGTAATCCCTTGTAACAGTAAAGGTCTTCACGCCGGAAGATGGAACATCAAACATTGAATCAATCATTATAGTCTCCACGATTGAACGCAACCCTCGCGCACCAAGCTTGTATTCAATGGCTTTATCCACAATCAAGTCAAGGGCGTCAGGCGCAAATTCAAGCTTGACACCATCCATGTCGAAGAGTTTTTCGTATTGACGCACGATGGCATTCTTCGGCTCGGTGAGCACTCGACGCAGGGCATCCCGGTCAAGCGGCTCAAGATTGGTGAGTATCGGCAGACGTCCGATTATCTCGGGTATGAGTCCAAACGACTTGAGGTCTTGAGGCGCAACAAACTTCAGGTAATTTTCGCGTTGCACTCTCTGTCGTGCGGGGTCGGTCGAATATCCAACTACGTGGGTGTTAAGTCGATGGGCTATCTTCTGCTCGATACCGTCAAACGCACCGCCACATATAAATAGTATATTTTTGGTGTCAACCGGAATCATGCGCTGCTCGGGATGCTTCCTGCCTCCTTGGGGCGGCACATTTACGACTGAGCCTTCAAGAAGCTTCAGCAAGCCTTGCTGCACGCCTTCTCCGCTGACATCACGTGTAATCGAGGGATTGTCGCCTTTACGGGCTATCTTATCAATCTCGTCAATAAACACTATACCCTTCTCCGCTTTTGCCACGTCATAGTCAGCTACCTGAAGCAGACGCGTGAGAAGGCTCTCGATATCTTCTCCAACATATCCCGCCTGAGTCAGCACCGTGGCGTCAACTATCGTGAACGGCACGTCAAGCATGCGGGCGATAGTCTTGGCAAGAAGGGTCTTGCCGGTGCCGGTGGGACCAACAAGTATTACATTGCTTTTCTCTATGTCTACATCATCATTCTTGTCCTGGGCAAGACGCTTGTAGTGGTTGTAAACAGCCACAGAGAGATATTTCTTTGCTTCGTCTTGTCCGATGACATACTGATTAAGATAGTCGTAGATTTCCTTTGGCTTGGGAACAGAGTCCATCTTGGTTGGCTCAGCTGTCTTGGCCTGTTCCTTGTAATCATGCAGAATGCCGTTGATGGTTTCCACGCAGTCGGAACAGATGTAGACACCGGCCGCTCCTGCCGACGGCACGAGCACATCCGCCATGTCGGCCGGACGCCCGCAGAAAGAGCATTGCGCTTGTTCTGTCTTTTTCTTTGCCATAATCAGCGTTATCGATTATTTGTTGGCTTTAACAAGTACCTTGTCAATCATTCCATATTGCTTTGCCTCTTCAGCTGTCATCCAGTAGTCGCGGTCAGAATCGCGTTCTACCTTTTCAAACGGCTGTCCCGAGTGGTCGGCGATGATGGTATAAAGTTCCTTCTTCAGCTTCTGGATTTCACGGGCAGTAATCTCGATATCAGATGCCTGTCCCTGAGCGCCACCCATAGGCTGGTGAATCATCACACGCGAATGTTGCAACGCGAAACGCTTGCCCTTTTCTCCCGACACAAGCAATACGGCAGCCATAGAAGCAGCCATGCCTGTACAGATGGTAGCCACGTCGCTTGATATGTACTGCATTGTGTCATATATGCCGAGACCTGCATATACCGAGCCGCCGGGTGAATTGATATAGATAGACACATCTTTTCCGGGGTCGGAAGTGTCGAGATAAAGCAATTGAGCCTGTATCACATTAGCTGTATAGTCGTTTACGTCTGTGCCAAGGAAGATGATGCGGTCCATCATAAGACGGGAGAACACGTCCATCTGCGCGATGTTAAGCTGGCGCTCCTCTATAATTGTAGGAGAGATATAGCTTGACGTGATGTTGGCCGCACCGGTAGCCGCAATATATTGGTCAAGCGCGAGCCCGTTCATGCCCAAATGCTTGACAGCATAGTTTCTAAAATCGTTATTCATAATTCATCTTTCGATTATTTGTTTGCTATTCAAAGATACAAAATAAAATCATGTCCATGCAAATTTTTCGAGAATAATATTTTTTGCAGGGATGCAAAATTAACGGGCGGCACTAAAGTGACGCCCGTTAATATGATATCGTAAGTAGACCTGTTTACTTTGAAGCGATTTCTTTAAATTCGTCAAGCGACACTTCCTTGTTGTCGACAGTGACCTTCTCCTTGATTGCAGAGAAGAGCTTGATGTCGCCAACTTCTTCCACGATACGCGGACGATAATTCTTGTCAGCAAGAATACGCTTTGCATAGTCGGTAAGAGTCTCGTCATCCATGTTGGTCATGCCATACTGTGCAAACTGCATGGCTGCGATAACTTTGGCATGGTTGATAAGATCCTGTTCGTCAATCTTGATTTCGCAGATTGCGCCAAGACGCTCCTTGATGAGCTGCCACTTGAGACCCGGCTCCATCTTCACATACTCTTCGTCGATGTTTTCTTCGGTAAGACCTTCGTTGCGACGAACAAGCCATTTCTTCAATACTTCTGCGGGAAGTTCCATGTTGCCATACTTCTCAAGCATAGCCTTTTCGGTGTCTACACGGAAAAGCATCTCGCTGTTGCGTGCAAGTTCACGGGCAATCATATCCTTCACACCTGCACGATACTCCTCTTCGTTGTGAGCCTTGTCCTTGCCGAGTACATTGTCATAAAGCTCCTGTCCAAGTTCTGCAGGACGAAGCACGATGATTTCTGATATGGCAAGCTCGAAGTCACCCTTTACGTCAGCAGCCTTATCTTTATCTACGCCAAGCATTGAGGCAAGCTCCGCAGGGTTGCCTTCGCAGGTCTTCCAGGGATTGAACACGACCTTGTCATTGACCTTCTTGCCGACAAACTTGTCAGCTTCAGCCTTATCCTTGAAATACATGGGAGCAACAATGCCGTTAAGCATCTGGATAGCATCATCAGAAGTTTTCACGGTGCCATCTTCATTAAGCTCCATGATTGAACCCTTTACAAGAGCATTAGGCTCTACTTCCTCTCCGGGCACCTGTGCGCCGAAACGCTCGCGGAAATGCTTGTCCTGTTCGTCAATCATCTCGTCGGTAACGGTGATTGTGTAGTAAGGCAGCTGAACCTCTTTGTCAAGTGTCACGTTAAGATCGGGCACGAGAGCAAGCTCATACTGGAAAGTGAAGTCTTTTTCATTCTTAAGGTCAAGTTCCTTAACTTCTACGGGCACCGGTTCACCAAGCACAGCAAGTTTGTTGTCACGGATATAGTTTACGACAGCCTCGTACACCTCGTTGTTGATTACGTCGCTTGTCACTTGCTTTCCGAAACGGCGGTTAAGCTCACCGAAAGGCACGTGTCCCTGACGGAATCCGGGGATGGCATGTTTCTTACCGATTTCTTTAAGCTCCTTTACGACTTTATCCTTATAGTCGTTTTCTTCGATGGCAACAGTCAGCTTTACGCTTACATTGCCGGTCTTTTCCTGTGATATGTTCATAATTTAAAGTATGATTATTCTGTTATAACGTCTATTGTAATGCAAAAGTCGTGCCAAAAACAGTTAAAGGCACTCTTTTAATTTTACGCCTGCAAAATTATACATAATATGATAAAATCCCAAATAATGGGACTGACTAAATTACCGGCGACCGTCACAGGAGGCGATGTAAACCCGGCAGACTCTCCCCCATTGAGGCAAATATCCTTCACTTAGGGGCACCGTTAAAGTGCTGACAAATATCGGCGAACATGCCAGAAAGCGAATGAGGGGATATTTTACCCGGTTTTATTGTATATTTACGGTGATTTTTACTAATTTTGCAGCATAAACCAATCACTTAATAACTGAATCAACATATGGTTGTTTTCTTCAAAAAAGGTGCCAGTCACATTATCGCGGTGGAGACATCACAGCGATTCTGCGATGACGACCTCAAGAAGCTTTCATGGCTATTCGGTGGAGCCACCCCCTTGTCGTCTACATCTCTTAAAGGACGTTTCGTGGGTCCCCGACGCGAGATGATCACCCCCTGGAGTACTAACGCAGTGGAAATCACCCAGAACATGGGTCTTTCCGGAATCACACGAATCGAAGAATTCTGGCGCACGACTGCAGAGAAACCGGAATTTGACAAGATGCTTCAGCGCGTTTACGACGGGCTTAACAGCAAGATATTTGCAGTTGACAAGACTCCCGACCCGATTGTGTATATCGAGGATATCTCTGAATACAACAAAAAAGAGGGTCTTGCTCTTAGCCCCGACGAAGAGCAGTATCTCCGTGACCTTAGCACAAAGCTCGGACGCCCGCTGACCGACAGCGAGGTGTTTGGATTCTCTCAGGTCAATTCAGAACACTGCCGTCACAAGATTTTCAACGGCACATTTATTATAGACGGAGAGGAAAAGCCGTCGTCACTGTTCAAGCTTATCAAAAAGACCTCACAGGTCAACCCCAATAAGCTCGTATCGGCATATAAAGACAATGTAGCATTTATAAAGGGTCCGAAGATTGACCAGTTCTATCCGGTCAACCCTGACAGACCTGACTATTTTGACATAAAGGATGTCAATACTGTTATATCTCTTAAAGCAGAGACCCACAACTTCCCCACCACCGTTGAGCCTTTTAACGGAGCGGCAACAGGTACAGGAGGTGAAATTCGTGACCGTCTCGGCGGAGGTAAGGCAAGTCTTCCTATAGCAGGTACGGCAGTCTACATGACATCTTATCCGCGCATGACTCCGGAACACCGTTGGGAAATGATGATGGATCCGCGCGCATGGCTTTACCAGACTCCGTGCGACATACTCATCAAGGCATCCAACGGCGCGTCTGACTTCGGAAACAAATTCGGACAGCCGCTTATCTGCGGTTCACTCCTTACTTTCGAGCATGACGAAAATGGCAAGAAGTATGCCTACGACAAGGTTATCATGCTTGCCGGCGGTGTAGGATTCGCAGCAAAGAAAGATGCCATCAAAGGCGAGCCGGAAGCAGGAGAAAAGGTTATCGTCATGGGCGGTGACAACTATCGTATCGGCATGGGCGGCGGTGCTGTTTCTTCGGTTGAGACAGGTCAATATGACAACTCTATCGAGCTTAACGCAGTGCAGCGTGCCAACCCTGAGATGCAGAAGCGCGTTAGCAATGTGATACGCGCGCTCGCAGAAAGCGACAACAACCCCATCATCTCTATACATGACCACGGCGCAGGCGGTCACTTGAACGCATTGTCAGAGCTTGTCGAGTCGACAGGTGGCAAGATTGAAATAGGTTCACTCCCCATCGGCGACAAGACTCTTTCTGCCAAGGAAATCGTGGGCAACGAGAGCCAGGAGCGCATGGGTATGGTCATCAAAGAGAAAGACATTGAATATGTGCGCCGTGTCGCAGAGCGTGAGCGCGCACCGTTCTATGTAGTCGGAGAGACCACCGGTGATGACCGTTTCGTGTTTGAGCAGCCCGACGGCGTTAAGCCTATCGACCTTGCGATGGCTGACATGTTTGGCAATTCACCCAAGACCGTGATGACTGACTCTACTGTAGTCACTACATATAAAGATGTAGAATACGACGAGTCTAAAATCAATGAGTATGTAGTAAATGTACTCGGGCTTGAAGCCGTGGCTTGTAAAGACTGGCTTACCAACAAGGTTGACCGTTCGGTAACCGGCAAGATTGCCCGTCAGCAGTGCCAGGGTGAAATCCAGCTGCCACTTAGCGACTGTGGCGTAGTGGCGCTTGACTACAAAGGAAAGGCCGGTATAGCCACTTCAATAGGTCATGCACCTCAGACCGCACTTGTTGATTCAGCGAAGGGTTCGGTGATGGCTGTCGCAGAAGCGCTTACCAATATCGTCATGGCACCGTTGAGCGATGGCATAAAGGGCATTTCACTAAGCGCCAACTGGATGTGGCCGTGCAAAAACCCCGGAGAAGACGCAGCTCTTTACCGTGCAGTGGAAGCATGTAGCGACTTTGCGTGTGCGCTCGGCATCAATATCCCGACAGGAAAAGACAGCCTTTCAATGACCCAGAAATATGGCGATGACAAGGTGTTTGCTCCCGGAACAGTCATTATATCGGCAGCCGGCGAGGTCAGCGATGTAAGAAAGACCGTATCTCCGGTACTTCAACCTAAAAAATCCACATTATATTATATAGACTTCTCGGGCGAGGAGCTTAAGCTTGGTGGCTCGGCATTTGCACAGACCTTAAACCGTCTTGGCAAGGAAGTGCCCTCGGTTAAAGATCCCGCACAATTTGTCAAGACATTTGACGCAGTGCAGAAGCTTGTCAAGAGCAAAGCCCTTCTTGCCGCCCACGACGTGTCGGCAGGAGGTCTTGTCACTACCCTTCTTGAGATGTGTTTTGCCAACGTCAACGGTGGTATTGAGTTTAACGCCGATGCATTTGAAACTCTTGGCGAAACCGACCTCGTGAAGATTCTGTTTGCTGAAAACCCGGCGTTGGTAATCCAGGTTGCCGATTCAAAGGCAGAAAAGGTAGAAGCTGTGTTGACCGAGGCTGGTGCGCGCTTCTGCGCGATTGGTGTTCCTGCAAAAGAGCGAGTAATCGAAATCAGCCACAACGGTGCAGAGCGTCTTCTCGTAATAGACGAGTTGCGCGATGCATGGTTCTACTCTTCTTACCTGATGGACTCTGTACAGAGCGGTGAGAAGTGTGCCCGTGAACGTTTCGAGAACTATAAAAAGCAGCCTATCAGATATCGTTTCCCGAAAGGCTTCGACGGCAAGCTGAAATCAATGGGATTGTCACTGCGCCGCGAAGGCAAGAGCGGTATCCGCGCAGCTATTATCCGCGAAAAGGGAGTCAACAGCGACCGCGAGATGGCATACTCGCTTTATGTTGCCGGTTTTGACGTGAAAGATGTCCACATGACTGACCTCATGTCGGGTCGCGAGACACTCGACGACGTAAACATGATTGTGTTCTGCGGCGGATTCTCCAACTCCGATGTGCTTGGCTCAGCCAAGGGATGGGCAGGCGGATTCCTCTGGAACGAAAAAGCGAAGTCTACCCTTGAACGTTTCTACAAGAGAAACGACACACTCAGTCTCGGTATATGCAACGGTTGCCAGCTTATGATTGAGCTGAACCTTATAAATCCTGAGCATGAGCGGAAGGCGACGATGGAGCACAATGTATCTCACAAGTTTGAGTCGCAGTTCCTCGGATTGTCAATCCCCGAAAACAACTCAGTGATGCTCGGTTCGCTTTCAGGCTCCAAGATTGGTATCTGGGTGGCTCACGGAGAAGGCAAGTTCAACCTTCCCGAACCATTGTCTAAATACAATGTGGTGGCTAAATACAATTACGCGTCTTACCCCGGCAACCCGAACGGCTCACGCTATTCAATCGCCGGTATCGCATCGGCCGACGGACGCCATCTTGCAATGATGCCCCACCCTGAGCGTTCTCTCTTCCCATGGCAATGTGGCTACTATCCCGAATCGCATAAAACCGACGAGGTAACCCCCTGGGTAGAAGCATTTGTCAATGCACGTAAATGGATTGAAAAAACAATCAACAAAAAGTAAAAACATATATTTGAATTTATATGGGAGGATTTTTTGGAATAGCGAAACACGATGAGTGTATCAACGAGCTTTTCTATGGAGTTGACTACAATTCCCACATGGGCACCAAGCGTGCCGGAATCGCCACGTGTAACAACGGAGTGTTTACCCGCTCTATCCATAATATCGAGAACTCTTATTTCAGGTCTAAATTTGAAGGTGACCTGAAAGATTTTTCCGGCAAGGTGGGCATCGGTGTCATTAGTGACACCGATGCCCAACCTATTATTGTGAACTGCCATCTTGGCAAGTTTGCAATAGTGACGGTCGGTCGTATCAACAACATTGCTTCGCTCGAAAAGGAACTGCTGGCTAAGGGCCACCACTTCTGCGAGCACAGCTACGACATCATCAACCCCACGGAGATGATTGCCGCCCTTATCAGCGAAGGCACCGACTATGTATCGGGAATCGAGAATGTTTACAAGCGTGTGAAAGGCTCTTGCTCGATGCTGCTCCTTACCGAAGACAGTGTAATCGCGGCTCGTGACCGCCTGGGCAGAACCCCGATTATAATCGGCAAGAAAGATGGCGCTCATGCAGCGACAAGCGAGACTTGCGCATTTCCGAATCTTGGATTTGAGGTGTGCTACAATGTAGGTCCTGCTGAGATAATCGAGATTAAGGCCGACTCCATCAAGCAGCTAAAGGCTCCTGAAAAAGAGATGCAGGTGTGCGCGTTTCTCTGGACCTACTACGGCTATCCGGTATGTGAGTATGAAAACCGCAATGTCGATGTCATGCGCTACGATTCAGGTCTTGAGATGGGCAAAGCCGACGATACCGAGGTTGACTTCGTGAGCGCGGTCCCCGACTCTGGTATAGGCATGGCGCTTGGATATGCCGAGGGTAAAAATGTACCTTACAAGCGTGGCATCGTGAAATACACCCCCACTTGGCCAAGAAGTTTCACCCCAAGCACCCAGGAAAGAAGGGAGCTTGTGGCTAAAATGAAGCTTATCCCCAACCGTGCGTTGCTATATGACAAACGCGTGATATTCTGCGACGACTCTATAGTCAGAGGCACCCAGCTACGCGACAATGTAAAGGATTTGTTTGACTGCGGAGCCAAGGAAGTGCATATCCGCATCAGCTGTCCGCCGTTGATATATCCTTGCAAATTTATCAACTTTACAGCGTCAAAGAGCGAGATGGAACTCATCACTCGTCGTGTGATACAGGAACTTGAAGGTGACGCAAACAAAGACCTTGCCGAATACGCAACAACCAATTCGCCCAAATACAACGCGATGGTCGAGCGCATACGTCAGCAGCTTGGACTTACATCATTGCGGTTTAACTCAATTGAGACAGTGGTAAAAGCCATCGGATTGCCGAAATGCAAGATTTGCACCCACTGTTTTGACGGGTCAAGCTTTGATTGATGTATTTTAGTTTGGACTTAATGAGTCAAAACATTATCTTTGTAGAGATAAACCAAACATAATAGAATATAACTATCTAATATCTAAAAGTCATGAGTTTAAACATCATTGTGCTCGCAAAGCAGGTGCCCGACACCCGTAATGTGGGCAAGGATGCAATGAAGGAAGACGGCACCATCAACCGTGCCGCCCTGCCCGCCATCTTTAATCCGGAGGATCTCAACGCGCTTGAGCAGGCTCTCCGCTTGAAAGATGCTAATCCCGGCTCTACCATCACACTTCTGACGATGGGTCTTCCGCGTGCATCAGAAATAATCCGTGAAGCAATTTATCGCGGTGCCGATACCGGTATCGTCCTTACTGACCGCTCGCTTGGCGGTGCCGATACTCTTGCTACATCTTACTCTCTTGCACAGGCTGTAAAGAAGTTTGGCAAGTTTGATATCATTCTTGGTGGTCGTCAGGCTATCGACGGTGACACCGCACAGGTGGGTCCCCAGATTGCAGAAAAGCTTGGCTTGCCCCAGGTGACATACGCAGAAGAAATCCTTGACCTGAAAGATGGCAAGGTGACTGTAAAGCGTCGTCTTGAGTCAGGTGTCGAGACTGTTGTGGCGCCTCTCCCTTGTGTCATTACCGTCAACGGTTCGGCCGCTGATTGCCGTCCTCGTAATGCAAAGCGTCTCCAGAAATATAAATATGCAGTTTCTCCCTCAGAAAAAGAAAAGCTGTCTGACGAGCTGAAGGCTATTGTTGAGTCACGTCCTTATCTGAACCTTCAGGAATGGAGCGCAGCTTATGTCGATGCCGACCCCGAGCAAATCGGACTACCCGGATCTCCCACCAAAGTGAAGGCGATTGAAAACGTCGTGTTCACCGCCAAAGAGAGCCGCACTATCGAGAACAACGACGCCGAGCTTGAAAATCTGGTGAAAGAACTCATCGCTAATCACACAATTGGCTAAATCCTGACTGACATGACCGATAAAAATAACTTAATCGTATATTGCGAATACGAAGACGGCAAAGTAGCCGATGTAAGCCTTGAACTCCTTACCAAAGGACGCGTGCTTGCCGACCGTCTCGGCGTGAAGCTTGAAGCCGTGATTATCGGCGACAATCTCGCCGACATTGAAAAACAAGTGCTCCCCTACGGAGTTGACACTGTGTATAAGGTAGAAGACAAGCGTCTCTATCCCTATACATCCAATCCTCACGCCGCTGTACTCATCAACCTATTTAAGGAGATTACTCCCCAGATATGCCTTATGGGTGCCACCTGCATAGGTCGTGACCTTGGACCACGCGTGTCATCATGTCTGCACAGTGGACTTACCGCTGACTGTACAGCACTCGAAATCGGCGACCATAAAGACCCGAAGACAGGAAAAGAGTATACCGATCTTCTCTATCAGATTCGTCCCGCATTCGGCGGCAACATTGTTGCCACCATCGTGAATCCCGAGTGCCGTCCCCAGATGGCAACAGTGCGCGAGGGTGTGATGAAGAAAGAGATTAAAGACCCTGATTACAAGGGCGAAATCATTAATCTTGACGCAGCCAAATATGTGGCTCCCGAAGATTTTGTAGTTGAGATTATCGACCGTCATATCGAAAAATCAAAGGTCAACATCAAGAACTCACCGATTATCGTTGCCGGTGGTTACGGTATGGGCAGCAAAGAGGGATTCGACCTTCTATTTGACCTTGCCAACACTCTCGGTGGTGAAGTAGGCGCATCGCGTGCAGCTGTTGATGCAGGATTTGTCGAGCATGACCGTCAGATAGGTCAGACAGGTGTCACTGTACGTCCAAAGCTTTATATAGCTTGCGGTATTTCCGGACAGATTCAGCACATCGCCGGCATGCAGGAGAGCGCAATAATCATTTCTATAAACAATGATCCCAATGCGCCTATTAATACTATTGCCGATTATGTAATCACAGGCAATGTAGAGGAAATCGTGCCGAAGCTAATCAAATATTACAAGAAAAACTCTAAGTAGCAATCATAATGTCTAATTTTTATACTGATAATCCCGCACTGAAGCACCATCTTACCCATCCAATGATGGAAAAGATTGTGGCTTTGAAAGAGCGCAACTATACCGATGCGGAGAAATTTGACTACGCTCCCTTCAATTTTGCCGATGCCATGGACAACTATGACAAGGTGCTCGAAGTAGTCGGAGAAGTTTGTGGCGAACATATCGCTGCGCGCGCTGAAGATGTTGACCATCAGGGTCCTCATGTAGAAAACGGACGCGTAATCTACGCTGACGGCACTAAGGAAAACCTTGACATATGCCGCAAGGCAGGTCTGATGGGTATGGCTATGCCGCGCCGTTACGGAGGCTTGAACTTCCCTATCACTCCATATATCATGGCAGCTGACATTGTAAGCCGTGCCGACACCGGTTTTGAAAACCTATGGGGCCTTCAGGATTGTGCAGAGACAATCTACGAGTTTGCCAACGAAGACCAGAAGAGCCGCTACATTCCGCGTGTGTGCGAGGGTGAGACCATGTCTATGGACCTTACCGAGCCTGACGCAGGTAGCGACCTCCAGTCAGTAATGCTAAAAGCGACTGAACAGCCCGACGGCACATGGTTGCTCAACGGTGTAAAGCGTTTTATCACCAACGGTGACAGCGATATTCACCTTGTATTGGCTCGTTCTGAAGAGGGCACCAAAGATGGCCGTGGTCTTTCAATGTTTATATATGACAAGCGTAACGGTGGTGTGAATGTGCGCCGTATCGAAAACAAGATGGGTATCAAAGGCTCACCCACTTGCGAGCTTGTGTACAAAAATGCAAAGGCCGAACTTGTAGGTTCACGTAAACTTGGACTTATCAAGTATGTGATGGCGCTTATGAACGGTGCGCGTCTTGGTATCGCAGCGCAGTCAGTCGGTGTAAGCGAGCTTGCTTATCGCGAGGCTCTTGCTTATGCGCGTGACCGCAAGCAGTTTGGCAAGGCTATCATCGAGTTCCCCGCCGTATATGAGATTCTTTCTGTAATGAAAGCCAAGCTTGACGCTTCCCGTTCACTTCTTTATGAGTGTGCCCGCTATGTCGACCTTTACAAGGTTTATGATGACATCGCCAAAGAGCGTGCGCTTACTCCCGACGAGAAGAAGGAATCAAAGCAGTACAGCAAGATTGCCGACGCGCTCACCCCGCTTGCAAAAGGTATGGGTAGTGAATATTGCAACCAGAACGCTTACGACTGTATCCAGATTCATGGCGGCTCAGGCTTCATGAAGGACTACGCTTGCGAACGCCTGTATCGTGACGCCCGCATCACTTCAATCTACGAAGGTACTACCCAGCTTCAGGTTGTTGCCGCTATCCGTTATGTCACCACCGGTGCATATCTCAACCTTATCAAAGAGTATGAAGCAATGGAAGTCAAGCCCGAACTTGAGGGCATCAAGACCCGCCTTGTAGAGATGGCTAAGATATATGCCGATGCTGTCGAGAAGGTAACTGCTGTCAAGGAGCCTGCTTATGTTGACTTCATGGCTCGTCGCATGGTTGAGATGGCTGCCGATGTAATCATGGGTCATCTCCTGCTCCAGGATGCACAGCGCAATGAATCATTCACTGAAAGCGCCGAGGTTTATTGCAACTTCATTCAGTCTGAAGTGGCTAAACATGCTGAATTTATTGCCAACTTCAAGTTTGAGAATCTTGAAGCCTACAAAAAAGCATAATAGATAAATCTCATATTGTCATGCCGGGTAGCCGTTGGGCTATCCGGCTTTTTTAGTATGGTGGGCATGCCATACATCTGTGGTGAAAGTCCACACGGGGCG
>CAJTSK010000040.1 GCA_910578835.1 uncultured Muribaculum sp.
ACACTATACTCTTGACATCGCCTGCCACCCACCGGAAAAATCCGCTGACCCGAAAAAAGAAATGCCTTGAAATTGGTAGTGGCTACCGGTTTCAAGGCGTTTAGGAGATTCGGCAAGAGTAGGGGTCAGTCGTCGGAGTCATCGAAATCAAAGTCGAAATCCCAGCCGTCGTCATATACATCCTCTTTGAAACGCGACAATTCTCTGCCTTCGCGTTTTGTTGGACGCCCCATGCCTTTGCGCCGGTCGACAAAACCGCTTATCTTCACAACTTCGAGCAGATCCAGCTCTGATTGCGGAGTGATATTTTCAAGATAATCGGGCACAAGTTTTGCCCCAAGGCGGTTTTCAGTCAATGCTTTGACCCGGAAAGAGTAGGTGACCGGCGGCTTTCTCACCTTCACGATGTCATCGACCTTAATCAGGCGCGAGGGCTTTACCTCGGCATCATTAACCATGACACGACCTTTCTTGCATGCTTCGGTCGATATAGTGCGTGTCTTGAAGATGCGTGTCGCCCACATCCATTTGTCAATACGTTCTTCTGCCTTTGCCATAGACCTACTTGTTATTAAAGTTACACATTGCAAATCCTATTCCGGAGAGGCAGAATGCTTTTATCGCTTCACAAGCGACTTCAACCCTTGTCGGCAATTGCTGACGCTGGTCAAGCGTGAACTGCCCGAGCACATAGTCGACCTGGCATCCTCTCGGGAAGTCGTTGCCCACACCAAAACGCAGGCGCGGATAGGCTTGTGTGCCGAGCATCTGCGCAATATTTTTCAATCCGTTGTGACCGGCATCGCTGCCTCCCGATTTTATGCGTATCGCTCCGAAGGGTAGAGCTATGTCATCAACAAGCACAAGTATATTGTTGATGTCTATGCCTTCCTTTTCCTTCCAGTATCGCACAGCGTTGCCGCTCAGATTCATGTAGGTCGACGGCTTTAACAGGGTAAGCTGCTTGTTTTTTAGTCTCATGTGTGCCACATCACCGTAACGCTCGGTGGTAAAAGAAATATTGGATGCTTCAGCAAAAGCATCCAATATTCTAAAACCTATGTTGTGGCGGGTACCACGGTATTCGTCACCGATGTTGCCCAGTCCTACAATCAAGTATTTCATGTCGCAGCAATTATGCCTTAGCGGCAGCACCACGAGCGGCACGAGTGAGCTGAACGGCGCAAACAACAGCGTTCTTTGCATTCATCAGTTCAAGTCCGTCAAAGTGAAGCTCGCCAATCTGGAGAGTCTTGCCAAGACCAAGGTTGTCGATGTTGATGACAACGCGCTCGGGAATCTTGTCGTAAGTAGCCTTAACCTTAATCTTCTTCATAGAAAGAGTAAGCTTACCACCGGCCTTAACACCCTCGGCGTGACCTTCAAGCTTAACAGGCACTTCTACTACAACGGGCTTCTTGTCGTTTACTTCAAGAAGGTCGATGTGAAGGATATTGTCTTTTACGGGGTGGAACTGTACCTCACGAAGAACAGCGTTACGCTTCTCGCCGTTTACGGTAAGTTCGATTGCAAAAATTTCGGGAGTATAGATGAGTTTGCGCACATCCTCAGCCTTTACAGTAAGGTCAGTAGTGATGATACCCTTGCCATTGCCGATTTCGACAAGCTTTTCACCGGGCTTAAGAGCTGCGGTATAGGGGAGAGTCACGATGTCGCTGCCGTTAAGAACTACGGGAATCTTGTTTTCTTCGCGAAGCGCCTTGGCTGCCTTCTTGCCGAGTCCGGTGCGCGGTTCGGCTGTCAATTGATAAGTCTTCATTTTGTTAATTAATTTGTTGTGTTACTCAAAATTAAGTGATTTAAATAATGCTCCTTAATTTCCCATCACACGGGGATGCTAAAAAGCGGTGCAAAGTTAATACTTTTATGCTTGCCAAGCAAGCAAACCGGCATCAAATTTCACATGATGCACCCGCAAAACTCATTTTTCAGTCTCGCCATGCCATAATGTCATCATTATTCATTATATAGAATCTTTTATTTTAGTATCTTTGCAGCTATTATGAATAAGATTGTCATAACTCTATGCCTGTCGGCATTGTTTACCATACCGATGATTGCGCAGCGACCATCGTCATCATCTTCTTCGTCAGATAAAAACGAGGTGAAGGAGTCAGACATCAAGCAGGAAATCTACGCCTGGAAGATTATACCTCCGTTAGGATTGAGGGAGGCATCCCCGGTTGACACCACGCTGTTTAACTACGGGCAACGCTCCGTGCCGTCGTCTCTCGGTCCGGCATATGCCATAACGGGTAATCTTGGCGGTCCCGGCGAAACGTTGATCTACTTCGACCGAGAGCCGACCAGCGAGTTCATGTTTAAAGACGCCGTGGCGGCTTGGCTGCCGTCGCTCGGCAAGCAGGAATTTTTCAATTCCCACATTCCCGTGACATTCCTGTCATATAACACTGCAGGAACAAGAGACAATTCACAAGACAGGCTCTCCGCCACTTTTTCGGGCAACATCAACAAGAAAGCCCAGGTAGGCGCGATGTTTGACTACCTTTACTCAAAGGGATGCTACGACTATCAGGCGGTCAAAGGGCTTTCATGGGGAGTGTCAGGCTCCTATATCGGCGACAGGTATGAGATGCAGGCATTTTACAATCACTGGAACACGCTCGGAAAAGAAAACGGCGGTATCACTGATGACCTCTATATCACAGACCCGGCACAACTGCAGGGAGGTCAGACTACAATCCAGGCAAAATCTATCCCGACTCGCCTTACCGGAGCTTTTAACCGCGTGGTGGGCGGCGAACTGTATATGAACAACGCCTATAAGGTCGGATTCTGGAAAGATGTGGAAGTCGACGACTCAACGACAGTAGAAGAGTTTGTACCGGTATCAAGTTTCAGCTGGACCTTAAACTACAAGACCGGACGACGCAAATTCATAGACACCGGGGCTGCCGACAACGATTTTTGGGAAAACACTTATTTCAACATAGAAGGCAGCAATGACGAAACCAAATACTGGTCGCTGACCAACACGGTAGGGGTGTCGCTGCTTGAAGAGTTTAATAGATTTGCCAAATTTGGACTCTCTGCGTTCATGACCCATGAGATAAGAAAATACAATCAATACCACGACACGATACCTGACGCGGATAAGCGACCTGAGGGACTTACGCCATATCCGGTCTCGACAGTGGCAATCAACGGCACGCAGAATCTCCTGTGGGTAGGGGGGCAGTTGACCAAACAGCGCGGCTCAATACTCACTTATGGGGCGACTGCACGTTTCGGGCTCCTTGGCAGCTCAATCGGCGATATTGACATTGACGGAAATGTGTCGACCCGATTCAAGCTTTTTGGTGACTCTGTCACCATCACCGGCTATGGAGAGTTCCACAACACAGAAGCGCCCTATCTGCTCAATCACTATGTGTCAAACCACTTTATCTGGGAAAACAACTTCGGCAAAATACGCAGGTTGCGTTTCGGTGGCAGACTCAATATACCTCACACACGCACATTCGTAAATGTCGGGGTCGAGAATGCGCAAAACCTGATTTATTTCAACTCGGCATGCATGCCGGTGCAACATAGCGGAAATGTACAGGTGTTCAGCGCTTCGCTCAACCAGAATTTCAAGTTCGGACCGCTGCACTGGGACAATCGCGTCACATACCAGGAGACATCTGACGCCAATGTCGTACCGCTGCCGCGACTCGCCGTATATTCCAACCTCTATCTCCGCTTCATGGTGGCGCGCGTGTTAGACGTGCAGTTTGGCGTAGACTGTGACTACTATACCAAATACAAGGCTGTCAACTATCAGCCGGCGACCATGAGCTTCTACAACCAGCGCGAAATAGAATGTGGAAATTACCCCTTCATGAACGCATATGTCAACATGAAGCTGAGCAAAGCGCGCTTCTACATCATGTTCAGTCATGTCAACCAGGGATTGACCGGCTACAACTATTTCTCTATGCCACACTATCCACTTAACCCCCGCCGTTTTCAGATGGGAGTGTCAATTGATTTCGCCAATTAATGAGTGCCATGACCTACAAACCGATAAAAAAGAAAAACAACGCGGTAGTGCTTCTTGCCGGACTCGGGCTTGCCCTCGGCGCAATGTACTCCCTGCACCGGTGTAGCCACTCCGATACCCCGTGGCATCCAGTAGCCTCAGGCGGCGACACAGTCGACGTGGCGATAGAATATTCGCCAATGTCATTTTACTCTTACAAAGACACGCTGGGTGGCTTCAACTACGATATGCTGCGAATCATTGCCCGGCGTCACGGAATCACACTAAAATTTCATCCGATAGTGAGTCTTTCGCAATCGCTTGAGTATATTGACGACAACACTTACGACATACTTGCCGCAGACCTCCCGGCGACAGCCGATTTTAAAGAGCGCTATACACTGCTCGAACCGGTGCTACTCGACAAGCAGGTGTTGGTACAGCGCCGCGACACCACTTCGGGTGAGCCGCATATAAAGTCACAGCTTGACCTTGCCGGCGACACGGTATGGATTGTAGAAGGGTCCACCGTGGAAAGCCGCATCGCCAATCTCGGGCGTGAGATTGGCGACACCATATATATGAGATTTGAACCGGAATATGGTGCGGAGCAACTCTTCCTCATGGTGGCAACAGGAGAGATAGGCAATGCTGTCATCAGCGAGCGCGTGGCGCGTGACCTTGCGAAAGATTATCCCGACGTAGACATCAGCACCAATATTTCGTTCACTCAATTCCAGTCATGGATTATAAGCGAAAAAAGACCGTCGCTGAGCGACAGTCTTAATCTATGGATTAGAGATTTCAAGACCACGAGGGAATATGATGCCCTCCTTAAACGCTATATCAAATAGCCCCGATTATCTCATTAATATCTTCTATTCCGTGGCGACGGCAGTAGTCATCGATGTAATCTATGATTTTAATCGTCACGGCAGGGTCGACAAAATTGGCCGTGCCCACCTCTACTGCTGTTGCACCGGCAAGCATGAATTCAAGGGCGTCCCTGCCATTCATTATGCCTCCCAGTCCGATTACGGGAACTTTTACCGCATGGGCTACCTGCCACACCATCCTGACAGCGACAGGACGCACCGCAGGACCAGACAAGCCACCGGTTATAGTGGAGAGATACGGGCGACGGCGTTCTACATCCACTGCCATTCCGAGAAGCGTATTGATGAGCGACACAGAGTCGGCTCCCTCTGCCTCGACTGCCTTGGCAATCGAAACGATATCGGTGACGTTAGGCGACAGCTTTACAATTAAAGTCTTTGAGAACGCCTTGCGCACTGCCCTGGTCACTTCAGCTGCGCCATCACATGTTGTGCCGAAAGCCATGCCACCTTGCTTTACATTGGGGCATGAGATGTTGACCTCGATAGCATTTATCTTATCGAGAGCATCAAGCTTTTCACACACCGCAACGTAGTCACTGATGGTAGCGCCCGACACGTTAACAATCACATGAGAGTCGACATCCTTTATCGTAGGATAAATCTTCTCGATGAAATAGTCGACACCCTTGTTTTGTAAACCGACTGCGTTAAGCATGCCAGAAGGAGTCTCGACCATGCGCGGGTAGGGATTGCCTTCGCGATGATTCAGGGTAGTGCCCTTGACGATGAATCCGCCAAGACGGTTGAGATCGATGAAATCGGAAAATTCTTCTCCGTAGCCAAATGTACCCGATGCGGTCAGCACCGGATTCTTTAATGTAAGGTTACCTATCTTGACTTCTAATCTTGCCATGTCAGTTCGTTTATATTGAATACCGGTCCTTCTGTACATACACACACATTTCCTTTTACAGTGTTCTCGACACAACACAGGCATGCCCCAAGGCCACAAGCCATCATGTTTTCGAGCGACACCTCGCAAACTGCGTTAACTTCGCGCGCTTTCTTTGCCACGGCTTTCATCATGGGTGCCGGACCGCAACAATAGATATAGTCACTATGCCGCGACAACACACTGTTGGCAGTGATGAGTCCGGTCTCTCCGAGTGAGCCGTCTTCTGTGGACACATAGACCTTGCCTATGCCTGTAAATTCGTCAAGCTGCAACACATCTTTTGCAGAGCGTGCGCCGAGCAAAAATTCCGGACGAAATCCGAGACGATTCAGTTCAGCTCCCCAAAAAAGCATTGGCGCGACTCCTACGCCACCGCCAACGAGCAGAACACTTGCTCCCTGAGGTGGAATCGAAAAGGCATTTCCAAGAGGAAGAATCAAGTTGACAATCTCACCCTCTTTTTTGTCACAAAGCGCGCGTGTACCGTCACCTGCCTTTCTCACAAGAAGCCACAGGTTATTGTTGGTCCGGTCTACGAAGTTTATCGAGATAGGGCGACGCAGGAAAGTGGTCTTTGAGTTGTCAATCGATACCTGTACAAACTGCCCCGGCAATATGTCGGGTAACGAGCCTTCAACCGGTCTAAGTATCAAGAGAGAGTATAGCTCATGCAGATGCCGGTTTTCGACTACATGAAAATCAAGTATATACTTCTTCATTTTGCAATATTTTCTACAAAAATACGAAATTAATATTATATATATGTAATTGCCGCGTAGAAAATATGACCGATGCTTTATTATTCGACTTTAGGGACAAAGGTGTCGAAACTGTTGTCGGAGTAAAACACCATTATGGAAACTACCTTCCTCGACTTGCTCATGTTAAATGACATGGATTCTGCACGCGCAGCCTCCACTTTTGCTGATTCATGGGGCACAGGCGCTACCGTAGCAGACAATTTTTCGGCAATAAAATTATCTGACTCATTTACGTGTTCATTTGCAAATGGAGCTTCCGAATCTCCAAACAATTCATTATCTGAGGATAACGAAAGTATATCATCGTCTAAAGGGCGGTTTTGAGGCTCTGAGATTTGCGTATTTACATCGAAGCCCATATCTCCCTCGCCAAACATCAGCCACGAGACGGAAAGAGAAGGATAGGCCCGGTGAATTTTCTCAATCACCTCGTTGCTCACCTTTTTATTTCGTCCGTTAAGGAGCTGGGAGAGCGACGGGCGGGGAATCCCGCACGTATCTGCAAACTGTGAATACTGGATTCCCGAGGTATCCATAAACTTTTTTAGTCGGGAGGCTATATCCATAACTGTTTTGATTACGTAATTAACGATGTGCAAATGTAATTAATTAAATTGTAAATTCAAAATTTATATTTCCGAATCTTTAATTTGCATTTGTGCGACAGAAGTATTTATAATTGCAATTTGCAAATCCAAATGCATAATTTTAATCAATGTATCGCTTTAATTAATCGATATTACGTACTGATACTGACGCTATTATGGTTCAGATTTACACATATATGGTTTCAGTGCCCACGCATGGCGCAATAGACGAAAGTATTGCTATAGATAATTAGTGTAATCAATTGGGTTTTAGTTCAATCACAAGAATTGAATATAATTGTTAATGCACTAAATTAACAACCGTAAATATGGTCAAGACTGAAATTTTAGAGTCGTAAACGGCGATAGTATCACCTGAATTGTTTGCGTTTGCAATTTGCAAATTGTTAGAATTTGAGAATTGTGTTTTGTTTTATAAATGTGCATATCGGAATCTAATATGAAAATTCCGTTACGTAAACTAAATTATGTATCCTTTGATACATTTTATCAAATTGCTCTTCTTATTACTATAACGAGCCCCAAAATAAAAATGATTACGACGTTATTAGTAATTAACATCGTAATCATCTTATAATCGGACTATTAACAAAATTTTATCTTGCCTCAGTCTTATTGGCAGATATGCAAATTTTAAGATATGTTTTATAGCATATTTTCTTTGAGCTATTTCGATGCTCCTGTATAAGATATTTCTTCTGCGAGATATTTTGCTGTAGGCGAAGTCCCGGATGAAATCTGCTTTGGAGTTCCTTCCGCTACAATCATGCCACCATTCTTGCCACCCTCAGGCCCCATATCTATTATGTAATCGGCACATTTCAACACATCGAGATTATGCTCTATGACCAATACGGTATTGCCTTTATCGACAAGACGGTTGAGCACTCCTAACAGTACGTTGATGTCTTCAAAGTGCAATCCTGTGGTCGGCTCATCAAGTATGAACAGAGTTTTGCCCGTATCACGTTTTGCCAGTTCAGTGGCAAGTTTTACGCGCTGATTCTCCCCTCCCGACAAAGTACTTGACGGCTGTCCGAGCTTGATATAACCAAGCCCGATATCCTGCAGTACCTGAATTTTTTTCAGTATTGTAGGTATCCCGGCAAAAAATTCCACAGCCTGATTTATCGTCATGTCGAGTACATCAGCTATTGATTTACCCTTATATCTCACTTCGAGCGTCTCCCTGTTATAGCGTTTTCCACCGCATACTTCACACGGCACAAGCACGTCGGGAAGGAAGTTCATTTCGATGACTTTGTAGCCGTTTCCGCTACAAGCCTCACATCGTCCGCCTGCAACATTGAAAGAGAATCTGCCCGGTTTATAACCCCTTATTTTTGCTTCTGGAAGCTCGACAAAGAGGTTGCGGATATCAGAAAATACGCCGGTATAAGTAGCGGGATTGGAGCGCGGAGAGCGGCCTAAAGGTGACTGGTCCACGGTCACAATCTTATCGATATTTTCAATTCCTTCGATTGCTTTGTAAGGCAGCGGTTCTTGCAGTGAACGGTAAAAATGCTTACTCAATATAGGCTGCAAAGTGCCGTTTATAAGACTCGATTTTCCACTTCCCGATACTCCGGCTACACATACCAGCTTGCCTAACGGGAGCTTCAATGTCACATCCTTCAGATTATGACCTGTGCACCCGCTAAGAGTTATATACTTGCCGTTTCCTTCGCGCATCTTCTCCGGAATAGCTATCGCTTTGTCGCCATTAAGATAGTCAGCGGTCAATGTATGGGTCGCGAGCATCTCCTGCGGAGTACCCTCAAACACGACATTGCCACCTTTCCGGCCGGCTTTCGGACCTATGTCAATTATGTAATCAGCCTCAAGCATTATCTCCTTGTCGTGCTCTACAACAATGATAGAGTTGTAAGCATCACGAAGGCGTTTCAACGAGTCGATAAGGCGTTTGTTGTCGCGTTGATGAAGTCCGATACTTGGCTCGTCGAGTATATACATTACGTTGACAAGCGCCGATCCGAGCTGTGTCGCAAGCCTTATTCGCTGGCTTTCTCCACCTGAAAGAGTCGCAGAATTGCGGTCGAGGGAGAGATATTCAAGACCCACACCCACGAGAAATTTTAAACGCGTGCGTATCTCTTTTAATATCTCTTTGCCTATGAGCTGCTGCTGTGACGACAAGCGGTCTTCAACATCATTAATCCACTCGTATAGCGCCGAGATGTCCATGGCGGCAAGATCGGCTATATTCTTTCCGTCGATAAAGAAATTCAGTGCCTCGCGGTTCAGTCGTTGTCCATTGCACTCCGGACATACTGCTCGCGAGTAAAATTGCCCGCTCCATTTCTGAGCCTTCGCCGAAGCATCGTCAGACTGCTGCAATTCAAGATACTTTACAAGCCCCTCATAGGTCTGGAAATAAGAGAACGTGCTCTGTGATTCGGTCTTCAACGGCAACCGTTCGTTAGTGCCATGCAATATATCGTTGATGGCTTCCTCGCTAAGCTCCTTTATAGGGGTTTTCAGCGTGAATCCATACTTTTCGCAGATAGCCGAAATCTGCCAGAAAATCATCGAATTTTTATATGGTCCGAGAGCCACGATGCCTCCTGCATGAATGGACATCGATGGATTAGGCATCAATTTCGTGCGGTCAACTATATTTACATACCCAAGCCCTTTACACCGGTCACACGCACCTTGTGGCGAATTAAACGAAAAGTTATGAGGCGCAGGCTCGCGATATGAAATACCGCTCACGGGATCCATAAGCATCTGACTGTAATAGTCTATTGATTCATCCTCAAGGTCATAGACCATCATCTGCTTTCCGCCTTGCTGCAGCGACTTATTGACAGAATCGTGGAGTCGCGTGACATCTTTGGGATTTACTTTCAACTTGTCGACCACAAGTTCGACAGAGTGGTTCTTGTATCGGTCAAGCTTCATGCCGAAGGTGATTTCCCTCAGTTCGCCATCGACCCTTACAGTGAGATAACCTTTTTTACGAAGCTGCTCAAACAGTTCCTTGTAGTGTCCTTTCCTGTTTTTTACAAGTGGCGCGAGTAGATAAATCTTGTGCCCGTCATACTTCTCAAGAATCATCGACACAATCTTTTCTTCAGTATACTTCACCATTTTCTCACCCGACAGGTAGCTTATCGCCTCACCAATACGGGCATAAAGCAGACGAAGATAGTCGTATATCTCGGTGGTGGTGCCGATGGTGCTTCGTGGGTTTCGGTTAATGGTTTTCTGCTCGATTGCAATAACAGGACTTAGCCCCGAAATGTTGTCTACATCGGGGCGTTCGAGGGTGCCGAGCATGTTTCTTGCATATGCGGAAAAGGTCTCTATGTATCGTCGTTGTCCTTCGGCAAATATTGTGTCAAAGGCAAGCGACGACTTTCCGCTTCCACTCAGTCCGGTGATTACGGTAAGCTTGTTATGAGGTATTGTTACATCAATATTTTTTAAATTATGCACTCTCGCGCCGATGACCGAGAGCTTTTCCTGATTCTCGTCCATATTAATCGAAATTAATCAACTACCCACGCATCGCGATAGGTCTTTCTTTGCTGAGTCGTTCGACTCAAATCGCTTTTTTCAGGGAGGAGCACGGTATAGGTCTTGCCGGTTTTGTTAGGGAGCGACTTTGCCCTTATCCACGGGTTGAAATCACGGAGCTGCATATAGCTCACGCCTTGCTTCTTTGCCCATTGAGCCCAGTCTTCTACCGGATAGTCGACCTTGACCTCCCGTGTTCTTACAGGCTGATAAAGCTGATCTGACTTCAAGTGATAGCCATATTTAGCCGGTGTCTCCATGATAAGCTTCATGGCAAGCAATCTATAGATGTAGCGTGCCGTCTCGTCAACAAGATACAGGTTGTAAGCCGACTGCTCACCCTGGGCGGCAATCTCGTTTGTAATCCTGCCCATGCCTCCGTTGTATGACGCGGCTACCGACTCCCAGTTTCCATATTTGCCATAAGCTGTTTTGAGGTAACGACATGCAGCCTCTGTAGCCTTGGCGGTATTATAGCGTTCATCGACATAATCATTTACCTCAAGTCCGTATTGCTTTGCAGTAGAGGGGATAAACTGCCATAATCCTGCCGCTTTCGCGCCGGAATATGCCCTGGGATTTAATGTGCTCTCGATACATGCGAGATACACCATGTCTTCAGGTATGCCGTTTTTCTTCAAGATAGGAATCAGTTCAGGGAAATATTTGTTGGCGCGTTTCAATACAAGGAGCGTATTGCCGTGAGTGTAAGCCATTGATGTAAGCTCGCGGTCAAGACGCTCAAACATATCAACGCGGTCAAGGTCCACCGTCTTTCCGGCAAAAGTCATAGACTTTGGTATTTCCGGATTTTCAATAGAAGAAAACACTGTGCTTGAGCGCTGCTGTGCAGTCATGTCGAGAGGCAGCGATATAAAAGTGGCTCCGGCAATGGCAACCACACAAACTTTTGCGATATTTTTGATATATACCATGATTTCAATAATTAATTGTTATTCAGTCATATTGCCTGTGCCTGTCGGGTTTTGCCTATAATTGATGATATTGATGTCACCGCGGAGATTGTATTCCTTTCCGTCAGCGCCATATGCCTTTATTACATAGTAATAAACACCGGCAGGCACCAATTTGCCACGATATTTTCCATCCCATCCTTGTGACGGGTCAGTGAAGTGAGCGACCTGCACGCCCCAGCGATTGAATATATGACATTCAAATTGCGTGATTGACTTGTAGCTGACCTTCCATATGTCATTGATGCCTTCACTCGACCCCGGAGAAAATGCATTGGGACATATAAGGTCGGAGTCGCCAATCGACACCTCGTAAGAAGAGGAGAAATACTCGCAGTCACCGGCAGCATTGCTTGCCATGAAGCGGACATAAAATACTCCTTCGCGGTTAAACACATAGGTCATGTCAGCCTCGTTGCTACGATAGTCAATAAAGTCAAATTCCGCATCGGTGGCTATCTGCCATTCCTTGAAAATAGCAGCATCAGTAGTCACTGCGTGAAATTCAATCTCTGCCGGGGCGGAGCCACCAAGTCCATTGACTTCTCCCTTCTGTTCATTGTCATTGTCGCGCTCTACCTGCTGCGCGGTTGTGTGAGCTTCTACCGCTTTTGCCTCGTAATAAGAAGAAGTGACTGATTGTGCTTCCTCCCACGCTTCAAGAAACTTGTCGCCCGAAAGCGTAAAGTCGGTATTGCATAAAGGCGCGTTCACCCTTATCATTTCCGATACATGGGCAAGCTCGTCGGAGAGGTCTTCAAAGGTGTAGATGTCTGAGCCCTCGTCATATTTCAAGGTGCTGTAGTTTAATTTCAGACCACGGCTCAGTTCCTGCATCTGACCGTTGATAGTGTAATAGCGTATTGCATCGGCATTGCCGTCAAAAGCGAGCACTGCAGTGGAGCAGTCACTTTCGGGGCTTATAGAGAGCGAACCGAGATTAATGCGATGCGCGCTGTAATTGACCACCCAATAAAAATGGCGGTCGTTGCCATCTTCAATGATATATCCCATATCGCCCTGCACCGACTGCAATGTGGAGATATCGCCACTCTGGCTTACATTTGTGAGCTCTTCTGCATATCCGCCGCCGAGATTGCTGAAACGATACCACTTTACGCGATTGCCTGTCATGGAGTGATAGCTTGCGCTGACACCTGCGACATCATTAACCACATATATGGCATCGAGTCCGGTAGCTGCGGGCGCCTGCTCGGTAATCACCGGTAGGGCATTGCCGTTAAAACTCATCTGAGGGAACGCATTTGCACAAAATGCAAGTAATGCGGTTGAAGTGAATATCTTTTTCATTACAGGTCGCTTTGACCAACAAAGATAGCCCAAAAAAGTGAGATTATGAAATAATCTCATGTTAACACATTTAACCAATTCATGCAGCCTTAGCCGACGAGGTTTTCTGTGATGCCGAGCTTTCGGCTGATTTACGGGTCAAAGCATTGGTAATGTAGACCGTGAATATCGGGAAGAGAATCAGACCCTCTGCCGCAAGAATCACCGCAAGTACCTTGCCTGTAGGGGTGATGGCGTTGATATTGCATCCTACTGTGGTCACATCCATAAACGCCCACCATAACGCCGACCAATAAGTAGTGACACCGGGATTTATGTAATGTTCCTCGATAAAGAACATCAGACTTGCAAAGTACACTGTCGCGACAAGCAAGCCCACATATGCCGTAAACAGGCTCGAAATCTTGTCGGTTGACAAAACTCCCAAAACGATTGTAAGCACATACGCCGCGCGAATCATCGGTATGAACCTGACCAGATATTGCATTTCAGGCGACAGGTCTATGCCATAGTAAGAAATAATATTGAGATACGGTATGCTGACTATCAGAAAAAAGATATGGGTGCATATATATTTCCATTTTTTAGGTGACATGAAAAATTCGACCACTACATCAAAAATGAAGAATAGGCATATCCAAAACTGGATTTTCATATATGTAGGATTAGCCAAAAAAGAGATATTTCTGAAGCAGTCGTATGATATGAGTACGATGAGCGCGATAGAGCATAGAAGCACCATGATATGCAATGTGCGCAATATGAGCCGACGCGCACCGGTGGTGTGTGATGGTACAGTCTTTGGCTGAGTGTCAGGAGTTACGGTATTGTCCATAAATAGCTGAATTTTTAATATAAAAACACCTGAGCTACAGGATTGTTTGCCATTGCAATAGATGGTAATAAAAAATCGGAGGGCTCTCACGAGTACTCCGACCTTCATTCATCACATTATGCTTAAAAGTGCTATAGTCTGTTTCTTGCGTTAGTATGTTTTTATGAGAAAAAGTACGATTACATCTTCTTTGAATATCTGCTTCCTACCACGTCCCAGTCGATGATGTCCCAAAGCTTGTCAAGAGCTTCACCACGGCGGTTCTGGTAATCGAGATAGTAAGCGTGTTCCCATACATCAAATGTCAGAATCGGTGTCAGGCCTTGAGTTAGGGGATTGGAGGCATTTGGACCTTGGGTTATGAACAGGCGTCCATCTTTATCCTGAGAAAGCCATACCCAGCCGGAACCAAATAATCCGACGCCGGCGTCAACAAAGAGTTTCTTAAACTCCTCGAAGGAGCCAAATTCTCTCTTGATTGCCTCGGCAAGCTCACCGTGAGGTTCGCCGCCACCATCAGGACTGAAGGAGAAGAAGTAGAAAATATGGTTCCAAGCCTGCGAAGCATTGTTAAACAGGGAACCGTTAGCCTGACGGATAATCTCTTCAAGCGGAGTATCTTCCCACGTGGTGTCTCGTATAAGCTTATTCAGATTGTCGATATAAGCCTTTTCATGCTTCCCCCAATGGTAGCTGATAGTTTCGGCACTGATAGCGGGAGCCAAGGCATCGGGAGCATAGGGCAACTTAGGTTGAGAGTATACGTTAGTTTCCATATTGTATTGTATGATTATTTATGTTTTGAAACTAAAACGCCCTAAACATGTAAAAGTTTAGGGCGTTTCCTGGCTTTAAATGTTTATAACACTTGCTAATCCAATGCTTTGTATTTGTTAAGGGTTGCAAGTGTCTGATGGTAACGATACTGTACATCAAGGTAGTCACGCTCAGCCTGCATGTAGTAGTCCATCTCGCCGAGATAGTCAAGGAGTGATATCTGACCTCCTTCGAGCGACTTTTTCAGCAATTCCACCGAATTGTCATTTTTCAATGCGGCTTCATATGCTGTCATCTGTCGATAGAGGGCGACTGCTTTCTCGCGGTCTGACTTTACGGCAGCGCGACGCTGGATAGCCACTGTCATCTCGTCATACTCAAGTGAACGGCTCAGCGCTTTTGCTGCACGCACCTTATTATGAGTGGAGAATACCGGCAATGTCACGCCTACAATCATGCCGTTAAATACATCACCATCCTCCCAGCTATGGTGATAGCCAAGCGTGAATCCGGGGAAGCGCATGAGGCGTTCAGCCTTTACTCGCTGGGTCTGCGATTGCATCATCAGAGAGCTGTACTTCACGGCAGGGTCATATTCCTCAAGAATCTTTTCATATTCGTCGGCAGGTAATATCACATCGTCAGGATAGCCCTCAAGAGTAGCGATTATATCATCACAATTCTGTCCGCCGTTTTGCGCCTCAAGGGTTGATTTAAGCAGTGAAAACTCCGACTCCAAAGATGCCATGGTATCGTCAAGCCTGATTTTTTCAATCTTTAGCTTGCGAAGGTCAAGTATAGTCAGCTCACCATTGTGTACACCAGTGGTGTATTTCTCAATCATCTTATCCATCGTGGCAAGACGGTCGCCGACCACTTTCATGTTTTTCTTGACATTTACAATGTCAATCATGGTCTGCTTTATTTCCAGACGTTTGTCAAGATAGTTGCTTTGATTGAGATAGGTCATCGCCTCCGATGCGATTTTGTTGGCTTTTCCTCGTGCGGCATACGCTCCGGGCCAGTCAAAGCCTTGTGTGACGTTGACATCAAACTTGTCGCCGACCTCGTGGCGTCCCCACTGATATTCAAGTTCCACCTCCGGATCGGGGAGATTGTTTTCACTTTTAAGAGTGAGTAGCTCGCTACGTGCTGCAGCAACTGACGACATCAATTCGGTATTATTGCTCACGACTTTATTAAGCAACGTGTCAAAATTTTGTGCTGAAGCACCAAAAGTGAATGCGCTCAGTGAGACAAACAGGATGCTTGTACTTGATTTTAGCATGAGATATTTCAGTTATGAGTTCAACTTACAAAGTTACGCTTTTTTCTTATTTGTTAAATAATATAACACGGGGGTAACAAATATGTTTAAAAGTGTAGAGGTTATAAGCCCACCCAATATCACAATTGCCATAGGAGATTGTATCTCATTTCCCGGCTCTGTCCCGCGGAAGGCGAGCGGTATAAGTGCAAGTGCTGAAGTGAGTGCAGTCATCATGATAGGAAGCAGCCTGTCGACCGAACCAATCTTGATGCGCTCAACCAAACCTACATGTTGCCCGGCAAGGTGATTATAACGCGAAATGAGAAGCATGCCGTTGCGTGTTGTTATACCAAGCAACGAGATAAATCCTATTATCGCGGGTATGTTCATCTCGCCCGAAGTAAGCCGCAATATTACTATGCCGCCTATCATGGCAAGAGGCATGTTGACAAGTATGATAAATGTCTGCTTCATATTGTGAAACTCCGAGTATAGAAGCATGATTATGATAATCAAGGCACCGATAGAGGTGAGCGCGAGGGTGCGCGATGCCTCTGCCTCGCTTTCAAACTGTCCCGAATAGTTGATATAATAGCCATCGGGGAGCTGAATGTTTTCCTCTATCTCATGTTGAATTTCATTTACGGCACTTCTTAAATCCCGGTCATCAACATTTGCCGAGACGACGATGCGTCGGCTTACATTCTCGCGGTTGATTGTATTAGGTCCGGTAGTGGACACAATCTCGGCGACATTGTAAAGGGGTATTTTCCCGACATTGCTGTCTATCATTAATTCGGAAATTGCTGACAGAGTTTCGCGGTGAGCATTGTCTACTCTCAAAGTCACGTCATAAGGAAGACCGCCTTCATATACCTGCGAGACTGCCTTTCCTCCCAAGGCGACATTGATAAACTCGACAAACTTATTCATCGGGATGCCGTAACGCGCCAGCATTTCCCTGCGTGGTCGTATGTCAAGCTGCGGGCGACCCACTTGTTGCTCGATATTGACATCCACGATGCCTGGTATGTCGGCAATCTGCTTCTTTATCTGTGAACCTACTTCATAAAGCGACTGGAGGTCGTCACCAAATATCTTTATGGCAATCTGCGCCTCGGTTCCGGAGAGCATTGCGTCGATACGGTGAGAGATGGGCTGTCCTATCTCGATATTGACTCCGGGGATTTCCGATAGTTTGGCACGAAGTTCGCGCACGACTTCCTCGCGCGACCTGCCCGACAGCTCGTAAGGCGCTTCAATCTCCGAGACATTGACGCCAAGCGAGTGTTCGTCGAGTTCGGCGCGTCCTGTTTTTCTGGCTACGGTTTTAACCTCCGGCACTGACAGGATAGCCTCTTCTGCAATTCTTCCTATATTGTCGCTCTCTTCAAGCGAGATACCCGGTAGTGCACTTACATTGACAGTGAACGAACCTTCATTGAACGAGGGGAGGAAGCTTCGTCCCAACGTAAAGAAGAGGCCTATAGCGACAGCAAACAAGGCACATACACCTGCAAGCAGCGATTTCTTATGACGAAAAGTAATCTCAAGCCCGCGGCTGTACAGTGACTTGAGGTTACGCGCCACCCATGACTCTTTGCCGAGTTTTCCTGCGTCGTCACCTTTGAGCAGATAGCTGCACAACACCGGTGTAAGGGTAAGAGCTACGATTGTCGATGCGACAAGTGCCACGATAAACGAGATACCGAGAGGCATCAGCATCCTGCCTTCAAGTCCGCGCAGGAAAAAGAGCGGGAGGAAACTGGCTATAATTATAAGAGATGAATTGAAGATGGGCATGCGCACCTCCTTTGATGCGTCATAGACAACAGAAAGTGTTGACCGGCGCTGACCTTCGGGGAGTTGTGAGTTTTCGCGAAGACGCTTGTAGACATTTTCAACATCGACAATAGCATCGTCGACCAGCGAACCGATGGCTATGGCTATACCACCCAGACTCATGGTGTTGATGCTCAGCCCAAACAGGTGCAACACGATTATCGTCACGATGATTGACATCGGAAGCGCGACAAGAGAAATCAACGTCGTGCGCACATTCATCAGGAAGAAAAAGAGTATGACAATGACAAACAATGCTCCTTCAAACAGCGACTGCTGAAGATTGCTGATTGAACTGTCGATAAAGTCACTCTGACGGAATATATCGGTGGATATTTTTACATCTGAGGGTATGGAGGCTTGTATCTTTTCAAGCTCGCTCTCTATGGTATGAGTCAGTTCAATCGTACCGGTGGAGGGCTGTTTCGTAATCGTAAGAAGCACTGATGGAGAGCATCTCAACGAAGCAGTACCGGTAAGGGGCTGCTTGCCGCCAATCACGATATCGGCTATATCTGACAGGAGCACTATGCCACGTTCATCGCTCCTGACCACCGAATTGCCTATCGCCTCGGTTGATGAAGTATTGATATCCCCCTTGATAATATATTCATTTCCGTAGTCATACACGATACCGCCTGAAGCGTTATCATTGATAGCCTCTGTGGCTGCGACCACTTCATCAAGGGTGATGTCGAAATGTTTCATCTTGTCGGGATTCATCTGAATCTGGTATTCCTTGGCTTCACCTCCGAGCACCGACACCTGCGATACACCTCCAATTGAAAGAAGATGCGGGCTTATGGTGCGGTCAGCGATTGTGCGCAGCTCCATCATTGAAGTAGAGTCGGCGGTCAAACCGATTATGAGCATTTCCCCAAGTATCGACGACTGCGGGCCGATGACAGGTGTGCCGACACCGGCCGGTAGTTTTTCAGCCACTTCATTGAGACGCTCGGCAACAATCTGACGAGCCTTGTATATGTCGGTGCCCCAGTCAAACTCAATCCATACGACAGAAAAACCGGTTGCTGACGACGACCTTACACGGCGCACATCGGTAGCTCCGTTGAGAGTTGTCTCAACAGGGTAGGTAACCACTTTTTCCACTTCCTCGGGGGCGAGTCCGGGAGCTTCTGTCATCACCACTACCGTGGGAGCATTAAGGTCGGGGAAGATGTCAACTTCCATTTTCAGAAGCACCGTACATCCGGCAAGCAAGAGCAACCCCGACAATATCACTATCGCTACGCGATTGGCGAGCGAGAATTTTATTATTCTGTTAAGCATAATCTTAGTGATTGTGGGAGTGACCTTCCGGAACTACATTAGAGGTTTCGGCAAGTTTGACAAATATTACACCTTCGGTTACTATAGTCTCTCCTTCCTTGATACCGGAGAGCAGCTGAGCCTCCTTACCATTTGACATACCTATGGTGACATTACGTTTTTCATAGCCGTGGTCATCAAGCTTTACATAGGCAAACAACTTGCCCTGCTGTTCGGTAAGGGCACTCACCGGAATCACCAGTACGGAGTCAGCCGACTCGCGCTGTAGATATATTTCAGCACTGCTTCCGGGCACAACGGCACCATTGTTGTCAAAAGAGAAATAGACCGGGATATAGCCTGGTTGTACCGATACATTGTCAACCGACGATGACCTCACGCCATTAAGCTCCGAGAGAGAAAACACTTCATCTGAATATGCCGGACGGAAATTTGCCGTGGTCACTCCGGAAAGCATCGAGTGGTATTTCTGAGGCACATCGGCGCGCAGCATAAGGCGGGAATTGCGAGAAACAGTTGCCACAGGTTGTCCGGCATTAACATATTCCCCTTGCTTTACAAGCAGTTCTGTAATCACGCCACTTACAGGCGTAACAAGTGAACTGCCGCCATTGCGACCTGAATGGGCGGCACGGGCTTGCTCGCACGCAGCGACTGCCGCATTATACTCTTTAGCCGACACGATTCCTTCTTCATATAGGGGAGTGATTCTATCAAGTTCTTTCTTGGCAGCCTGATATTGGAGCGATGCCAATTCATCAGCATCGCCGCCGGTAAATCCTTTTGACGTCACCACGCCGATAGATGCCCCCGTATTTAGCTTTTTGCCGGGAAGAATATCCCGGTTAAGCGACAATATGCCTGATGATTTTGCCACAATCGATGCAGCATCGTCAGGTGCTCCGACGATGCTTCCACTCACTTTTATAGCATCAGAGAAGCTTTTTTTGCTTATCGCTGACACTTTAACACCATATTTTTCAGCGGCTTGGGGAGAAAGGATTATTTCGTCAGACTCACTTTCTTCTTTTTCGCCATGAATCTCATGGGCATGCTCTTCTTCCGCTTCGGAATGGTCATGTCCTTTATTGTCATGACCGCAGGAAACAAATGCTAATAAGCTTATTAGCAGGAGTATATTTGTATATTTCATGTGATTTTATAATATAAATGCTATTAATGTTAACTACTGAATTACAGATAATTAATTGTTAAAGATATAGATTATAAACACATGAAAGGTGGGGCGCGGAATATTGATGAAGATTTGATTATTAATGAAAGATGTCTCAAAAAATGATATGAAACGGATACTGTTTCAACAAAGCGGTTTATAGGATATAAAACTGGCTCAAGTCTACATTGAATTGAGACAAAGGGTAATAACAACTGGATAAGCGACTGACGTGAAACATCGGTCTGATCAAGGTGCATCGAACATTTATTATGTCCTTTGCAGTCGGGAGAGTGATTTGTAGCAGACGCAATCGTATGTTGACAATCGGTGGCACAAATAAGCCCGTCGTGAGCATCAACTACAATATCTTTTTCACCTAAGAGAGAGAAGTAAATCGTACCGTGACAATCATGATGATGAAACTGGAGCGTGGTAGTCGCCAGAACCAACACACTCAGCAAGAGAGTCAAGATTTTGCCACAAGTCTTCATCACGATGTAAAGATAATGAATTTTGTGCAAAGATAACATGCTTTACCCGCAACCAGGTTGCAAAAACACCAAAACGCCTCGAATTACCTCCAGATTCCCCTCTATAAAAACAGACCACACTTTTTCCCATAATCAATATTATGTTAAATAGTATATCGCGGAGGTGTGGAGAGTCCTTATTTTTTATTATTACTGTCCGCTAAACTTTTTTAGATTCTAAAAAATTAGGGCTGGCACCTA
>CAJTSK010000041.1 GCA_910578835.1 uncultured Muribaculum sp.
CATCTTCCGTCTCTGTAATATCTACGCTTAAACACAGGATTTTTACTATGCGCCCTGACGGGTCAGCGAATTTTTCGGGGGCAGCGGTGATTCATTACTTTTTCACGGGACTTTCGTAGACAGGGAGGGCGAAGGTGAATTTGAGTCCGCCTGTCTCTGCGTTTTCTACCGTAATATTACCGCCCATTGCTGTTATTATGCGCAATACGAGCGCAAGCCCGATGCCGGAGCCGCCGTTTTTACGCGAACGCCCACTGTCAACACGATAAAACAGGTCAAAAAGACGGCCGAGATGCTCCTCGTCTACCCCTTTGCCATTGTCGGCAAACGTAAACAGGTGCATTCCATCAGCTTCCCCCAGCCAACGCAAGGTAATTTCAGTACCACCCGAATGTTTTGCCGAATTATACACCAGATTGAGCAGGGTATTAGTGAGCAGCGACTCATGCCCGGCTACAAGACAGCCATCGGGCACATCATATTGAAATGTCATGCCATCGGCAATATGACCCTGCGCTATATCCTCGGCGAGACGCGCTGCAAGCTGGCTGAAATCAACAGGGGCGCCACATGCAATCCTGCCATTTTCCTGAAGTCGCATCACCATGCCTATGTCATTGATAAGACTCGCAAGACGGTCGGCATTTTGCTGCACGCGCACCAAAAACCTATGACGCACATCATCGGGCATATTACCGTCGTTTAACACCGTGTCGATATATCCCTTGATAATGCCTACCGGGGTGTTAAGCTCATGACTCACATTAATCCCTATCTGGCGTTCATGAAGCATCTTCTCCTGCTCGGCATGAATCTTATCGCGATAGAGCGACAGAAGATTGCGCGACACATCGCCGAGCTCATCCTGTGAAAACTGCGATGAATCGATATCGTCGGGCAGTTCATCGGCTGCTATCGCCTGGGCAAAATCTTTAAGGGCATAGACGTTGCGGCTCACAGCCCTCGACCCAAAATAAGCGATACCCGACGACACCATACCCAATATAATCACAGCAATCCATATCATCGGGTCGACGCTGAGAAAGTCAAGCACCTCCCCCTCATAGGGCAAACCGGCAAAAGAGTGGATGCGCCCGTCGCGACTCATCCGGGAACTAATCATGCTTTTCTTATTGTCATATGCCATATCTTGCACCGTGGCGTTACCACTTTGATTCCATAGCCGCTCAAGCTCAGGATCGACAGAGCCGACGCTATCGCGTATCAGAATAGTCGCAGCGGGGTTGTCAGCCACCATTTCGCCACTGTCATCATACACGGTTATGCGCAGGGGGTCGAGCGCGGTATTGACCGTAAACATCATTATAAAGTCGACGGTGCTTTGCAGGTCGACACCGCGTTCATAGGCGTCAATAATCGTGTTGTTGACATTGAGCAAGCGGTTTTCAAGATTATCTTTCAACCGCTGCTTTTCGTGCATCACGAAATACGAAATCGTAATGCCGATGATAAGCCACATAAGCCCCACAAGCGGAAAAAACAGCTTCCAGTGGAGCCGCATCATATGTCGTTTAGTCATTATCCGGTTTTTGTTTTTTACTATTTTAATACAAAAATAACCAATTTTATCGATTTCGGTTCGACCTCTCCTACCGACATATGTATTTAAGAGCTTGTTTAATAATAAATGTCTAACAAACATTCAAAAATAGCTCATAGACTTGCAAACTTCAAAAAAACTGCTTACCTTTGCACAACTTTAGAGCGCAAGCCCTGAGTGACAAGGATTGTCTTATGGTGTAATGGTAGCACTGCAGTTTTTGGTTCTGCCTGTCTAGGTTCGAATCCTGGTAAGACAACGCAACGCAAGGAGTCAAGCATCACGCTTGATTCCTTGCGCTGTTTTTATACCCCTCCTTCACGCGCGACATTCATCTCTTTTTAGACGGGTAAATTACTATAATTGGATTATTTATAATATCTTTGTAAAACTTACTTCCAAACACATATATAACCAATTATTATGAAAAAGATAGTTTTAAATCTTATTGCGTGTGCCGTGGCATTTCCGTCATTTGCCACAGAGACGCTGACTTCGCCCGACGGCAACATTAAGTTAACCTTCGATCTCACAAAAGCAGGAGTACCGGAATACACGGTCCAATACCACGGAAAGCCGGTGATACTCCCCTCGACACTCGGTTTTGAAATCAAGGACGAAGCACCCCTCACCTCGGGCTTTAAACAGGGAAAACCAGTGTTTACATCGGTTGATGAGACATGGGCTCCCGTATGGGGAGAAAACGACTCCATCGTCAACAAGTACAATCAGATGACCGTGCCCCTGACCCAGAAAGCCGATGGCATGACCCGAAAGATGAACATCGTGTTTCGCGCCTACGATGACGGCATAGGATTTCGCTACGAGTTTCCAGCCCAGAAGTGGAAAGGATTTACCATCGCCGACGAGGCGTCACAGATGGCAATGACGGGCGACCACACCGCATGGTGGATACCCGGCGATTATGACACCCAGGAATACAAATACACCCGCTCGCGCCTGAGCGAAATACGCGCAACTTCGGAGGGCGCACGCATGCACAACCTGTCACAGACAGGATTTTCACCAACAGGAGTGCAGACATCACTAATGCTCAAGACCGACGACGGGCTGTATATCAACCTCCACGAGGCAGCACTAATCGACTATCCCGCGATGCACCTCAACCTTGACGATACCAACATGGTGTTTACCTCATGGCTTACCCCCGACATCAACGGCGACAAGGCGGTGGTGACCACTCCCTTCAAGACCCCCTGGCGCACGGTGATGGTGAGCGACAAGGCTACCGACATACTCGCGTCAGACCTCATCCTTAACCTCAACGACCCGTGTGTACTCGATGACACATCATGGATTCACCCCACAAAATACATGGGTGTATGGTGGGAGATGATCACCAATAAAAGTTCATGGGCATATTGCGACGCCGAAAACTTCGACCTCGCCACATTTGACTATTCAAAGGCAACGCCCAACAACCGCCATGGCGCAAACAACGACAATGTGCGCCGCTACATCGATTTTGCCGCAGAAGCGGGCATGGACCAGCTGCTTATCGAAGGCTGGAACATAGGTTGGGAAGACTGGTCAGGAAAAGAGAAGGAGTATGTATTTGACTTCCTCACCCCCTACCCCGACTTTGACATCGCCGCCCTCAACGACTACGCCAAGTCAAAAGGCATCAAGCTCATGATGCACCACGAGACATCAGGTTCCATTCCGAATTACGAGAAATATATCGACCGCGCCTACGACCTGATGAACCATTACGGCTATGACGCCGTGAAAAGCGGATATGTAGGCAATATCCTTCCCAAGGGAGAAAACCACTACAATCAGAAATCGGTGCGCCACTATCTCGAATGTGTGAAAAAAGCCGCCGACAAGCATATCATGGTCAATGGTCATGAGGCTGTGCGCCCGACAGGTCTATGCCGCACCTATCCCAATCTCGTCGGCAACGAGAGCGCGTGTGGCACAGAATATCAGTCATTTGGCGGACTGCCGACAGCCCATGTCACTATCCTCCCCTTCACACGCCTTCAGGGCGGTCCGATGGACTACACACCCGGTATATTCCGCATGAACCTCAGCGAATTTGCCCCCGGCAACACCTCTCACGTCAATTCCACCGTGGCAAACCAGCTTGCACTTTACCTCACCATGTATTCTCCGCTGCAGATGGCGGCAGACTTCCCTGAACACTATGCCGAGAAAGCCGATGCATTCCAGTTTATAAAGGATGTACCTGTCGACTGGAGCAAGAGCGTATATATTGACGCCGAGCCGGGCGAATTTATCGTTGTTGCGCGTAAAGACAAGAAAAGCGACGACTGGTATGTAGGCGGTGTAAACGCTGAAGATTCACGCGAGTTTACGCTCAACCTTGATTTTCTTGATCCGTCCAAGACCTATGAGGCTACCATATACAGCGACACCGACGACGCCCACTATCTCACCAATCCGGAGTCATATCAGATTACACGCCGCAAAGCCGGCGCGTCATCAGTGATGAAGCTACATATGGCACCGGGCGGAGGTTTCGCCATATCGCTGAAAGAGATTTAGAGCTTGTTTAGAGCTTGTTTAATAATAAATATTACCATAAAAAAAACAGACAGGGCGTATCGGCCGATATACCCTGTCTGTTTCATTTAGTAATATCTGTCTATTGATTTCTATTATGGATATAGCGTGCAAGTCCGTAGAGATAGCGGCGGAATCCGGGACGATAGCCAAGCAGGCGGTCAAACCATCCCATACGAGGATTTAGCAGCTTCACGATATAGCCCACATAAAACATGGCAAACAGTGTGCCGATGCCGATAATATTCCATTGCCACGCACCCCAGAAATAGTAGCAGCTCGATATGGCAAGCGCCACAAGAGTCACATCAACCACAATCTTGACCTTTGGAAACTGGCGTCCCGTAACACGGCTTATCGCAACAGGGAATCCCTCGCCGGGCATAGTGATAGAGCCGCAGCGCACCTCAAGGGCAATACCCACGCCCATCACCGTACATCCCGCAAACTGCACCATCATCTGCACAGGCAGAGTGTCACACACCAGCGAGGAGGTGATATACATGTTGACATCAATCAGAGCGCCAAACACAAACCCGATAAGCAGCTGAAACAGCTGTACCGGCTCAAAGCGGCGACGCAATACCAATATCTGCCCCACGACAAGTATCATGTTCATGATATTAGTATAGCCGCCTATGGTGAGCGACGGAGCGAGACCCTGCTGACCTGCGATGGAAAACGCCATCGGAATAGATGATATCACACTGCTTCCAAGATTGGAACGCACACACAAGGCAACACCGAGGGTCATCACGTATAACGACGCGAGGAGGAGTATGTGTTGCCAAGAAAATTGAATAAACTGAACTTTAGACGGTAGACTTACTGATTTTATCATTAACATACTTCCTTTCTGAGTGCAAAATTAATAAAAATATATCAACCCGCGATAACCGGTCAGGGCTTCCCGACTGCCACACCGCTCCGGCAAAGTCACCAAGTCAAGGAGTACCATAATACCCGAAATGCCCTATATTTTGGAATATTCTACATATGGATATTGCACCATCCTGCATTTTTGTCTAATTTTATCGAAATTTACCTGACAATGAAAAAGTATCTGTTAATCGTCTCCGTTGCCTTAGCCGCCCTCTGCGGTTCGGCAGCAAAACCTTACAAGGTATCTATACTTGGCGACTCCTACTCCACGTTTGAGCGCCATGTGCAACCCGACACCAACTACGTGTGGTATTTCGACGGTGAGAATAAGCCCGAACGCACCGATGTAAACGCACTCGGCGACACCTGGTGGAGCCAATTTATCCACGATACAGGGTTTGAGCTTGTTAAAAACAACTCCTTCTCAGGGTCGACCATATGTCACACAGGCTACAACGGTGAAGACTATTCGGGACGGTCGTTTATCACCCGCATGCACTATCTTGGCAACCCCGATATAATCCTCGTGTTTGGCGCGACCAACGACCTATGGGCAAATGTGCCGCTTGAAGCCGACAGCACATTGACCGACCCGCTATACGCATTCCGTCCGGCAATGAAAGAACTCGTAACCGGGCTACCCGCACTCTATCCGGGGGCGAAGATTTACTTCATGCTCAACGACGAGATTGGCGGTGACGTGCGCGACATAATAATCGAGGAATGTGACAGGCAACGTATCCCGGTGCTCCGTCTCGAATCAATCGACAAGCGCATGGGTCACCCATCCAAGGCAGGCATGGCTGAAATCAACCGTCAGCTAAAAGAGTTTTTACGAATCGAATAAGTACAATATTAATCAACTCATCATACAAATATGAAAAAGAGATTCATGGCAATCATTGCCGGCATAGCCATGCTGGCTGCTCCCGTAGTCACATCGGCACAGACTCTCATCGACTATGGCACACCGAAAAAAGTAATCCAGGCAGGATTACGAGTAGGATTCAACACATCTAACCTCACGACCAACTATGACGAGGCATTTCCCGAAATAGCATGGAATCATACACAATGGAAACAAGGCTTCACCATAGGCGCTGCTGTCGACATCAACCTGAAAAATTACATTGCCATACAGTCAGGAGTGTACTTCAAGTCACGCAACAGCGATTTCCACTATCTTATTAATGAAAGTACCCTTCAGGCAATCGACGGACATTGGGGTGCATATTATTTCGAGATACCGTTGCTGTTGTCGTTCCGTCTCGGCGTCGCCGAGCTGGCACAAGCCCAGATTGACCTCGGACCCTACTTTGCAAGCGGTTTCGGAGGGAAATGCAAGTACACCCTTTTCCAGTCGGAATACACCCCCAACGGGCATGAAGTCGTGGCTTATGACAGCAAAGGCGACTATTTCGGCGACAAAGGCATAGCCAATCGCTTTGACTGGGGATTGAAATTCGGGCTCGGATTTCTGGTAATGGAACATTATTACATCGGTGCCCACTACAACTTCAGTTGCAAGAATATATTGAAGGAAGTGCCCGACGCCGCGAAACAGCCCAAAGGACACAACAAAGCTTGGACCTTTACACTCGGCTACAACTTCTAATCCAAGGTTGCGCTACGCGCCTTACTATTTAATTTACAAGCCAATACAGAGGGCGAGTGGAAGCTCGCCCACCTACAGACCCTTTAGGAGCATGAGGGTGTTGCAAAACTATGATTTAGCCCTCAACGTAGGGACATCGCTTTGCAACACCCTCTCTTACTGCTATGTGATACGGTCGGAAAACTGAAATCCGAGAACTCTTTTCCCGCAGGGAAAATCCCAATTTAGCCGGGGCGTTGAGCGTAGCTAAACCCCCGGACAGCATCATATAGGTTGATGTTTCCGACAGGAATCATCTCAGGGCATGTTTGATGATTCCCTGAAGGGAAACATCGCTGCTGATACCCATTTACCGTAGGTTTCGCTACGCTCAACACTACGGCTAAACAAAGATGTTTCCCTGACGGGAAACAATCCCACCACAATGTCTTACGCTTTGATTAACAACTCAATGCAGTGACGGAAGGAAGCTCGCCCCTACACAGACCCTTTAGGAGCATGAGGGTGTTGCAAAACTATGATTGAAACTGAAATCCGAAAACTCTTTTCCCGCAGGGATAATCCAAATTTAGCCGGGGCGTTGAGCGTAGCGAAACCCCCGGACAGCATCGTATAGGTTAATGTTTCCGACAGGAATCATCCTAGCGCAAGATTGATGATTCCCTGAAGGGAAACATCGCTGCTGATGCCCATCTACCGTAGGTTTCGCTACGCTCAACACTACGGCTAAACAAAGATGATTCCCTGAAGGGAAACAATCCCACCACAATGCCTTGCGCTTTGATTAACAACCCAATGCCGTGGCGGAAAGAAGCTCGCCCCTACACAGTCCCTTCCGGAGCATGAGGGTGTTGCAAAACTATGATTGAAAACTGAAATCCGAAAACTCTTTTCCCGAAGGGAAAATCCAAATTTAGCCGGGGCGTTGAGCGTAGCGAACCCCCCGGACAGCATCGTATAGGTTGATGTTTCCGACAGGAATCATCAAACTTGCGCTGTGATGATGCCCTGACGGGAAACAATCCCATCACAATGTCTTACGCTTTCATTAACAAGTCTGTGTAGGGGCGAGTTTCCACTCGCCCCTACACACTATGATGTGTCAGTCAAGCTGGCGGAGCAGCTCGGTGACTGCACGGTGAAGCTGCGCATCTTCGCCCGCAACAGCATCAGCCGGGTCATTTGCTACCTTGATATCGGGTTCAAGCTGAGAGTTTTCGAGATAGTTGCCTTCGGCTGTGCGATAACCGATAACAGGCACACCAAATACCAGCGACCGGTCTTGCAGGGTAATCCAGTTGACACTGGTCATGGTTCCCGGCACAGGCATACCTACAAGCGTACCGAGCTTCTTGTGCTTGTAAACCCAAGGTGTTCCATGGGCATTGCTATAATTAGCCTCACACTGCACCATGATACTCGGCTTGTTCCATCGGCGACTCGGCATGTCACACACGTCGACACCACGGATTACCTGAGTAAGGTATTTATCACCGCTGAACAGCACCTCTATATCCTCATGTAGACGACCGCCGCCATTCCAACGGGTGTCTATCACAATACCATCTTTGTCAACATATTTGCCAAGAAGATCGGCATATATAGTACGGTAGCTTGCATCGTCCATTGACCGGATATGTACATAACCGAGACGACCGCCCGACCACTTGTCGACATCAGCCGCACGACGTTTCACCCAGCGGTCGTATAGAAGGTCGCTCATCACGCCGCTGCCCACAGGAAGCACCACCTCTTCCCAACGCTTGCCCGACGCGGGGTCGTAAAGCGCCACAAGCGTCTTCTTGCCACGGATATTATTAAATAGTATCGTGAAGTCGATGGAGTCGCCTATCTCATTGCCATTAATCTTTTCGACAACCACCCCGGGAGCCATGTCGGAAGAGGCGTTGTCAAATGGACCGTTTTCAATCACCTCGCTCACCTTCAAGCCGGGTCCGGCATAATTCCAGTCATAAATGAGTCCGAGTGAAGCGGTCTGGTCCACAGCCGAGGGCATTGAATATCGACCGCCTGTATGCGACGCGTTAAGCTCGCCAAGCAATTCGCTCAACAACTCGGCAAAATCATGATTATTGTTGATATGGGGAAGGAAACGCCTGTAAGCATCGGTCATCATCTCCCAATCTACACCATGCATGTCGACAGTATAGAAGCGCTCCTTTGCCTCGCGTTTCACATAGTCAAACATATATTCACGCTCTGCTGCACGGTCTATATCCATGCGTGCCGAGTAGCTTATAGGCTTGATGCTCTTGCTTGAAAGCGGCATCTTTGAAAGCTCGTCGGAACCAAGCAAAAACAGGTTGTCGCCATCCTTGTCAAGTTCGAGTGAAAGCAATCCGGCATCAAGTTTCTTGACGATACCGGTATCTTTCTTCCTGAGATTCATCGACCAAAGGTCGTAATCCTGTTCAAACGCCGAGAGATAATACAACTCTTCTCCATCTTTGGTGATGATGAAATCACCTATATCAGATGAATTAGGGGTAACCCTCACTATACGGTCGCGTATGCCGTCAAGCTCGACATTAATGTCTTTCACATCATCGTCATCCTTGTCGGCGGCAGCGTCTTTCTTGCCTTTCTTATCCTTTTTCTTGTCGTCAGACTTCTGCTTGCGCTCTTTCTGCTGCTTTTCAAGCTCTTTGCGCAGTTCGTAATCCTCCTTGGAAAGACAATATTTGTCATAGGCATCCTGATTCAGGAATACCATCATGACATCATTGAGCGAGCCCCATGAAGCGTGATTGCGCATACCGTAGCGGTCGGACAGAAACGCGATGGCATTGCCGTCGAGCGCCCACTTGGGCTGCATGTCGAAATAAGAGGAAAGCGTGATATTGGTCACTTTCGGTGTACCGGTAGTGTTGACAATCGCTATATCACTGTAGGGTTCATGACCGTTGTTGGTAAGCTCCATTACAATCCACTTTCCGTCGGGCGACCATGAATAATCAAAGCCACCGTTGCGCTCGGCATAAGTGGAGCCGTCGGTAATCTGACGCACTTTCTTTGTGGCAATATCCAACACCATCAATTTGTTGCGGTCGGCAATGAAAGCGAGTTCAGAGCCGTCGGGCGAATACTGCGGACAAGTGCGCTCTACGCCATCGACAGGAAGCAACGGCTGCTCGTCGATTAACGTGGCGTTAGGAAAATTCAGGTCGTCGTCGCGTACTATCATTGCACGGTAAAGTGCCGGAAGTCCGTCACGCTCGCTGACATACACGAGAGCCCTTCCGCCCGGTGCCCAGGTAATCTGTTTTTCAGCGGCGGCGGTATGGGTAATCTGTCTTGTGGTCTTATAATCCACGGAGGTTACAAAGAGCTCTCCCCTGTCTATAAACGCCACCTGCTTGCCATCGGGCGACACTGTCGCGTAAGCAGAGCTGCCGACATTTCTCTTCTCGATGGAATTTTCATAATTGTCGACAATCTCGATATCGAGTTTCTTGGGCGACGCACCCTCTGTCATCGTGTAAATCTCACCATCGTAAGCAAATGCAAGCCGACCATTGTCAGACCGCGAAAGGAAACGCACAGGATGCACCGTGAAGTCGGTAAGCTGCGTTGCCGATGCAGGATTGTCGACCGGCATGGAATACACATTTAACGTCTTGCCATCGCGCTCGCTGAGAAAATATACCGTCTTGCCATCGGGCGAAACCACGGGGTTGAGGTCTTCGCCGGGACGAGAGGTAAGATTGCGGTGACGACCGCTTTTCACGTCATACGACCAGATGTCGCGTGTCACCGACGATGTGTGATGCTTGCGCCATGTATCTTCAAAGCCTTTCTTGTCTTGATAGATGAAACAGCTGCCGTCGGGGACATAGCTTACACTCTGTGCAGCAGAAGCGATGACACGCTCTACCCTGCCACCTCCGACAGGCACACGGTAAAGTTCGGTAAGACGCGAAGAGGGGAAGAGCACACTCTCGGCGGGATCCTGCAACGAAGCGGAAAACACCACATATTTGCCATCAGGGGTGAATGTCTCCGGTGACTCTATCGCCGAATGGTGTGTGAGACGCTGCAAGTCGCCACCGTCAGCCGACATCACATAGATATCCTGTCCGCCGTTGCGGCTGCTTGCAAATGCGATGTGGCTGCCATCGGGCGACCATACCGGCTCGGTCTCTATTGACGGCGATGCGGTAAGCCTTACAGCAGTGCCGCCGTCGGCACTCACTTTATAAATGTCACCTTTATAGGTAAACGCCACATTGGTGCCATCAGGCGAAATCTTCACATCACGCAGCCATAGCGGCGTAACCGCCGAAGCTCCAAATGCCGTCAATGCGGCTATAATCGATATATATACTTTCATGGTCGGTTAATTTGAGTTGTCGGTTATCAGTTGTCAGTTGTCAGTTGTCGGTTGTTAACTGTTGGGGATTTTAAGCTTTTGACCGGCACGGATATTTGTACCTTTTATGCTGTTGGCGCGCTGAATGTCGGCGATGGTGACACCCTTGTAACGGCGTGCTATGGTCGACAAGCTTTCGCCCTTTTTCACAGTGTGATACCTGAAGCTTCCTTTAGGGGTTGTCTTTGCCTTGGGGGCAGCCTTGGTCGTAGTGGACGCCTTAGCCTTTTCAACAGGCGCAGCTGCCACTTCCTGAACCGGAGCCGTAGCTACAGCCGCAGAATCGCCTGCAGCCGAGGCAACCTCGACAGCCACACTGTCAGCCGCCTGAGCCACCACATTTTCAGGCTGAACCTCTACCTTCTTTTTTCCGGTAGCAACACGCTGATAGGTGTTGATTTTCAGCACACGTCCGCGAGCCACGGTATTTTTCCTCATGCCGTTCCATTTCTTGATTTCACTTACCGTGACTCCATATTTTGCGGCAATCTTTGATAGGGTCTCGCCACGTCTTACCTTATGTTTTTTCACGACAAGCTTGGTAGTGTACTCCATGTTGGGGTCAATCTTGTCAATAGGCGTAGGCTCGACAACAGTGCGCTGTGCATACAACGTAGCGTCATGGCTCACGATGCTATCTTCGCTCATTATATAGCTGTACACCTGCATCGATGGCAACACAAGCGAATAGGGACGGATGTCGCCGGGGATTATATCCTTGCGATATTGCGGGTTAAGCACTCGCAGCTCCTCGATGGGTATATCAAGCACCGCCGCCACCTGCTTGAAGTGGACACGCTTGTTGATATGCACCGAATCGGTGATTATAGGACGCTTGGCGAGCGCCGGGCTGATATTGTGCTGATTGTAATAAGTCATCACGTAGTTGGCGGCAATAAACGCCGGTACATATCCGCGGGTTTCCTGCGGGAGGAAATAGTAGATGCTCCAGAAATCCTTGTTGTCGCCACCGGCACGGCGCAACGCCTTGTTGACATTACCGGGACCGCAGTTATATGCGGCGATGGCAAGCGACCAGTCATTATACATGCCGTAAAGCTGTTTCAGATAAGCTGCCGCAGCTTCAGATGAGGCATACGGGTCACGTCGCTCATCGACCAGCGAATTTATTTCGAGACCGAGCCCACGCGCCGTGGGAAGCATGAATTGCCACAATCCCGTGGCGCCTACGCGTGACACAGCATCGGGATTAAGCGCCGACTCTATCACGGGAAGATAGCGCAGCTCAAGCGGAAGTCCGTGACGCTCAAGCGCCTGCTCGAATATAGGCATATAATATAGACTCATGCCGAGCATGCTTTCCACAAGTTCACGGCGACGCTGAGTGTACATATTAATATATGAACGCACAATCTGGTTATAAGGCATCTCAATCACAGTAGGCATCTGGCTCAACCGTTTGATATACACCTCATCAGAAGCATCGATTACAGGCACCTTTGAATAATTTGTGTTAAGCACCATATAATTTTGCAGATACCAGTTCTGCATCATCTTGTGAGTATCAGTCTCGAAGCTCTCCGGATAAATGATCGAATTGTCGGTTATCGACTGCTTGAGCGTAAGTATTGAAGGAGCTGCCGCCGCTGCAAGCACGGTGCATCCTGCAAGAAAGAGAGTTACTAATTTTTTCATTGACCGGTTCCTTTATTTTATTTAGAGAGAATACAAGTTTAGAAATTAAACGCCCATTGCAATCCTATTCCAGGCTTGTCAAAATTACGGCTATCCTTTATCACAGTAGGATGAACCTCCATTGACAAGTCGGGCGAGATATCAAAATGGGCAAGCGACGCGTCGACATAGGCATCGACCATCGCTATGAGGTAGACTCCAATCATACATATGATACAGAGGTCACGGTTACGTCGGTAAAAGTCTTTCTTCGACTTGAAGGTCTTTTCGAGCCACGAGCGGTTAAGACTCTCCTCCTTGGTGTTGGGAGGATAGAAGTCCATGTAGCTGTTGGTAGAGGGGTCATTGTCCATCAAGTCCCTGTAAGCCTGGGTATAATCGTCAAGCATACGGTTGTTCCAGTCAGTGGCATATGCCAGACCCATGAATCCGCCCACCACTATCGGGAGCTTCCAGTAACGGCGGTTGTAAAGCTGTCCGAGTCCGGGGCAGAGAGCCGAGAGCCATACTGCGCGTGTAGGGCTGGGGTTAAATTCAATAACGCGGTAGTCGGGGTCAAAATTTTCACCTGTCATCACTGTGTCGACATACTGGTGGACCACCGTGTCTACCGGCACCTCGCCCACTACATCGGTTATGATGCTGTCGCCTGTCACGGTTATGGAATCGCCCACCACCATTGCCGGCTCACCTTTCGGAATCGAGAGATAAATCGAGTCGGGAAACGCATCAAGGGCTTCCGGGGCAATCCTGCTGAGAGTGGCGGCAGAGTCGACCTGCTCATTGACTTCAGGCAACTCGGCAGCAGCTACAAGCGTGCCATAATCGGGAGGCAGTGTAGAGCCGTCGGGAAGGCTGTAGATAGCGGGCTGATTTATTGCTGAAAAAATGTTAAAAGGAAAGGCGATTACAAATGTAAGCGCTACAATCACGACACGAGTCGCGAAATCCAGATTAGAGTTGTTACCGTTTTCCTTTACTTTTTTCATCATTTAATTAGTTGACTTTCAACAAGTCATAGTATATTACAGCAAAAAAACAAGTCGCTCCGGCACTGACATGCGTCAGCCCTCGGAGTGCTTTATGGTATCAAAGATAGCAATTAATTGCACAAGTTCCTCCTCATTTTTGAAGGGGAAGGTGATTTTTCCCTTACCCTGAGGATTGCATGAGAACTGGACCTTGGTACGGAAAGAAGCAGAAAGATGCTTTTTCAGCAGGTCAAAATCACGGTTGGTCATGGTCGTGGTCTTCGGTTTTTCAGGCTCGGTACCATTTTCAGCCGCAAGCTGATAAGCCTTCGCAAGTTCCTCGACTTTTCTCACCGACAGCCCGTGCTTGATTATCTCGTTGTAGAGCTTCAGCTGCAACGAGGGCTGATTGATAGTAAGCAGGGCACGTGCATGTCCCATGTCGACCCGCTTGTCACGTAGTCCGAGCTGCACCTCGGCTGGGAGCTTAAGAAGGCGCAGGAAATTAGCCACAGTGGCTCGCTTTTTACCAATACGTTCGCTCAACCGCTCCTGGGTAAGGTTATATTGGTCGATAAGCTTCTTGAATGTAAGCGCGATTTCGATTGCGTTAAGGTCCTCACGCTGTATATTCTCGATAAGCGCCATCTCGGTAAGCTCGCTGTCGTTGGCGGTGCGTATATAGGCGGGCACCGATGTAAGCCCCGCTCTCATAGCTGCGCGGTAACGGCGTTCACCGGCGATTATCTGATAGGAATTTTCACCTGTCTTTCGGAGAGAAAGGGGCTGTATGATGCCCAGTTCACGTATAGACGCGGCAAGCTCGTCGAGAGCCTCCTCGTCAAATGATGTACGCGGCTGCTCCGGGTTGGGCGATATGTAATTCAGGTCGATGTCGTTGATAGCCGATGATCCGCGCGCAGGCACATCATCCATAGGAATGAGAGAGTCAAGTCCACGACCAAGTGCGTTACGTTTGTTAAGTGCCATAAAGAGTCTTTAATATGTGTTATTATGGTTATTCGGCATGAGCGGCTGCACGACGATGTTTGGCGATAAGCTCCTTTGCAAGCATGGTGTGGCTTGTAGCGCCACGGCTCTCAGGGTCGTAGAGCAACGCCGGCAGACCATGGGAGGGAGCCTCGCTCAATCGTATGTTACGCGGTATGACAGTGTTGAACACCATATCGCCGAAGTGACCCTTAAGCTCCTCGTAAATCTGGTTGGCAAGACGCAGGCGGGCGTCATACATCGTCAGCAAGAAACCTTCAATCTCAAGATGGGGATTAAGTTTTGATTTTATGATGCGTATAGTATTAAGCAGTTTGCTGATACCTTCGAGGGCAAAATACTCCGCCTGCACCGGTATAATGACCGAGTCGGCAGCCGTAAGGGCATTGACCGTGATAAGTCCGAGCGACGGCGAGCAGTCGATAAGTATATAATCATATTTTCCGGCAATCGGGGAAAGCACATTTAGAAGCACACGCTCCCTGTTGGGCTTGCTGACAAGCTCCAGCTCCGCGCCGGCAAGGTCGATACGTGACCCCACGAGGTCGAGTCCCTCGACACAAGTCGTCACCTGCGACCCGTCGACAGGATAATTGTCAACAAGACACTCGTAGATTGACGAAGACATTGTGCGCGGATCAATACCGTAGCCGGAAGTGGCGTTAGCCTGTGGGTCGGCGTCGATGATGAGCACTTTCTTACCTTGATTGGCGAGGGATGCCGCCAGATTTATGGTAGTTGTCGTCTTACCTACTCCACCCTTCTGATTGGCTATTGCAATAATTTTACCCATAAGCAGTTACAATTAACTACGCAAAGATAATTATTAATATTCAATTACCGCCAAATTCACAGGCATCATTTTGCGTTAAATGTTGATAACTGACCATTTGTGTTAATAAGCCCGCTCGCAATTCAAATTTATTTTTGTATATTTGTGAATAAAAATGTAGCCAACATGAAACAAACCAAACCTCTTATATTGATTACCAACGACGACGGAATCAACGCCCCCGGCATACATGAACTTGTAAATTATGTCAAGGAGATGGGCGATATCGTGGTAATCGCCCCCGATGCCCCCCACTCAGGGCAGTCATCGGCTATTTCCGTCAACAAGGTATTGCAAATCACCGCACACCCCGACTATAACGGGGCAAGGATGTATTCAATCAACGGCACTCCGGTGGACTGCATAAAACTCGGCATCCATGCCATAATGGAACGCCGCCCCGACCTCATTTTATCGGGCATCAACCACGGTTCAAATTCCGGCAACTCAATCATCTACTCCGGCACAATGGGTGCGGTGCTTGAAGGTTGTATGCTTGGCATACCGTCAATAGGCTATTCCTACCATTCCCACGACCAGGCGAGCGACATATCATGCTGCGCGGAAATCGTGAAGAAAATCACCTCGCGCGTAATCGCCGGCGGATTGCCTGCCGACATATGCCTCAATGTCAACATTCCGAAATGTGACAAGGTGTGCGGTATCAAGACAGTGCGTGCCGCCAGAGGATACTGGACCGAGGAATATGCAGAATATACCGACCCGCATGGAAAACCGTTTTACTGGCTGACAGGGCGTTTCCATAATGAAGAGCCCGACAATCCCGAAACCGACCTTTACTGGACCGACCGCGGATATGCCTCGGTAGTGCCGTGTCGCCCCGACCAGTCGGCCACCGACATGATAGCCGGCATAAGTTCTCTTATATCAGATTAACGGACACCTGTATTGCCCTTTCCTGAGTGTTGCCGTGCCATAGTTCACGGCATGCACAGGGCATGCATTGTAACAGCCCAGGCATAACGCACAATCGCCACCCCATTGAGGGCGTCCATCCACCAGAGCGACATTCTCAACCGGACAGACTGCCTGACACTTCCCGCACTTTACACATCGCGACGTGTCGCAGCGGAAACGCCCGGGATGTATCCCTTGCTTCATGAACGCCGGATATATCACTCGCGATTTCAGACGCGGAAACCGCCCCTTCACCACATCGTCACCCCGCCAGCCCTGACCGATACGCGCAATGATTGCGCTCAATCGTTGCGGGGCAAGCTTAAGCTTTTGCTCCTCAACCTCGGGCGTATCGACATCGAAACCGGGAAGCAGCACATAGGTATTGGGCATCTGCACGGAAAATGTAGCGACATCCTCCCAACCACGCGAGCTCACCCCCTTACGCCATTGCCGATGAGCCATGCCTACATCATCGCCGCAAGTCGCCACCATGAAATGTCGCGCCCCGATGATCTCAACGCGCTTCATGAACTCCACTACCGGACCCGGCAAGCCCCACGAATATATAGGGAACACCCATATCACATTGCCACCGAAGCATCCATGTGCATCGGGAAAAGAGAGGGACTCACGGTCAATACGCACCACATTATCGCCCAACGCCCCGGCAAGAGCACGGGCTACATAGAGCGAATTGCCATTACCCGAAAAACAATATATCATCGTATGGTGACCTGAGTGGCGCCAAAGCCGTATTCACGAAACGATGCATCCTGCACGTCGCAATTTTTATATTTGTATTTCAACTCCTTAAGCAGGGCATTACGCAACACGCCTTCCCCCTTTCCATGGATAAATACAATCTTCGCGCCCTTGTCGCGCAGATGTTGCTGCATCACGCGGTTAAACTCCTTGAGCTGAACTTCAAGCATGTCGGTATTGGACAGCCCCGCAGTCGAGTCAAGCAACTCGTCGATATGCAGGTCAACCTCGATTACCCCGGGACGCTTTGACTTCTTTTCGACAGGACGGCGCGACGGTCGGTCAGCTATCTTCTTGCGGAGCATCGACTCCTCAAGCCTTCCGCTGTCAAAGACCATGCTGCGCTGCGGCACGTCATTTTTCACAATATCAAAAGCAATTACAGGCGTGTCGAAGTACTCATTGTCGTGAAAACAATGTAGCTTGAAAAATTTCGTGTTGTCAACGGCATATTCCACCGCCACCGGAGCCTTCAGTTTAAACTCCTTGCCTTGCTTGAAGGCAATATATTGAATAGCCACGCGGTCGATAGAGTTTACCATATCACGCGTAACATGTTCAAGATGCACCTGAATACCAGGCTCTACAATGCCGGCAAAGCGTGTCACCCAATCATGCAGGTCGCTTTTCACCAGATATGTGAAATACAGGTAATAGTTGGAATCGTTGACAAGATACGCATCATACTCCGTAGTGTTGAGATGCTTTATCTCCTCAGGCTCGTAGGCAAGCACGATATTAAGACGCTCGCCCGCCTCGGTCTCCTCCACCTGCTCTGTCTTTTGGGACGGGGCGGGCGCGACAACCGGGGGTGCGACATATTTGCTCTCCGACTTCGGTTTAGGCTGTGCGGGGGTCACCACGACACACTCCTTCAACAATACCGGAGTCTCAAACCCATCTTCATCGACATAAGCCATGTTGCCGTCGATTTTCACTATTTTACCGCCACCTACCGAATTGAGATAGCGCACAATATCACCTACCTGTGCCATAATTTCATATAATCCAATGTTCTGCAAAGATAACACCATAGCCGCAAGTCATATCCATCCATTAACATGAATTAACTCACTATGCCCATGACAATAACCATTCAGCCGACACATAGAGGCAAATGCCGGTACATCGGGAGCGACACCCTGTGTCACTTGTTCTAACTGTTGCCTAATCCGATGACTTTTCGTATCTTTGCCGACATAAAAACTAAACCCGATAGCTTGACGAGTCAGGGGCTACCGGGAATCAACACTGCA
>CAJTSK010000042.1 GCA_910578835.1 uncultured Muribaculum sp.
ACCCAGGACCCCAACATTAAAAGTGTTGTGCTCTACCAGCTGAGCTAGCGAATCATCATTTTTGAGGTTCCTAGCAGAATCGAACTGCTGTAAACGGTTTTGCAGACCGGTGCCTAACCACTCGGCCAAGGAACCTTGTTTTGGTTAGCGAGTGCAAAGTTAGTACCTATATTTTTATTTTGCAAATGTTTTTGGAAGTTTTTATTAAATAATTTTTTAGTTTCTTTGTACTCAATGTGTTATGGGCGATGCGTTATATTGAAATGTTGCGAATTAATTCAATTGCCTTGACGATTGCAGTCATAGTGGCGCGCTCGATGACTCTCTGGCGGGTGCCGGGAAAGTGGTAGGTGTTGGTAAAAATTGTATCGGGAGTCTTGACTCCTATACATACAGTGCCTACGGGTTTCTCTGCCGTGCCGCCTCCCGGACCTGCGATGCCTGAGGTTGCGACAGCGCAATCGGTGTTTAATGCTTTGCATGCACCTGTGACCATCTCCTTGACCACTTCCTCGCTTACGGCGCCATGGCGCTCAAGGGTCGCCGCCGACACTCCAAGGATGTTTTCTTTTACCTGGTTGCTGTATGCGACCAAGCCACCGTTGAATATGTCGGAGCAACCGGGAATCTCCGTAAGCACATGGGCGATGTTTCCTCCTGTGCAACTTTCAGCCGTTGACAGAGACATGCCTCGTGCACGTAGTTCGTCGATTAGAAGGGCTTCTATCAGGGTGTCCCGGTCGCAAAGTACATGGTCGCCGAGCATGTCGCAAAGTTGCTTATGCTGTCTGTCTATTTCGTTAATCAAGATGTCTTTGTCGTGGTGCACTCCGTCGATGCGCAGTCTTACCAGTCCCGGTTTGGGCAGATAGGCGAGATGCAAGAAAGAGGGTAGGGCATCTTCCCATTTGGCTATGGTCATCGCGAGAAGCGACTCTGTGTAGCCGGTGACGAGTACACAGCGGTGCTCAATGTTCACGTCGCTTTTGAAGCGGTCGAGCAATGCCGGGATTACGGCTGAATCAAGCATTTCGCGGGTCTCAAACGGGACGCCAGGCATCGACACGAGTACTTTGCTATCTTTTTCAAACCACATTATGGGGGCTGTGCCGACGGTGTTCTGGATTACTTTGCACGATGTTGGCACGACCGCCTGCTGTGCTGTCAGGGCGTTAAGGGTCAGCCCGCGTTTTTCAAATACGCGCTTGATGTTTTCAAGCACTGACGGGTCTTCCTGCATTTCTCCGCCAAAATAGTCACGCAGGGTTGATTTTGTAATGTCATCTTTGGTAGGACCCAGTCCGCCTGTGGTGATTACGACATCGCTTGATTCAAATGCTCGTTCTATAGCGCGTGTTATCTGGTAAGCGTCATCGTCCACTACCTGCACATCATTGACCCTCCAGCCGTGAGGGGCAAATTTGCGTGCTATATCACCCGAGTTTGTGTCAATAACCTGCCCGATAAGAAGCTCTGTCCCTATCGCTATTATAGAAATGTTCATGATTAAAGCCTGTTGTTAGTTATACCTGCACTCTTGCATAGGGTGCAGCGTCATATTCGCAAAATTGCTTGTCGAGGTATTTGAAATATCCGGCTATTGCAACCATTGCGGCATTATCCGTGGTAAATGCGCGTTCCGGGATAAAAGCCGTCAGTCCGTTTCGTTTGCAGTAATCAGCCACGGCGTTTCTTACGCCTGAGTTAGCCGATACTCCGCCGCCTATAGCGACTGTGTGTACTCCGGTTATCTCCACCGCCTTTTTTAGTTTGGCAAGCAGGATGTCGATTATAGTCGCCTGGAGCGATGCCGCAAGGTCGGCTTTGTTTTTCTCGATAAATTCGGGGTCGGTTTTCAGATTGTCGCGCAGGGTGTAGAGGAATGATGTCTTTAATCCGCTGAAACTATAGTTGAGTCCCGGGATACGGGGCTTTGCAAACTTAAAGCGTGAGGCATCGCCCTCAGCTGCGAGACGGTCTATGTGAGGTCCGCCGGGATAGGGCAGACCCATCACTTTCGCACACTTGTCAAACGCTTCTCCGGCTGCATCGTCAATTGTCTGCCCGAGCACTTCCATGTCGGAGGGGCTTTTCACGAGGATTATCTGCGAATTGCCACCTGAGATAAGAAGACACAAATAGGGAAATTCCGGCACGGCATCGCCCTCTTCCTTGCGGATGAAGTGGGACAATACATGACCGTGAAGATGGTTGACGTCTACAATAGGAATGTCGAGACCGAGCGACAGCCCTTTGGCAAACGATGTGCCCACGAGCAGCGACCCGAGCAATCCGGGACCGCGCGTAAATGCTATCGCCGACAGGTCATGCTTGTCAATTCCGGCGCGTTTCAGTGCGGCATCTACTACCGGCACTATATTTTGTTGATGGGCGCGTGACGCAAGTTCCGGCACAACGCCACCATATTCTTCGTGTACTTTCTGGCTGGCAATGACATTGCTTGCGAGAATGCCGTCACGTATCACCGCAGCCGAAGTGTCATCGCATGATGATTCGATTCCAAGTATTATTATACTCATATATTTAGATTAATTATATTGCAAAATTACATATTTCCGTAGATTTATGGTAAATTTGCAGACAATTTCAGCGACCTAAATGACCAGACTTTACAATATACTTCGTGCATTAGCTGTATCTGTTCTTGCGATAGCCGTCATTGTGCCGGTTGTGCTGTATATTGTCTTATCCATTGGTGCAGTGCAGCGTGAAATATGTAAGATTGGCGAGTCGGAGCTTTCAGGACTGTTGGGTGCCGATGTCACTATCGGCGAGCTGACGGTAAGTCCGTTCAACAAAGTGTTATTGAAAGATGTATCGGTGGTCATTGAGCCGGGTGACACGGCTTTGCGGGTGCATCGTCTCGGCGCGGGAGTAGTATTGAGCAAACTGTTGTTAGACCGGCGTATCGTGTTTTCATATGCTGAGATTATAGGGCTTGATGCCCGTTTGCATCGCGATTCAGCCAATGCACCGCTTAATATTCAGCCCATCATCGACAGGCTCTCTCCCAAAGATAAAAACAAGCCTCCCACACGATATGACCTGCGGGTCAACAACATAGTGATACGCAGAAGTGAGGTGAGCTATGATGTCGGTGACAAGCCCCGTAATGGCGAGAAATTTGATCCGAATCATATCGGTATACATGGATTGAGAGCCGACCTGCTTTTGCCGCGAATAAAAAACGACAATTATGTGGTGAAGCTCAACAGGCTTGCCATGCGTGAGCGGTCGGGATTGTCAATCGAGTCACTCAGCGGGTTATTCATGGTGTCAGACACTGCGCTTGCCGTAAACGACTTTTCGCTTGAACTTCCTGAATCAAGGCTTGTGTTGGGCGACATGGCTGTAAAATACAAGGGGTGGAATGACCTGTCGGCAAATATCACGCGGATTCCGCTCTCATTGCGGATTCTTGACGGCTCGGTGATTACGCCGTCAGATTTCAGCGGGTTTATACCTATGCTGTCAAAGCTTAATCAGCATATAGATACACGCATAGATGTCGACGGGGCGGTTGATGATTTAAGTATTAACCGTCTGCTTCTGCGCTCCTCTGACGGACTATTTAATCTTGAAGTTATGGGCAATGTCAGCGGTTTACCTTCTGTAAAGGAGGCTGATGCAGAGATTAAGTCGCTGTCTCTTGACGTTGAAGGCAAGCAGGCTGCCGCCCTCCTGTCGGCAATAAAGGTTGTGTCGCCCAAGATTGCGATGATGATTGAAAATCTTGGCACAGTAAGAATGTCGGGCGAAGCTGCCGGAAATTTCAACCGTGCCTTTTACAATGGCACCATACTTACCTCGGCGGGCAATCTTGACCTGAATGCCACATATTCGAGCCGTGGCGAGAAGTCACCGCGTTATCTTGTGGGGGAAGTCGTGATTGAAGACCTTGCTATAGGCAATATCACCGGCGACAAGCGTCTGGGCACTCTTAACGCCCACATAAATGCCGATACTGAAATACGCCATTCCGCACTCTATGGCAAGGTTAATGCTGTTATTGACAATGTAGACTACAAGGGCTACAATTACAATAACGTTGTGGCTGAAGTGGATATTGACGGAAAGGTAGTTTCAGGAGGTCTTTCAATCGATGATGACAATCTGAAATTGCTCGTTGACGGTAATGCTGATTTTACTCCAGGCAAGACCGACTGCGACATAAGGGCTACCGTGCGCGATTTCAGTCCGTTTGCGCTCAATCTCACCGACAAATATAAAGATTACCGCATGACTGCCGACATGATGATAGACATGCATGGTGACAACGTTGAAATTCTTGACGGAAAAGCTGAGATTAATCGTTTTGCATTTAAAGACGAAGAGGGCGGTGGAATTGAGTTGCCCCATTTTGTCCTGATGTCGTCAGGGAGTACTTCGCCTCAGTATATTCTGGTTCACTCCGATATATTTGATGCCCAGCTCAAGGGGCGTTACCGCTTTAAGGATATTGTACCGGCGGCAAAAGAGATTCTTGCTGAAGTAATGCCTGTACTGTTTCCCGCAACCGGACATGACGGTCAGAAACAGAAGCATGATTACGCGGCTGACTTTGATTTGAGTCTTGATATAAAAGGCAATGAGATTACCAACGATTGGCTGCAATTTTTTAAGTCTCCTGTAAAGGTGCTACATCCGATTGCCGTCAACGGCTCGATGGACTGTGAAGAGCATACCATCAAACTTAGTGTCGATGCGCCTTATCTGTTGCAAAAAGACAAGTTTATCGACAATACCAAGCTGCTGATGGCTGTGGACGGAGCGGAGAATAAAGCCGACTTGCTTGTATCTACAGTCTATCCGACAAAGAAAGGTAATGCCACACTTGAATTTGTCGGCAAGGCGACTTCTAACCGTGTCGATACACGCATAGGCTGGGACATCGACCGTGACAAAGAGTTTTCAGGAGTGCTCGACCTGTCAACATTGCTCTCCCGCAATGATGAAGATAAAGGTGGACTGGTCGTGGATGCTGATGTCAAGGAGAGCCGTATCGTGTTCAATGACACAGCGTGGACAGTACACCCGGCAACCGTTTCGTGGTCAGACAAACGTATCTCTGTTAATGATATCGACATAAGCCGTACCGGACAGTTTATGCGCATCTCAGGCTCTGCGTCATCCAATCCGCTTGATGTAATGTGTCTTGACCTTAGGGATGTCAGCCTCGATTATGTGTTTGAGACCCTTGACATCAACAATGTCATGTTTGGCGGTATCGCGAGCGGTACATTCTATGCCTCTGACCTCTTTACAAAAAATCCGCGTGTCTCCATCTACGGTCTAAAGGTCAAAGACCTCAGTTACAATCACTCGCTCCTCGGTGATGCCGACATAAAAAGTGCATGGGACAACGAGACCAAGGGTATCTCTATCAATGCTGTCGTGTCGCAGAAAAACGGTCGTAAGTCGTATATTGACGGAGCGATATATCCTATCGCGCAATCACTCGACTTCAGCTTTAATGCCGACAAGCTTGATGTGGGTTTCATGAAACCCTACATGGAAGCGTTTACGTCAGAAATAAGCGGATATGCGTCGGGCGATGCGCGACTCTTCGGCACGTTCAAGCTTATCGACATGACTGGCGACATCTATGCTGAAGACCTTAAGATGAAACTTGACTTCACCAATACCTATTATACGACCTCCGACTCCATACATCTTTCTCCCGGACGTATCTCGTTTAGCGATGTTGTGTTGCGTGACTCCTACGGTAATACGGCTAATCTCGACGGATGGGTTACACATAAGTGCTTCAAGGAACCGAAATTTGAATTTAATGTCACCAACGCGCGCAACTTCCTCTGCTTTGACATCAATGAAAATCTTAGTCCGACATGGTATGGACATATTTTCTGCAGTGGTGCCGCCCATGTGAAAGGTATCCCGGGATTCATCGATATAAATGTCGACATGTCTACTGCACCCCAGTCGCAGTTTACATTTGTGCTCTCTGACACAGAGGCAGCCGATGAGTATTCATTCATGACCTTTCATGACCGTGACGAACTGAAGGGTGAGCTGCTCCTTGCCGTTGAAGACCCTCAGAAAGCGGCGGTCAACCGCTTGAAAGAGTATTACGCGCGTCTTAACCGCGAGGAGAGTGCTCCTACGCTTTATCGCATCAACCTTCAGGTAAGCGCAACGCCCGATGGCGAGCTTGTGCTTGTGATGGATCCTGTCGGCGGTGACCGCATAAAAGCGCGAGGCAACGGAAATCTTCGTATCGAGTATAATTCCGCCGATGAGGATATGCGCATGTTTGGCACATACACACTATCGCAGGGTAATTATAATTTTACTCTTCAGGATATTATCATAAAAGATTTTTCTATTAAGCCGGGTAGCTCGATTTCGTTTCATGGCGACCCGCTCTCCGCAATGCTTGACATAGAGGCCGTGTATTCGGTCAATGCCAATCTCAGCGACCTTGACGAGTCTTTTTTGCAAGACCGGGAGCTTAACCGCACTAATGTCCCGGTTCATGCGTTATTAAAGGTGACAGGCGACATGCAGCAGCCTGATATCAACTTTGACTTGGAATTTCCTACTTTGACACAAGACACTTATCGCAAGGTGAAGAGTATCGTAAGCACCGATGAGATGATGAACCGGCAGATTATTTATCTGCTGGCGCTAAACCGCTTCTATACTCCCGACTATATGGCGTCGACTACAAAGGGAAATGAGCTTGTGTCGGTGGCTTCCTCCACTATCTCCTCGCAGCTCAGCTCAATGCTCGGGCAGCTAAGTGAAAACTGGAGTATCGCGCCTAATATCAGGAGTGACAAGGGCGACTTCAGCGACATGGAAGTCGACCTTGCCCTATCGAGTTATCTTCTTGACAACCGGCTGCTCTTCAACGGTAATTTCGGATATCGTGATGACGCGATGAACAATAACTCGTTTATAGGTGACTTTGACCTTGAGTATCTGCTTAACAAGTCGGGCAATATAAGGCTGAAGGCTTACAACCGCTACAACGACCAGAACTATTATGTGAAATCAGCCTTGACGACACAGGGAGTCGGCATCATGTTCAGGCGTGATTTTGATGACATTTTTTCCTTTATCAAACGTCTTCGCAAAACAAATGCGAAACCGGAGGCTGCCAAAACGGCATCCGATTCAACTAATGTAAACACAAACACTAACAATGACATTTTTAAACACGATTAACGATATCTTATGGACTTATGTCCTTGTGGCAGTGTTGCTTTTTGCTGCCGTATGGTTCACTATCAAGACAAAAGGAGTTCAATTTCGTATGTTGGGAGAGATGATGCGCCTGTTATGCGTGTCAGGAAAACGTGAAGAGACCGGCAACCGTCACGAAGACTCCCACCATAGCATCAGTTCGTTTCAGGCATTTGCGGTGTCTATTGCAAGCCGTGTAGGCACAGGCAATCTTGCGGGAGTAGCGACGGCAATAGCCATCGGTGGTCCCGGATCGGTGTTCTGGATGTGGGTGATAGCTCTTCTGGGTGCGGCTACTTCTTTCATCGAGTCAACTCTCGCCCAGCTTTACAAAGTGAAAGGGGAGGACTCATTTCGGGGAGGTCCGGCGTACTATATACAGAAAGGGCTTGGCAAGCGGTGGTTTGCCGTATTATTTGCGATTTTGATAACCCTTACATTCGGACTCGCGTTCAACTCTGTTCAATCCAATACCATCGCAGCCGCGGCACAAGTCTCATTCGGCTTTTCTCCCGTATGGGTAGGTGTGGTTCTTACCATCTTGACTGTAGTAATCATATGGGGAGGCATACAGCGCATTTCGCGTTTCAGCCAGATTGTAGTGCCTGCTATGGCGATACTCTACATCCTGCTTGCAATTTTTGTGATAATAATCAGCTATGACCGCATACCTTCAGTGCTGTATATGATAGTGCATGACGCGTTTCATGGCAGCGCAGTGCTTGGTGGCGGAGTGGGCATGGCTCTGCTGCTTGGAATAAAGCGCGGACTATTCAGTAATGAGGCGGGGGAAGGGTCGGCACCTAATGTAGCCGCCACGGCATCGGTGAGTCACCCCGTAAAGCAGGGCTTGATACAGGCTTTTGCCGTATTTACCGACACACTCCTGATATGCAGTTGTACTGCGTTTATAATCTTGTGCAGCGGATTATTTGACAGCGGTTTGTCAGGTATTCAGCTTACTCAGCTTGCCCTTGAGGGGGAAGTAGGTAAGATTGGGTCGGTATTTGTGGCGGTTGCCGTATTTTTCTTCGCATTTACAAGCATCGTCTCCAACTATTATTATGGCGAGACCAATCTCCAGTTTATACGCAATTCGCGCACATTGATTGTTATCTACCGCCTTGTTGTCGGGGCGATGGTGATGACTGGTGCCGTGACATCACTTGAATTTGTGTGGGGGCTCGCCGATGTGTTCATGGGTCTGATGACGCTGTGCAATCTTACCGCGCTTGCGTTTCTTGGTAAATACTCCATTATATTGCTCCGCGATTATACGTCACAACGCACCCGGGGCTATAACCCGCAGTATCATCGGTCAACTATACCGCAGATAGCCGACAAGACAGAATGCTGGCCCGACTAAACAGTCAACACATATTGTCTAAAGTGATTCACACTCTTTGAGCCATGCCTTGGATGAGGCATCGGAGGGCATGCGCCAGTCACCGCGCGGCGACAGACAGACGCTACCCACTTTCGGTCCGTCGGGAAGGCACGAGCGCTTGAATTGCTGGGTGAAGAAACGGCGGAAAAATGTCGTAATCCAATGTTTGATTGTCGCTTTGTCATACACTCCTTCAAACGCTTTCCTCGCCATCATGAATATACGGCGTGGCGTAAAGCCATAGCGCAACGTATAGTATAGGAAAAAGTCGTGCAATTCATAGGGTCCTACAAGGTCTTCGGTCTTTTGCTTTATGTTGCCCTGTTCATCGGCGGGAATCAATTCCGGGCTGATAGGGGTGTCCACTATGTCAAGCAAGGTGTCGCGCTCACGTTCTGTGGCTGCGTGCAGGGCAAACCATTTAACCAGATACTTCACCAGCGTCTTAGGTACACCGGCATTTACGCCATACATCGACATGTGGTCGCCATTGTAGGTTGCCCAGCCAAGTGCGAGCTCCGACAAGTCGCCTGTGCCGAGCACCATTCCGCCGGTTTGGTTGGCTATGTCCATGAGTATCTGTGTGCGTTCACGTGCCTGTGAATTTTCGTAGGTCACGTCATGGATGATGCTGTCGTGGTTTATGTCATTGAAATGCTGGGTTACCGCAGCTGCTATCGAGATTTCTTTCATGGTTATGCCAAGAGCCTCCATCAGTGACAAGGCATTGGTATAAGTGCGGTCGGTAGTGCCAAATCCCGGCATTGTTACGCCGACGATGCCCTTGCGGTCAAGGCCGAGCCTGTCAAATGTCTTTGCAGCGACAAGCAAGGCAAGCGTGGAGTCGAGACCGCCTGATATACCCACGACCAGATGCTTTGTGTGGGTTGCCTCAAGGCGTCGAGCCAGACCGGCGACCTGTATATTGATAATCTCCTCACATCGTTCGTCGATTATGCTGTCTTCCGACGGAACGAACGGGTGGGGAGCTATAGTGCGGTAGAGATTGTCATCGTCAACCATGGCAATGTCGGCATATGCCGTCTTGTAGGGGCGTTGATTCATCATCGTCTTGCTGTCGTTAAACGACATGATGTGCATGCGGTCACGGTTGATTGCGGCAATGTCAATATCGGCGATTACATAGTTTGGCTCATGCTGCCAGCGCTCGTTTATGGCGAGTATCGACCCGTTTTCAGCGATTACAGCCTTTCCGTCAAATACAAGGTCGGTGGACGATTCGCCATATCCCGCCGACGCATATACATAAGCGCCGATGCACGATGCCGACTGCCGCTTGATCAGATTGATGAGATAATTGTATTTGCCGATTACGTCATTGGAGGCGGATAAGTTGACAAGCACTTGTGCTCCGGCAAGAGCCTGGGAAGTTGATGGCGGAACGGGCGTCCAAAGGTCTTCACATATCTCGATGCCTACTTTTATGCCGTTGATGTCAAGCAGCGTGTCGTTAGCCATCCCTTCCGGATTGGCAGGCACAAACCATCGCTTTTCATAAAACTCATTGTAATCGGGAAGGTAGGTCTTCGGTACAATAGCGAGGATTTCACCTCCGGATATCGCAACGGCGCAGTTGTAGAGCGCGCCGTTGTGGCGTATAGGCGAGCCTACGATAAATACAAGATTGACAGTGGTTGAAAATTCGCGCAGGCGGTTTATGCCGTCGGCTGCAGCTTCAATTAATCTCTCCTGATGAAAAAGGTCGGCACATGTATATCCGGTCACGCATAGCTCCGGAAACACTGCAAGCATCACTCCCTTGCTGTCAAGGGTCTTGCACATATCCATGATGCTATCGATGTTATGGTCTACATCGGCGACATTTACGCCCGGTACGGCAGCTGCCACCCTGAAATATCCTGTATTCATGTCTTGTATCGCTTTTCTGTTGGGTTATGCAAAGATAACAATTATAAGTTGAATGATGTTAATGCGTGATTTAAAAATAGATGTTTGCAGCTGCATCAAAGTCGGGATTAATGAGTAAATTTGCACTATTATGGAATGTACTGACAAAATATCGTGCAACATACTTGTGGCAATGCTTGTGAATCACGGCGTTAAAGAGGCATTGGTGTCACCCGGATCCCGTAACGCACCGATGGTAGTTGCTTTGTCGCGCACCAAGTCGATAAAAACTACTGTGGTAATCGATGAGCGTAGCGCCGCATTTATCGCCTTGGGGAAAGCGGCTATATCGTCATCGCCTGTGGTGCTGTTGTGTACTTCGGGTACTGCTGTGCTTAATTATGCGCCTGCTGTTGCCGAAGCTTACTATAGGCAGATTCCCCTTGTCGTGATTTCTGCCGACCGTCCGATGGAGTGGATTGACCAGGATGACAGTCAGACTTTGCGCCAATATGAGGCGCTTGCCCACTATGTGAAGCGCAGTTACAACATTCCAGCCGATTGTGGCAAAGACAATATGCAATGGTATGTCAACCGTGTGGCAAATGACGCGTTGATATGTGCTCTCTCCGGTCGTAAAGCGCCTGTGCATATTAATCTACAGCTTGATGAACCGCTTGACGGAATGACAAGAGAAGTGCCGTGCAAGTGGACTTCACGCGCGATAGTTCAGATGTCGCCTGCCCGGGTGCTGTCTGAAAGCGATAAAAAGTCACTTGCCACCCGGCTTTCAGAAGCGTCGGGAGTATTGGTCATAGCCGGTTTTCATGACCCTGATGTCAGGCTGTCGGAGGCTTTGTGTCGTCTGGCTGATATGGGAAATGTGGCGGTGATGACCGAGCGTATCGCTAATCTCACGGCGCCTGCAGGGATTTTTGTCGACATGATTGACTCTACATTAAGCAGCATGTCTGATGAAGAGAAAATGGTGATGCGGCCAGAAATCGTGATAACCCTTGGCGGCGCGATTGTCTCGCGTTTTGTGAAGCAATATTTGCGCGGAGCGGCAGTGAAGGAGCATTGGCATGTAGGCATTACCGAGTCGACTATTGATTGCCTGCGTTCGCTTACGATGAACGTAAATATGCCTGCTTCCGACTTTTTTTCGGAAATCGCCGGGGCTATTTCCGGAATTTCCTCAACCTGTAGCGATTATGGTGCACGTTGGCGCAACTATGCCAAGAGAGGGGCGGAGCTTCATGACCGGTATGTCGATGCCCAGCCATGGTGTGACCTTACGGCTATGAAGCGGGTATTCACGTCTATACCTGATGGCTGGAATGTGCAGCTATCCAATGGCACCGCTGTGAGATATGCACAGCTGTTTCCTCCCCGTCGTGAAAATCGCTTCGATTGCAACCGTGGGGTCAGTGGAATAGATGGCTCGGTGTCGACGGCAATTGGTGCGTCGACGGCATATGATGGTGTAACCCTCCTCATCACAGGTGATATGAGCGCTCAGTATGATGTCGGTGGGCTTGCCGCTCCTTGTATAACCCCTCGTTTTAAGATGATAGTGCTTTGTAATGGTGGGGGAGGCATATTCCGTTTCGTAAAGAGTACTTCGGGACTACCCGAGCTGGATGAATATTTTGTGGTCAACCGGGATTTTCCGTTAGACAAGCTTGCCGATGCCTATGGCTTCCGATATTTCGAAGCGGCGTCAATGGCTGAATTTGACAGCTGTTTTGATAGCTTTATAGAGGAAAAGTCAAAACCGAGCATATTGGCATTGATGACTCCGGGAGAACTCAGCGGCGCCATACTTACACGCTATTTCAAGATATAGACATGTAAGCCACAAAAATATCCCTACTGAGCCAAAGTGGGCCCCGTGCCAACGAGGGCAGAGCCGAGCTTGCTCGGGCTATGTCGAGTGCAGCCGTATCGGGGAAGACCGTAGGTCAACCCCGATACGGCTTTTAGGGAAGCCGTACACTCCGATTGTTCCACAACATAAACACGTCTGCCTATGAGTTTCGCATCATTCCATATTGACAAAGTAACTCATCGCTCAACTCTATCGGCAAGCATATCGAGCGCACTTCACAGCCCGCCACGTTGACCAGCACGAATATTACCGTCAATGCCAAATCAAGAAGAAAGACCTTGAACAGGACGTAGCCACTCTTTCCACCGAGACCCTGTCTTTGGAAAGGCGTAAGACGGAACTTGAACGTGGCAACCACTTGATTGAAAAGACAATCACCGAGACCAAGGCTGCCAATGAGCAGATGACGCGAGAAAATGCCTAACTCGAAAAAGACAGGAAATTGTTGGTTGAGTACAATTCAACATTGAAAGAGAGTGTCGTCGGAATGATTGAGGAATACAAAGGTCTTGAAACATCGAAAGAAAAACTCTCAAAGGAAGTATCGGCACTTGAAGCGTCTAAAATGTCAGTCGCTTATGATTCCGACTATGCCGAATACAAGGCAGACATTGAGAAATATTTTCCTGATGTCCCCGACCTGCTTATCTGGGCGAGATACTGCAAACATATCGGTTTCCCCGATAGCTTTACGCAAAGGATAATAGCCCAGCAGCCCGTTCCGTTTCAAGGGGCGTTGTACTCGCCCGAGCATAGCCAAAGATTCAAAACCGAGCATTCCGAGGCAAAACTTGAACGGGACCCGAAAGAGAAACATCGCTTTATTCTGACGATAGACGGTGTTAATGTGTTCCAATGGTTCCGCAACAAGGCGAAAGAACTGCTTGCCAAAATTGGCATCAAACCCAAAGAACCGAAACGAGGGTCATCATTAGGTCGCTAAAAGAATCGCCACCGAGAGGTGCATTTTTCTCTCGGTGGCGTATTTTGACTAATCTTAGAATCGATTCTTTTCGTTGGTACCTGCTCCTCGCCCTTTGTAACGGTCACGGCTGGAGTTAAATGTGTATTGCAGTGTCAAGTAAAATGAGCGGCTTAGATCCGTAACACAGACGTAACGCGTTATATCCCTACTGAATGAGGTAACTCCATAATTACGTTTGTTGAATATGTCGTTTGCCTCGACAGTGACACTGAAGCTGTTATTAAAGAATGCCTTGTACAACTTAGCATTCATATAAGAACAGGATTTGCGGTACATGTTCCTGTCATTACCTGCACTTTCCCATGCCATATCCACGTTCAACCATATATCGTAAGGTAGATGTATGGCATTCTGCCACTGCACCATTCCTTGTGGATTATTTAGGTGTTTACGTCCTTTCCAAGTGTCTATTGCAAACCACTGCTTCGTTATGCCAAGATTTATTCGGGGTTCCCAAATACCGACATTGAAACTGGTTCCTATAAACGCGCGGATTGAATGTATCTCTGGGAAATTATCCAGAGTCATGAGTTTCACCTCTCCGCTTTCTCCGTAGGGCTTGGTTGTAGATATGATGGGATCCTTTTTATAAGTATATGACAATTGTGCAAATAATCGTCTCCATGCCCCGGTAATTTCCACAGTTTGTATCTTCTCAGGCTTAAGATATGGATTACCACCTTGAAGTGTATAGCGATTGATATAATCGATTGTGCCATCAAGATCGCCATAATTTGGCCGTTTTGTCTTGCCGGTATAGTTTATTGAAAGTTGAACTTTATCTATTGTTGTCGACATAAAGAAAGAGGGGAAGAGATTATTATATGTCTTGCTCTGATCTTCTTTCTTCTGTCCGTTTTCCAAATAATCGAAATTCACGTGCTCATACCTCAATCCGGCTCCGAAATTGAAGTGACCGAATGTTTGTCTGAAATCAAGGAATCCGGCAATGTTTTTTTCGTCAACTCGTGTATTGGCATCATCTATGATTTCTGCGTCAGTCATATAATCGGAAGAGAAGCGAGAGGATACGAACTCCTCTCCAGCCTCAATCGTGCCATTCCACACAGGATAACTTAACACCAGTTTTTCCGCAAACATACGTCCCCGATTAGTACCAAGGGAGTGTATCAACGATTTACCAACTGTCAGGCTGACTCCATCCACAGTAACATTGGATCTGGATTTATTCCACAGATAATCAGCATTAAAATCAATGCCGAGTTCCCCGACTTTGCCATTATAATACATATTGGCATAATGCCGCGGTAGCTTTTTGGTGTCGCCTGAGCGCAGACTTGTGGCTACGTCTAAAATTGCTCCGTCAGCCGACAATTCAGTCGCATGGGTGTGATGCATTCTGTCATTTGTGATTCCATTACTGTAATATGCTCCTATTGAATGTTTCTCATTAAACATATATGAAAATCCCGCCTTCCCGAAGAAGTCATTTACGTTTCCATATCCGTTCTGAGTTATCTTCTCTTCCCATAGCTGAGAAGAGTTGGATACTCCATATTGGTTACTCTGAAACTTTGCTGTCGCCTCACCGAAATTCGCGAATATCTCCAGTCCTCCTGTTCGATATTTGAAATTAGCCTGATTCACATTGGAGAAATATTTATTCTCTCTAAGTGTGGCCCGAAGTAAACCGCTGAAACCATCTCCCTGCGGACGTTTCGTCGTTATGCGGATTACAGAATTTACGGAAGCGTCATATCTGACACCCGGATTTGTCACGACTTCAACATTTTTTATATCGGCTGAACTTATCTGCATCAGTTCATTGGAATCCCGCACAAGACGACCATTGATGTATATTGCCGGAGAACCCTTGCCAAATACCTGAAATACTCCATCGCGCCCCACCACCATAGGAACTTGAACCAAAACATCCTCTGCTGTTCCGGCATGTTCAAGCTGCGTACCTGCGACATGGGTCACAAGGGCATCTCCTTTTATGGCAGTTACGGGACGATTGGATTTCACCACGACTTCACCGAGCATGGTGCTTTCAGTATTAAGGACTATTATGCCTAAATCCCTTGCCTGCGGAATGTCAAGTATTTGAGAGGCATAACCAATTGAAGAAATTTTGACGAATTTGGAACTATTCCAATTCTCATTGAACACAAAAAATCCATTTTCATCAGTAACCGTACCTGCAATATAGGTAGAGTCCGCTTTAAGTAATACTACATTTGCAAAACCGATAGGGGTCTTATTTTCATCTACAACAACCCCTTTCAAATTGTGCGGGAGAGCAATATCAACGCCCGATTGCCTCGTGGTACTTGCGTGTGCGTATGCCACTAATGGCATCACGGCAATAAGGTATAAGATTGATTGAATTACTATTTTTTTCATTTGCCGAATTTTTCGGCAAAATTCGGCATAAAAAACGACTTCAGGATAAAACAAGTTTTATTCGCGGGATTTTTTGGCAAGTTTTTTTCGTATTCGGCTTAGATATACCGGGGTCACAAGCAGATACGAGGCTATGTCGCGTAAAGAAACAATGTCTAAGATTTGAGGATACGATGTTATCAGGTCAATGTATCTTTCTGTCGGAGTCTTTCTGTATAGTTCAAGTTGGCGGGAATAAATCTCACAGAACAGAATACCATTAAGAGAGGAAAGGTTACCCTCGAACGTGGCATTGAACAATTCCCTTGCTTCTGTCATTCGGATTTGCGATACAGAGGAAGCGGTTCCGGCTTTGATTGTGATTTCGGATGGACGGTGATTATAGTTGTAAAAATCAGCAACAATCTCACCCTCAAAGGCAAATCCAACAACAGCCTCACTGCCGGAGGTTGTAATAACGGTATATTTGAAATAGCCGGATTCCACCACTCCAAGATATTTGCCAACCACTCCCTGTTGCACAAAAGTTTCTTCTTTTGCATAAAGGTGCAAACTGCCTTTCTCCCGACAATAATTCTTTATCGTCGAGAGGTCTATCAGAGAGTCGTATTGATTAAACTGCGCCATATCGTAACACAAAATTAGCGATTTTTTCTCAATGCTATGCCATTCAGACGCTTAAATCATTGGTAACTCAGCGAAAAAGAATCGCATTAAATATAACTAACGTCCCTTAAAAATCCATAGTTCCGCTCTATCCGTCTTCCCAATTTTCTCATTTAGTACCTATTTAGCATGCTCTGCTAATCATAATCACCTGCATATCATATACTATTAACTCATATAATTACTCTGCCTGCAATACATTAAGTTGCTTATCAACCCGATATCGGGGCTGATTGAAGGCGGCGCAGAGGAGCATGAACAAGTCGCGGATTTCGAGCATGGAATAATGTTCTACCGCGCTACTGCCTACCTCATGAAGTCCGGTGGCGTACATATTTACCTGCGCTTTGTTGGCGATGTCTATGTGAGTTTTACGGCAGAGTTTGCTACTGCCTACCGAATGCAGTGGCACACGGTTCATCGTGCCTGTCGCCTCATCATACTGGTTAACCAATCGGTCAATCTTACAATGCTCAAGAAGCTTCTTAATCTTGGCGTTGTATCCGCTTTTGCCGGACGCATATTTGAGAACTCCAAATTTGAAGCTGGAACGTTTGACTATTTCCAACGCAAACAGCATCAAGGGTGTTTTTCTTTTCTCGTCGGTCATTTTGTGTCTTCATTGTTTTCTTGGGGAGATATTGAACGTAAGGAACCATTACCGGCTGTATTTCTTTTCAAAAAGCTCGAAATGCTCCTCGCCCCATTGGAGCATGAGGTCTATTATCGGCAATAGTGATTTGCCTAATTCGGTGATGCGATACTCTGAGCGTGGCGGCAGTTCAGGATAGATTGTTTTGATGACAAGACCATCCTCCACCATTTCCTTTAATTGAATGTCAAGAACCCTGGATGCAGCTTCCGGCAGACATTTATGGATTGCGCTGGGGCGCATTGCTTCACCTGTGCGCAATTCGTCAAGGATACACGATTTCCATTTAGATTCGATCAGACTCATTGTAAGGCGGAGCGGGCAGTCAAGGTCAATGGGTATCTTCTTTTCGTATGCCATATCGTTTCTTTTGATTACAAAGTTAATCAATGTCGCTGAAAATCAGAATACCGAAAAATTTTTCCATACCCGAAAAATTTTTCGGTACTTGTTTTCACCGTGTTACTGTTATAATTTTGCACCGGATTAAATGATTTAAAATTCAGAATTATATGAGAGACAAGCTTAAAGAATATGCCGCGGTCGAGGAAGCCGCGATGAAATTCGTGAAGAGTGTTGCCGAGGGCGACAGCACGTATGCAAAAGAGCTGTTTACAACCGATGCCGTGCTGTTTGGTATCCTTGACGGAGTTCTTGAACACGGTTCTATTAACCGGTTTTATCATAACGTTGACACAGTTGGTGCCGGCGAAAACTTCAAGGCGCGAATTGATGTGCTCGCAGTTGAAGAAACCGTGGCTGTAGTGCGAGTGCTTGAAGAAGGCTGGGGTGGTCGCATTGATTTCACCGATTTCCTTTTACTCCTGAAGCTCGATGGCGAGTGGAAATGCGTTGCAAAGGCCTACAACCAAAACTCCGATACTATTGAGAAATAAAAATGTAGAGATGCTTTAAGGCAGATTTCCAATCGGTTAAAAATACGGAAGCAAATCTTTTATGTGAAAAGCAAAAAAAGATTTGCAAATATCGAAACTAATGCCTAACTTTGCACCGCTAAGTCAGAAAAGACCCACGCAATGGAGAGGTGGGTGAGTGGCTGAAACCACCAGTTTGCTAAACTGACGTAGGAGCAA
>CAJTSK010000043.1 GCA_910578835.1 uncultured Muribaculum sp.
ACTACGCCCCGTGTGGACTTTCACCACAGATGTATGGCATGCCCACCATACTAAAGAGAGGGTGAGACCTCTTTTTCAAGCGGTCCCACCCTGTCTTGTTTATTTTTACCGGTGCCTAACCGAATTTGCTGATTTTGCGGAGAGCCACCTCATTGATGATTTTGATGCGGCGACCGTCGACTATAAGTATCTTTTCATTCACAAAACCCGAAAGGGTACGTATGGCGTTGGATGTGGTCATGTTTGACAGGTTGGCAAGATCTTCACGCGCCATATATATTTTCAGTGTCGCATTATCATCCTCAAATCCATAGCTTTCACGCAATGCTATAAGAGCCTCGGCAAGACGACCGCGTATATGCTTCTGGGTAAGATTGACAATTTTTGTGTCAGAACCGCCGAGATTGCACGAAAGCTCATGGATAAAAAACCATGCAAGCTTGATATTGTTCTGGATCAAATCCTTGACAACCGCCATAGGCACAGAACCGAGAATCGACGGTTCAAAAGCAGCCGCAGTCGACACATACGGCTCCTCTGCAAAATAAGCACGGTAGCCAAAATATTGTACAGGACGAATCAATCGCAATATCTGCTGGCGACCGCCGATACCATCCTTATAGAGTTTCACTTTTCCCTTAAGCAGACACCATAAAGACTCAGGCTCTTCGCCTTCAGCATATATAATCTGATTCTTCTTGAATGTATGGGTAGTGAAATTCTCGACAATGCAACGCTTTTCGTCACCGTCAAGAATTGACCATATTTCAGACAAATCTTCCTGAATTACTTTTTCTAAAGTGCTTTTTTTAATCATTTCGAGTGCCGTGTAACTATGTTATATAACATAATGGCAAAGTTACACAATTTTATTAACACACAAAAAAATATCTTCTCTTTAATAAACATTTCTGACATTATGATTATATTTGTAGTATAAAATGAAATCCCGACGATTATGGCAGACAAAAATGAACGCATATTTGGGCTGATAGGCTTCCCCCTGTCACACTCATTCTCTAAAAACTACTTCAACCAGAAATTCGAGTCAGAGGGAATAAACGCCCGCTATCTCAATTTTGAACTGCCCGACATCGGTGACCTGATGGAGGTAGTGGCTGAATACCCTAACCTCTGCGGACTTAACGTAACCATCCCCTACAAAGAGCAGGTAATACCTTACCTTGACTCCATGGACGCTGACGCACAAAAGATAGGCGCGGTAAATGTGATTAAATTCATCAGGGAAAATGACAAGCTGAAATTCAAAGGCTATAACTCCGACATAATCGGATTTATGGACTCAATACATCCGCTGCTCACCCCGGAGCGCAAAAAAGCGCTTGTGCTCGGTACGGGCGGTGCGGCAAAGGCGGTGTTTCAGGGGCTAATCAACCTTGGACTGGAGCCTATATATGTGTCACGAAAACCACGCGAAGGAGCCCTTACCTACTCCGACCTCACGCCGGAAACAATCGCCTCACATACAGTGATTGTCAACACCACTCCTCTCGGCATGTATCCCCACGTCGACGAGTGTCCCGACATCCCCTACGACCTTCTAACCCCTGACCATCTCTGTTACGATGTGATCTACAATCCGGAGGTGACCTTGTTTATGAAAAAGGCGGCAGAGCATGGCGCCGAGACCAAAAACGGGCTCGAAATGCTCCTCCTGCAAGCATTTGCCGCCTGGAGAATCTGGAACGAATAAATCTCGTCAACACCGACAGCCAATACCCTCACCCGATTTGCGACCGCCACTCTCCTACATACCGCTTCTTCCGGTAGCGTTACTCGTTATCGCGGTCACACTTATCGTCAACCCGATTGGGAGGAATTATCCAGACACGCTACGTGCCGACGGACAGAAAGGGATTGTAGAGTCAGCCAAGACCAACAACACGGGGCAACATCTTGTTGTGGCAATCGACAGCAAAAGCCAAGGGAAGATAAAGACACTACTTACGGTGCCTTCGGTCTATACCACCTTCCAGACAGGCGACAGCGTGACATTTTGCTGCAACATGCGTAAGCCCACACCACGCACCGCATATGAAAATGACTATACCGGAGCATTGAAGGCGCAAGGTATCATTTACACCGGATTTGTGCCTCCCGACAGCATCATGGTCACCGCAACCGCCGGCAATATTTATTGGCGCATAAGGCGTTTACGCCCTCTTGCAAGCGAGTTGCTGAAACGCAGCTCCCTCTCCGCCCCCACATGTGAATTTCTCAACGCCACCCTTACCGGCGACACCTCAACCCTTACCGACGATACACGCAATCTATTCTCCTCGGCAGGCGTGGCGCATATCCTGGCTCTAAGCGGCATGCATGTGGGCATATTGACAGTAGTGATAGGCGTCGCCCTCTTTCCGCTGTATCTCTTCCGTATGCGCCGACTGCAATTATCGCTGACTATAGTAGCGTTATGGGGCTACGCCATATTCACGGGACTATCGCCTTCAGTGACACGCGCGGCGGTAATGGCTACAGCCATCGCCGGAGGGCTAATCTTGCAACGTCGCTATTTCGGATTCAACGGATTACTACTCGCCCTATGTATAATTCTCGCGATATCGCCCCGGCAATTATATCAACCCGGTTTCCAGATGTCATTTCTTTCCGTAGCGTCCATACTCGCGGTGATGCCACTCATCAACCGTATAAACCATAAAAACAGGCTGCTCTTTTACCTCGCGTCAACAGCTTGTGTAAGCATAGCAGCCACGATAGGCACAGGAGTGGTGTCAGCCTACTATTTTCACACATTCCCACTCTACTTCCTTGTCGCAAACCTGCCAGTATTGACCATGCTTCCGTTCCTTATGGGAGGGGGCATACTGCTTATCACGCTGGAGGCTATAGGCATAGACCCGGCATGGCTATGCCCGGCATTGGATTGGCTCTACGGACTCATCCATTCCTATGTCAGGTTTATAGCCACACTACCCGGCGCCACGCTTGAACACCTTTATTTCCCCGGCTGGCTCACAATACCTTATTACCTTACCGCAGCTCTCTTCATCGCTTCCATATACATGCGCAAACGCCGGGTTAAAATCGCCTGTGCCACCGTGGCAGCTCTTACCGTAATCAGCTTTGCCATGTCACAACCCACCTATGCCGAAGAAGAGATTTTTCTTACCCGCGACACCTACTCCACCACCTGCCTTTACCGCAACCGCGACAAAGTGTACATGCTTACCACTGCAAAACCGGCAAACGCAGGTACTCTCCTTGACCACTATCACCGCACCTACAGCGATTACCTCGGACGACATGGCGCCGACTCCATAAGACTTGTCGCCGACACGACATCGGTCGGTTCAATCACAAGAAACGGAAGCTTTACAACCATAGGGGGCAAGCACTACCTGACTGCCTGCGGGAAGCCTTTACCGTCGCCCGATGATTGCCATCCGGTCCACTATGCAATCGTGTGCCGTGGATTTCGCGACGATGTGCTGGAGCTATATGAGCGATATGCCCCCGACAGCATATTGCTGAGCAACGACCTCCACCCTCGCCGTCACGACCGTTACGCCGACTCGCTGACATTACACAAAATCCCCTTCCGCTCCCTCAAACACAAATAAATGTCGTATATTTGCATAAGCAAAAAGCTGCTCGGCGAATGACCGCCCTGACAGTAACATTTATTATTAAACAAGCTCTTAATTTATGGACGAGCTATATTATCAAGCGATTGACCTTCTGAAAGAACTTATCGCCACCCCCTCCGTAAGCCGCGAGGAAAAGGATGCCGCCGACATAATCGAACGGCATTTCAAGTCCCACGGACATACCCCCCGACGTCATGGAAACAATGTATGGGCTATCGCTCCCGACTACGATCCTGCATTACCCACACTGCTTCTTAACTCCCATATCGACACAGTGAAACCGGCGGCAGGATGGACCCGCGACCCGTTCACCCCCGAGGAAGATGAGGAGGGGCGCATCTACGGTCTGGGCAGCAACGATGCCGGCGCGTCACTCGTGTCGCTTATAGCCACATTTCTGTACATGTCGCAGCAATCGCGCGGATATAACCTCGTAATGCTCGCCTCGGCAGAAGAAGAAGTCAGCGGCAAAAACGGCATAGAATCGGCAATACCGCTCCTACCCCCTATTGATATAGCAATTGTAGGCGAGCCTACCGGGATGAACCCCGCGATAGCCGAAAAAGGACTTATGGTGCTTGATGCCGAGGTCAAAGGCATAGCAGGACACGCAGCGCGCAATGAGGGAGACAACGCCATATACCACGCTATCGACACCATAGCCACACTGAAGGAGCTTCAGCTCCCGGTAATCTCACGGATGCTCGGGCCCGTAAAAATCAGCGTCACCCAGATTAATGCCGGCACGCAGCACAATGTAGTGCCCGACCTTTGCAAAATGGTGGTAGATGTGCGCACAACCGATGCCTACACCAATGTAGAGACGCTGGAGCTTATACGCAACGCCGCGCCGGGATGTAACTTCACCCCTCGCTCAACACGCCTGAACCCCTCCCGTATAGCCCCCGACCATCCGGTGGTAAGACGCCTTGAAATCCTGGGGTTTACACCGTTTGGCTCCCCGACATTAAGCGATCAGGCACTAATGCCTTGGCAATCGGTAAAAGTAGGTCCCGGGCAATCATCACGCTCCCACACCGCCGACGAGTATATCTTCTCCGATGAAATCAGGGAGGCAATCGCCACTTATATCCATGTGCTAAACGGGCTAAATCTTTAGATTTGCATTATTTGTCACTTTTTTGTAACTTTGTAAGAATAATCTTAAAAAGCCTTGATTACGCAACATGAGTGACATCACCGACATCACATTACAGGAAGAAGAAAACGATAACAAACCCGTCAACTATTCAGGCGAAGATATAAAAACCCTCGACTGGAAGGAGCATATCCGCCTGCGCCCCGGTATGTATATCGGTAAACTTGGCGACGGAACCCAGAATGACGACGGTATTTACGTACTTGTAAAGGAAGTGCTCGACAATGCCATTGACGAGTATATGATGGGCTTCGGCAAACAGATTGACGTCACCGTAACGGAAACGACGGTCACTGTGCGCGACCATGGACGCGGTATTCCCCTCGACAAGGTAATCGACGTGTCGTCAAAGATGAACACGGGAGCGAAGTATGACTCAAAGGCTTTCAAGAAATCGGTGGGTCTCAACGGCGTAGGCATCAAGGCGGTCAACGCCCTCTCGACCGACTTCACCATAACCAGTACACGCGACGGACAGGCACGCACAATCGAATACAGCTGCGGAAGCATGTTGAGCGACAGCGGCATCGTGACAAGCGACGAGCCTAACGGCACCAGTGTGTGCTTCACGCCCGACAACACGATATTCCGCGATTACAAATATCACGAGGAGTATATCGTGCAGCTTGTAAAAAATTACACCTTCCTCAACACCGGGCTGTCGATTTACCTCAACGGCAAACGTTATTATTCCCGCAACGGATTGCTCGACTTGCTTAAAGAAAATCTGACAACAGAGCCTCTATACCCCATCATCCACCTGAAGGGCGATGACATCGAGGCGGTAATCACCCACACGAAGCAGTTTGGCGAAGAGTATTACTCATTTGTCAACGGACAGCATACCACCCAGGGAGGAACCCACCTCACCGCATTCAGAGAGTCGGTGTCGCGCACCATAAAGGAGTATTTCGGTAAAAACTTCGAGTATTCCGACATACGCGGAGGCATGGTAGCCGCAATATCCATCAAGGTTGAAGAACCGGTATTTGAATCGCAGACCAAGACCAAACTCGGCTCACGCGACATTGGACCCAACGGTCCTACAGTGGCAAAATTCATAGGCGATTTCATCAAGAAAGAGCTTGACAATTACCTGCATATCGACCTTACAAGCGCCGACATACTGCTAAAAAAGGTGCAGGAAAACGAGCGCGAGCGCAAGGCTATGGCAGGTGTAACAAAAGCGGTACGCGAAAAGACAAAGAAATTTGCCATCCATAACAAAAAACTCCTTGACTGCCGCACCCACTTGTCGGATGCAAAAGGCGATGAAGACAAAAAGCTTGCATCGTCGATATTCATCACCGAGGGAGACTCGGCGGCAGGCTCAATCACCAAGATACGCGATGTCGACACCCAGGCGGTATTCTCACTGCGAGGCAAGCCGCTCAACACTTACGGCATGCCACTGGTGGATGTGTATAAAAACGATGAATTTGCGCTACTACGCGCGGCGCTCAACATAGAAGAGAGCATCGACGATTTACGCTACAACCGGGTGATAATCGCCACTGATGCCGATGTCGACGGCATGCACATCAGGCTTCTGCTGCTTACATACTTCCTGCAATTTTTCCCCGACTTGATAAAGAAAGGGCATGTCTACGTGCTTCAGACACCCCTGTTCCGTGTAAGAAACGGAAAAACCACACGCCGTATCGGCAAAAAAGGGGTCAAAGGAGCAACTGATGAGACTTATTATTGTTATAATGAAGAGGAACGCGTAGCCGCCATCAACAAGCTCGGTGCCAACGCAGAAATCACCAGGTTTAAAGGACTTGGCGAAATATCGCCTGAAGAATTCCGCGGGTTCATTGGACCTGACATAAGGCTTGACCGCGTGACGCTCAGAAAAGAAGATGCAGTAGGCGAACTGCTCGAATTCTATATGGGCAAGAACACGGTTGAACGCCAGAATTTTATTATTGATAATCTCGTAGTAGAAGATGACTCAGAAATCTCTTGAACGAATAGCTGTCTACCCGGGCACATTTGACCCGTTTACCATCGGTCACATGTCGATAGTCGAACGCGGGTTGAAGATATTTGACAAAATCATAATCGCAGTCGGCATCAATGACGCAAAACGCTGCTACAAACCCACAGAAGAGCGTGTGCGCCACATAAAGAAAGTGATGGCCGACGAGCCGCGAGTGGAGGTGGTAAGTTATGACGGACTTACCGTAGACATAGCCCGCAAGCATAACGCCGACTTCATTCTCCGCGGAGTCAGGACTGTAGCCGACTACGAATATGAACGTAACCTTGCCTATGCCAACCGCCGCATATCGGGTATCGAAACCGTGTTGCTCTACACGTTGCCCGAGCTGCAATATGTCAGTTCGACGATGGTTCGCGACCTTGACCGCTGCGGCTACGACATAAGCCAGTTTGTCCCCGATTCAGAATCAATACAACATCCCGAATAGCACCAGCATGAAAAAACTACTATATCCGTTTACTTTTGCCCTGATGGCAATGATTGCGCTGCGGATGGCGGCATTTGAGCTCACTCCCGACCGCAAGCTGCAATACGCCGAGGGCATAATATCCAATTACTATGTGGATTCTGTCAATCGCGACACCATTGTTGATGAAGCGATAAAGGCAATGCTGAAAACGCTTGACCCCCACTCCCTCTACTCAACTCCCGAGGAAACCAGGGAGCTTAACGCACCGCTTCTTGGTAATTTCAGCGGCATAGGCATACAGTTTAACCTGGCGTCCACCGACACACTGTATGTAATACAGACTATCGCCGGCGGACCATCGGAGAAAGTCGGGCTACTCCCCGGCGACCGCATCATCGAGGTCAACGACACGCTGATAGCCGGCGTGAAGATGAAAAATTCCGATGTCATGAAGCGGTTGCGCGGTCCCAAAGGCTCGACTGTCAATGTAAAGGTGCTCCGTCAAGGAGTCGATCATCTGATAGACTTCTGCATCACCCGCGACGACATACCCATCTACAGTGTTGATGCAGCCTACATGGCCGACCCCACAACCGGTTATATCAGGATATCGCAATTTGCTGAAAAGACCCCCAAAGAGTTCAGCGAGGCAATAGGCAAGCTACGTCGCCAAGGCATGAAGAATCTTATCATCGACCTTCAGGACAACGGCGGCGGCTACCTCAACGCCGCACAGGAGCTTGCCAACCATTTCCTTAAAAAAGGAGACCTTATTGTATATACCGACGCTCCCCGCTCGCCGAGCTTCAAATATGTAGCAGAAAAAGACGGTGACTTCACCGACGGCAGGGTCGTAGTACTGGTCAACAACTATTCGGCATCGGCAAGCGAGATTCTTTCCGGAGCCATCCAGGACCATGACCGCGGCGCGATTGTGGGCAGGCGCACATTCGGCAAGGGACTTGTACAGCGCCCCTTCCCATTTCCCGACGGCTCGATGATACGCCTTACCATATCAAAATATTACACCCCCTCCGGCAGATGCATCCAGAAGCCTTACACCAAGGGCAATACCGACGACTATCATAGCGACATGAAACACCGCTATGAATCGGGCGAGTTCATGCACTCCGACTCAATACATCTCCCCGACTCGCTTAAATATGAGACGCTGAAAACCCATCGTCCCGTGTATGGCGGCGGTGGCATAATGCCCGACCGCTTCGTGCCGCTTGACACCACCTGGTACACGCCATATTACCGCGACGTGCTTGCCAAGGGAGTGATTTATAAATGGGTATTACAATATCTCGATGCTAACCGCGCGAAAATAAAGAGCCAATACCCTGACGAAGAGAAATTTGTCGACAAATTTGAAGTATCGCCCGAGATAATGCAGCAAATTATCGAGCATGCCACAAAAGCCGACATCGAGTTTAACGAAGAGCAGTATGCCCGGAGCAGCGAATATATGCGCACATTGGTCAAGGCGCTTCTCGCCCGTGACATATACGAAAACAGTTCGTATTTCCGCATAATGAATAAGCTCAACCCCATCTACAACGAGGGGCTGCGGCTCATTAACCAACCAAAAGAATACAAAGAACTATTGAACCGATGAAAGAAAACATCATAAGCAAGGAAACATCAGAAAAGACTGTGCTTGTAGGTCTTATCACGCCTCAGCAGAATGAAGCCAAAGCCAATGAATATCTTGACGAGCTTGAATTTCTTGCTGATACCGCAGGGGCTGTAACTGAAAAAAAGTTCCTGCAACGTGTCGACTACCCAAATCCACGCACTTTTGTCGGCAAGGGTAAACTTGATGAAATAAGAGAGTATGTTGAAAACAACGATATAGGGCTTGTCATCTTCGACGACGACCTGTCGACCAAGCAGGTGGCAAACCTCGAACGCGAGTTACAGGTAAAGATTCTTGACCGTACAAGCCTTATCCTGGACATATTTGCAAAGCGCGCACAGACTGCCAATGCAAAGACCCAGGTAGAGCTTGCGCAATACCAGTATCTGCTACCGCGACTCACCCGCATGTGGACTCACCTCGAACGTCAGCGAGGCGGTATCGGTATGCGCGGTCCCGGTGAAACCCAGATAGAAACCGACCGCCGTATCATACTTGACAAAATCTCGCGTCTGAAAGCAGAGCTTGAAAGCATCGACAAGCAAAAGTCGATACAGCGTAAAAACCGAGGCAAGCTTACCCGCATTGCACTCGTCGGCTATACCAACGTAGGCAAATCCACGCTTATGAACCTTCTGAGCAAGAGCGACGTATTTGCCGAAAACAAGCTTTTTGCCACGCTCGACACAACAGTACGCAAGGTGATAATCGACAATCTGCCATTTCTCCTTACCGATACCGTAGGTTTCATCCGCAAGCTCCCGACCCATCTTGTAAACTCCTTCAAGTCGACTCTTGACGAGGTAAGAGATGCCGACATACTTGTACACGTTGTCGACATAAGCCATCCACAATTTGAAGAGCAGATTGAAATTGTAGAAAAGACTCTCAACGAGATATGCGGAGAAAACAATGACAAAAAACACATTGTCGTGTTTAACAAAATCGACGCATTCACCTACAAGCCCAAAGATGCCGACGACCTTACCCCCGCGACAAAAGAAAACATCTCGCTTGATGAACTCAAAGCCACATGGATGGCAAAGATGAACGACAACTGCGTGTTTATCTCCGCCAAAAAGCAGATAAACATCGACGAACTCAAAGCCCTTATCTACGAAAAGGCAAAAGAGGTCCATATGACACGCTTCCCATACAATGATTTCCTCTTCCAGAAATATGACGAGGAAGATAATGCCACTCCCGACAACACCAAATAACCGTATTACAACCAATCATTATGAGCTATCGCGCAATAACACCGGAAGAGATAGCGACATTACACCATAACGGCTGTCGTGCCTCTGACTGGAATAATGTGAAAGTAAAGGATGGATTTAATCCTAAATGCTATGTCCGGACTAATTTTTCGGGCGAGATTTTTCTCGGCGTTACTGACGAACCGGTGATTGGCACTGCAGGATTCATCGCACAACCCGGCATCTATGACGCAACGCTGCAAAACTGCACGGTAGGCGACAATGTACACATATCACATGTAGCCGAGTGCATAATGAATTACCGTATTGACGACCATGCCTATATATCAAACGTAGGTTCGGTCATCTGTACCGGCTCGCGGGCATTTGGCAACGGCACTGAAGTCAACGTATTGGATGAAACCGGAGGCAGAAGTGTGCCCATATATGACGGGCTGACCGCGCAGATTGCCTATCTCATAGCTATGTACCGCCACAACCTGCCACTTGTCGGAAAACTCAAAGAGATGGTGAAAGCATATGCCGCCACCAAGAAAACCACGAAAGGTGTAATCGGGGAACATGCCAAGCTTACCAACGTGGGTTCTGTGACCGATGTCAACTTTGAAAAAGAGTCTTACGCCAACGGCACTTCCCTGCTTTGGGATGGCACGGTAGGCAAGAAAGCATTTATAGGGCCCGGTGTTATAGCCGAGCATTTTATCATTGCCTCCGAGGCAAAGCTTGACAAAAATTCAATTGTAAAAAATGTATTTATCGGGCAGGCAAGCTGTGTAAGCAACGGCTTTATAGCCCACGACTCCCTTATATTCAGCAACTGCTCACTCGAATGCGGTGAGGCGGCAGCAATATTTGCCGGCCCTCACACAGTGTCGATGCATAAATCCACGCTCCTCATAGGAGGCATGTTCTCTTTCTTCAACGCCGGGTCGTGTACCAATCAGAGCAACCACCTGTATAAGACAGGACCCGTGCATCAGGGAATCATGGCGCGCGGCAGCAAGACCGGCAGCAACACATATATAATGTGGCCGGCGAGATTCGGTTACTTTTCATTAGTCACCGGAAGCCACTACAATCATCCCGACACGTCAGATCTCCCTTATTCCTATGTCGTAGCCGCCGAAGGAAAGACTCTCGTGATACCCGGAGCCAATCTTTCTACCGCAGGCACCATACGCGACATCCTGAAATGGAAAAGCCGCGATGGGCGAAGCCAAGAATTGCCACGTCTTGACATAATCAATTATGACGGGCTCAATCCTGTCACGACATCGCTCATGTACAACGCCATCAACTTCCTTAACGACTATGAGCGTGATCCCGCGACAGCCATTGCGCGCAACATTGAGCTGAAGACAACATCGATAAGCAAAGGACGACAGATGTATGCCCTCGGTGTCGATTATTTCATGGGCATGACTGTGGTAAATAAGGTACTATCACTCAAAGATATGGATAATCTCTCCTTGTCGGAACAACTAAGACCGGGAAAATCAGCCGACGTGTCGAAATGGATTGACATAGCCGGTATGATTGTTCCGAAATCGGAAATAGAGAAAATATGCGCCCGTGTAGTCAATGGTGACATCACCACGCTTGACGACCTTGCCGCGGCATTCATTGAAGCTGACAGCCACCATGCCGAGTTTACATGGGATTTTGTAGTTGAAAACTTTGCCGATTGCTACAGCCAGCCATTTGAAGACATAACCGTGGCAGCTCTTGAAGCCATCATACACCGCTGGGTCGAGAGCGTATCGGCGCTTGACCGTATGAGAAAAACCGACGCGCTGAAAGATTTCGACGGAAAGGCGATGGTAGGATTTGGCATTGACGGCGACAAAGATTGCCGGCACGCCGACTTTTATGCCGTGCGCGGTGATGCTGACGACTCAGCATCAGTTAAAGCCATCCACAACCACTATGCCGAGGCTATCCAAAGCGGATATGCTGCTATCCGACATCTGGAAAACTTAATTAAATCGGGTACTGAAACAAAAAGTTAAAGCCGGATTTAATAATAAATGATATTTTAATAGTATATTTGCACACACAACAAAAAGGCTACCAATTATTATGAGGAATTTACTTATCTTATCACTTGCTTCTGCCGGATTAATGTTTTTCTCCTGCAATTCTGAAAAAAAATGGAATCTTGACGGAAACATTGAAAACGCCTCTAAAACGACGCTCTTTGTCCAGGCATCCGACAATGGAAGATGGTACACTCTTGATACCATCATGACTAATGACAACGGAGATTTTCAGTATAGTCGCGTTGCGGCAGGCTACCCCGACATATACCGTCTGTCTCTCGGTGACAAAAGCATATATTTCCCTATTGACAGCACCGAGACCGTAACCGTGACGGCAAACGCCGACAACTTTGACTCCGATTATAACATCTCAGGCTCCACTGCCGCCGACATGTTAATGTCGGTTGACAACCGCATACGCGAAATTGCAGCTAAAAAAGACATGAATAATGCTGCAGCCGACTCGCTGTTGAAACGCGAACTGGGAGGCATGATTATAGCCGACCCTGCCGGAATAGTATCTTATTATATCATCAACAAGCAGATTAACGGCAAGCGCATATTCAATCCTGACAACCGCCGCGACAACAAGGTAATCGGAGCTGTGGCAAACGCCTTCGACCAGTACCGACCCACCGACCCGCGCACTCGCTACCTCCGCGCGCTGTATCTCGCACATCGCCCGTCGACCCGTTCATCAGAGCCGACAGATACGGTTCACGCCACCGAGATAGGATTTTTTGACATTGTACTGACCGATAACACAGGTGCCACCCACACCCTCTCTGACGTGGTAAACCGTAACAAGGTAGTGGTACTCAACTTCACCGCCTACCTTGCCGACTGGTCACCCGCCTATAACCTCGAACTGGCTAAAGCATACGAAAAATATCATAACAGCGGTCTTGAAATATACCAGATTGGTCTTGACGAAGATGAGTTCCAGTGGAAACAATCAGCCAAAAACCTTCCATGGATTACAGTCTACAACCCTTCGACCAACGGTGTCGACCTGCTCATGAAATACAATGTACAGGCGCTCCCCGCTACATTCATCATCGCTAACGGCGAACTTGCCAAGCGCGTCACTGACGTGACGGCAATAGGCAGCGACATTGCGGCTCACCTTTAATCGGAAAAAGGCAGAATGCTACGCAATGTAGTACTGATAACCACCGCTTTCCCTTCGGATTCGGTCACAGAAGAGGTATTCGTGACTCCCGAAGTGAAAGCGTTGAGTCGTGAATTTGACCGGGTGATAATCGTGCCGATGTTACTGATAGGCGAAGTTGCCGACATCAACCTACCGAACGTCACAGTCGATTACACTATAGCACGACATCTTTACTCCCGCTTCAAGCCAAGCAAGCTGCCTTACCTGCTGTCGCCATATCTTCTTGGCAAATACAGGAGCATAGCACGCGAAAGTGACTCGCTTAAACGCTTCATCGACAAATCACTGTTCTGCGTGAATGTGGCGACTCATCGAAAGATGTTGAAGCAGGTGGCACGACGCTGGAATCTTGACCCGGAGTCAACGGTCTATTACACATTCTGGTTTGACTACGCCACAGCGGCACTTTCGGAAATGCGATGTACATTCATAAGCCGCGCCCATGGATATGATATCTATGACACCCGGTATGGAAAATATCGCCTGGGCACAGTACGTGATTTGACCCTTTCACGCATAACGGCACTCTATCCGGTATCGCAGGCGGGATTGGACTACATCGACAATCTGTATCCCGGTCACCGCGATAAGATGCACTTGAGATTGCTCGGTTCAGTCAAGAGCGACAGACAGTTTATAACCCGCTGCCACTCCTCTGCCGACAATGCCGTAACCATCTTTTCGACAGCACGCGTGTCACCCGAAAAGAGAGTGCTTTCTAATCTTGAATTTGTAAAATCGCTCGCGCTATCCCATCCAGCCATTGCCGTAAAATGGATACATGCAGGAGACGGATCTCAGATGGAAGAGCTGCGCCATAAATGTAACTCCGGCATATTGCCGGCAAATCTTGAGATAGACCTCAAAGGCAAGCTTTCCAATAATGAAATCCACCGCATCTATCACGAAGAGATCATTGACTGGACACTTTTGCTAAGCGAGTCGGAAGGATCACCGATTACCATATGTGAGTCTTTTTCATATGGAGTGCCGGTGATAGCGACAAAAGTAGGCGGTGTGCCCGATATGTTTACTGCCGACACCGGACTCCTCGTATCACCCGATGCTTCACCCGAAGAAATAGTCAGGGAGGTCACGCCGTATCTTGGCGATGACACAACCATGACACGGATGAAACAGGCTGCGTGCGAGCGGTGGGAGAATCGATTTGACGGCGAGACACTCAGGAGAGAATTTGCAAAAGAAGTTGCAGGATTAATAAAAAAGCCATGACTGACTGCAAGCCAAAAGTATCGGTAATAGTACTCACTTATAACCAAGAGAAACTGATCGGGCGCACACTTGACTCCATACTTGCACAGAAGTGTGACTTCCCTTTTGAAATAATCGTGGGGGAAGACTGCTCTACCGACGGCACGCTCGCGGTGTGCCGCGACTATGAGGCTCGCTATCCCGGCATAATACGTCTATTTGCCAACAACCCCAACAAGGGGCTGCTTGACAATTATTATGACTGCATTCTTCAGGCACGTGGCGAGTATCTTGCCGACTGCGGGGGCGATGACTTCTGGATTGACCCGTATAAACTACAGAAAGAAGCCGATATTCTCGATTCCGACCCGGAAATAACCATAGTACACACAGCATGGCAATATTATGACGAGCCTACCGGCATTACCCGGCCTTCCCGGGCAGAAGTGTATCATAACCAATATCTCAAACTGGTATCAGAAAAAGGCGAATTGTTCCTGCCTATACTCAATGACATCCACGGACCGCTCATACATCTCTGCACGGCAATGTTTCGCCGCGATGCCCTAATGAAATGCTACACCGCCGACACGAGCCTGTTCCGCGACAAGCAGTTTATGTGTGAGGACCTGCAGATAACTTCATCGCTGTCACGCGATGGAAAAGTGGCATATATACCCGATGTCACGCTATCTTACAGCGTTGGCAAGCCGTCGGTGATGTCACGCGGCAATATGGAAAAGACTTTCCGGTTTTATATGTCGACAATAAAACTGCTATATTATATACAAGAGCAGAACCATCTTCCTGACTCTGCACTCCATGTGCAATATTCCGACCGGCTCCACTTCATCATGACTCAGGCATTCCGTCTATGCAACCGCGAGATGAGAGATGATGTTTTGAAATGGTATAAAAAGACCGGTGCTCCCCGGAAGGTCAAAACACGCATTTTACAGCTATTGTCAATCAATGACATAGCCTGGAAACTCTCACTGAAAATGTTGAACCTTCTTTAACCGGCACACCATGGACAATATAAGCCCTGACATATCAATAGTAGTGCCTGTATTCAACCGTGGCATGGTAGTCACCGCCACACTCGATTCCATCGCCGCACAGACCGAGCGCCCCCTCGCCTTGATTATCGTTGACAACAACTCGACCGACAACAGCCTGGCTGTTGTGACCGAATGGGCGAAGCTGCATGACTCCCCCGACTTTGCTGTCACCGTATTGAGCGAGCCCATCCCGGGTGCGGCGGCGGCACGCAACAAAGGCTTTGAATCGGTCACTACACCCTACGTGATGTTTTTTGACTCTGACGACCTCATGTCGCCCAACCATGTAAAGGATTTTGCCGACACCTTTCGCGCCGACCCGCTACTTGACATTGTGGGACGCGACATAATATCGCTCGAACTCGACGGCAGCAAAAAGCGACATCCGTTTGCCGACAGCGACATGATGTTTCGCCACTCGTTCAACGCCATACTTTCGACCCAACGCTATGCGGTAAAGTCATCATTTCTCCGCAAGGCTGGCTGCTGGAATCCCGATGCTCTTGCATGGAATGACTTTGAACTCGGATTCCGCATGCTTGTCAACCACCCGAAATGCAAGAAAATCGACAACAATGTTTCGGTAACAATGCACCGCCTTGCAGAGTCAATAACCGGAACATCTTACTCGGCGACCCCGCAAAAATGGGAGCATTCGCTTAATCTCATCGAACAGACGCTTACAGCCGCAGGCTATCAGGCAGGAGCTATAGAACTTCGGCGTATCGTGCTCGCAGCCTTATACTCACGCGAAGGGTCGCCACAAGGCGCAAGGTTGCTCGGTGAAGTCACAGGAAGGGAGAAAAACGCCGTAAAAAATATAATTTACCGCCTCGCATACCATTATACGCGCAAAGGAGGCAGGGGCATCCACATTTTACTTCGCCCTATTCTGAAATTTTTTAAAGATGTTTAAAAACATACAGCGATAAAGCGCTTTGACAAAAATATTCACTATCTTTGCATCGTAAACATTACAAGGAATTTTATTAAAGGGGTCTCGCCCAATGGTCGAGATTCTTTCTTTTTTACTCATTTACTAAACCATCAAACAAAACCATTAATCATGGCGATTACTTACATGACCCGCGAGGGGTACAAAAAGAAAATGGATGAAATCGCTTATCTTGAAACAGTTAAGCGTCCGGAAATATCACGTGCAATAGCTGAGGCACGCGACAAGGGTGACCTGTCGGAAAATGCCGAGTATGATGCCGCCAAAGAAGCACAGGGTCTATTGGAAATGAAAATTTCACAGCTGAAAGACCTTGTGGCAAACGCCCGCATACTTGACGAAAGTCAGCTCAATACAGAAATCATACAGATATTAAATAAAGTAAAAATCAAGAATGTCGCCAATGGAATGACTGTAGAATACACAATCGTTGCCGACAGCGAAGCAAACCTCAAGGAAAAGAAACTCGCATCAAGCACCCCGGTAGCTCAGGCTCTTCTCGGTCACAAGGTGGGCGATGTTGTGGAAGTAAAGATTCCCGCAGGTATTGCAAAGTTTGAAATTCTTGAAATATCATTCTAATCATAACGTTATGGCTACAATCTTCAGCAAAATAGTCGCCGGCGAGATTCCCTCCTACAAAATCGCCGAAGATGACAAGCATTATGCTTTTCTTGACATCAATCCGGTAGCTCCGGGTCACACACTCGTGATTCCCAAAAAGGAAGTCAGCTACCTCTTTGACTTGAGCGACGAAGAGTACACCGCCCTTCAGCTTTTTGCAAAAAAAGTGGCACTTGCCATGAAGAAAGCCCTCCCCTGCGAGCGCATAGGCGTGACGGTAATCGGACTTGAAGTGCCACATGCCCACATACACCTTGTGCCCATCACCACCGAGGGCGACATGAACTTCTCAAAGCCTAAAATGACGCTTGACCCGACAGAGATGGCTGAAATAAAAGAAAAAATCACCAAGTACATTAACTGATGAAATATCTTGTCTTCGGGACTGGAGGAGTAGGCGGCAGCATTGCCGCCTTCCTTCATTTATCGGGATGCGATGTCGACTGTATCGCCCGCGGAGAGGCTCTGAATGCAATCAATGAACGTGGACTTATGGCTCAGTAGAAAATCAGTGGGGAAATAAATTTTTCACAGCCAAAGATTATAGC
>CAJTSK010000044.1 GCA_910578835.1 uncultured Muribaculum sp.
GGCTTCAGAAAATGGGAGTTATGGGTAGGCATCTACCTTATATTGATAGCATTATACAATTTAGCAGCCGGCAGCATGTGACCTCAGAATACCGTTTTCAACCTCAAAAACAGCGTAGATAATTTATAATCATTCCCATATATCATCAACGGTGAGAGCGCAGCATATTGTGTCATTGCCACAAGAGAGATAACGACAAGGCGCAAAAAGAAACAGATGATTCCCTGCGGGAAACAATTTCCGGGATACGACCTTTCCGGGGGTATCGCTGCGCTCAACCCCCGGCTACACAAGGATTATCCCTGCGGGAATCGATTTAATTCCGCAGCGTTATCCCCGTGAACGGAATCGGATGGTTGCCACGGCGTTATCCCCGTTTGAGGGGATAATCCAAATTTAGCCGTAGGTTGAGCGCAGCGATACCTGCGGACAACAACACCCTGCGCGAATGTTTCCGGCAGGAATCATCAATCATTTTCCCGTGAAAATCCACATCAGCCATCAATTGGTTACCGCGGCGTTATCCCCGCTTGAGGGGATAATCCAAATTTAGCCGTAGGTTGAGCGTAGCGATACCTACGGACAACAACGCCCTGCGCGAATGTTTCCGGCAGGAATCATCAATCATCTTCCGGAAAATCCACGTCAGCCATCAATTGGTTGCCACAGCGTTATCCCCGCAAGCGGGGATAATCCAAATTTAGCCGTAGGTTGAGCGTAGCGATACCTACGGACAACAACGCCCTAAGCGAATGTTTCCGACAGGAATCATCAATCATTTTCCGGAAAATCCACGTCAGCCATCTGACCGATTGCAACGATAGACTTAAAACCTGTAAATATCGCGGTGATTTAAGAAAGAATGAGTACTTTTGCAGTCGCTTACAGTTTCATCACAAAATGTAATAAAAAGCAACTACAACCAATTATATTTCATCAACATGAAATCAACAAAAATTTTACTTGCGCTGGGTGTGGCTTGCGGTATCTCTCTTTCGGCATCGGCTGAAGAGCACCTCAAGAGCCTCAACCCCGCCTACTTTGACAATTCGACCCCAGCTTCGGTCGATTTTTACAAGCATGTCAACAAGGGCTGGCAGGAAGCACATCCCCTCACTGCCGAACATGCCCGCTACGGCAACTTTGACACTCTCAACGACTCATCGGAAGTAAGGGTAAAGAACATCGTGCTAAACCTCGGAAAGACCAATCCCGAGCCGGGAACAGTGGCTTTCAAGGTGTGGACAATCTACTCTCAGGCGATGGACTCGGTACGTCGCAACGCAGAGGGCGCAAAGCCTATCCTCGCCGACCTTAAGAAAATCGAGACTACTCCCCACGAAGGGATGGAAGACCTCTTCCTCTGGATGCATGGCAACTATGCAAGCCCCTTCTTCGGTGCGGGACCGATGGAAGACCTCGCCAACAGCACCGAGTATGCAATGTATGTAAGCGGCGGCGGCATGGGTCTTGGCGACCGCGACTATTACCTGCTCAACGACAAGCGCAACAAGGAAGTACGCGAAGCCTACCAAAAGCTCATCGTGAAGCAGATGCAAAATGCCGGCTACTCGAAGAAAGATGCCAACCGCATCATGAAAAACGTGATGAAAATCGAGACCGCGCTTGCCGACTCGGCATGGACACGCGAACAGAGCCGCAACATCCCCGCGATGTACAATCCGCGCTCTTTCGCCCAGCTTAAAGAGATGTATCCCAATGTAAACTGGGACCGCTTCTTTATCGAAACCATGGGCATCGAGTCGCCCGAGACCGTAATCGTGACCGAGCTTAGCTCTGTGGCTCAGGCAAACAATCTCATGGGCGCACTTACCGACCGCGAAATCAAAGACTACTATCTATGGAAATATGTGGCACAGGCCGCATCGAAGCTCTCCGACAAGTTTACCGACACCGCATTTGAATTTTCAAAGGTGGTCAGTGGCGTGGAGCAGCAGCGTCCCCGCTGGAAGCGCGCACTCGGCGCTACTGAAGGCGCACTCGGCGAGGCTGTCGGGCAGCTCTACGTCGAGGAGTATTTTCCCGAGTCGTCAAAGCAGTATATGATCGGACTTGTGGAAAACCTTCGCACAGCCCTCGGAAAGCATATCATCAATCTTCCCTGGATGAGCGACGACACCAAGCTCAACGCCATCAAGAAGCTTAACGCGTTTACCGTTAAAATCGGCTATCCCGACAAGTGGAAAGATTACACCACCATGAACATCGACCCCAAGCTGTCATATTACGAAAATATGCACAACGTAGGCATGTGGCATCAGGCAGAGGAATACGCAAAGTGGGGCAAGCCCGTTGACCGCACCGAATGGGGTATGACTCCGCAGACTGTCAACGCCTACTACAATCCCCTTGCCAACGAAATCGTGTTCCCCGCAGGTATCCTCCAGGCACCCTTCTACGATGCCGAGGCAAGCGATGCTGAAAACTACGGCGGTATCGGCGTGGTAATCGGTCATGAGATGACCCACGGATTTGACGACCAGGGCTGCAACTTCGACGCTGAAGGAAACATGATCAACTGGTGGACTCCGGAAGACAAGGAGGCGTTTGACAAGATGGCACAGGGTCTCGTAGCTCAGTTTAACGAGGTTGAGGTGCTCCCCGGTCTCCATGCCAACGGCCAGTACACACTTGGCGAAAACATCGCCGACCAGGGCGGTCTGCGTGTGTCACGCACAGCTTTCCTTGACTCGCAGAAGAAAAAGGGCGTAGACATCACCGCCGACTCTGCAAAAATCGACGGCTTCGACCCGATGCAGGTGTTCTACCTCAACTATGCCAACATCTGGGCAGGCAACATCCGTCCCGAGGAGATACGCTCACTCACTACAGGCGACGTTCACTCACTCGGTGAAAACCGTGTCAACGTGACTCTCCGCAACATCACCCCCTTCTTCGAGGCATTCGGCATCAAGGAAGGCGACAAGATGTACCGTCCCGCTGAAGAGCAGGTAGTAATCTGGTAATACGATACAGATATAGTAATCGTCATATAATCCCGGGTGCCGCGATGCGACATCCGGGATTATCATATATATAGATACAAAAAAAGGCCGCGCCGGTAAGCGCGACCTTGATAGGATGACCGGATTATGCCGGACGTTTAATATTGTTCTTTATCGTTGGGGAAATCGCGGGTCTTCACGTCGTCGATATAGTGGGCAACGGCATCGTTGATTACCGTGGACAGGTCGGCGTAACGGCGAAGGAAGCGAGGCGAGAAACCCTTGTTGATGCCGAGCATGTCGTGCATCACCAGCACCTGACCGTCGACACCGCCGCCGGCACCGATACCGATTACAGGTATGCTCACCTCAGAGGCAACGCGTGTGGCAAGCTGTGCGGGTATTTTCTCAAGCACGAGGGCAAAACAGCCGATTTCTTCGAGCATCTTTGCATCCTCGATAAGCTTCTTTGCTTCCGCCTCTTCCTTGGCACGCACCGCATAGGTGCCAAATTTATTGATTGACTGCGGGGTAAGCCCGAGATGACCCATCACCGGTATACCGGCGCAGAGCACACGCTCGATTGACTCGCGTATCTCCGAGCCGCCTTCCATCTTCACTGCCTCGGCATGGCTCTCCTTCATGATGCGCACAGCCGATGCAAGAGCCTCCTTGCTGTTGCCCTGATAGCTTCCGAAAGGAAGGTCGACAACCACAAGCGCCCTTTTCACGCCTTTCACCACTGACTTGGCATGGTATATCATCTGGTCGAGGGTGATAGGCAGGGTGGTGATATTTCCCGCCATCACGTTAGAGGCTGAATCACCTACAAGGATCACATCCATTCCTGCTTCGTCGATAAGCTTTGCCATCGAATAATCGTAGGCTGTAAGCATCGCGATTTTTTCACCGCGCTGCTTCATCTCCGAGAGGCGGTGGGTGGTCACTTTACGTTGGTCTTCTGTATAGGTAGACATTTTGTTAATATGTTAAAAACCGGAGCAAAGTTACAATTTAATTACATGACTCGCAAGAAATAAGGACGTAATCGGGCTGCACGCCATTATCGGGTGGCAATGACGACTTTAGCCGGTGCAATTCCCTCGCCTGAAACAGTAAGGGTGGCGTCGCCCGCTTCGGCTCCTGCCTTGACAAGCACCTGGGCGAGACCGTTGAAGGTCTTTATGGTGAATGTGTGGCGGTCACCGTCGGCAGGACGCTCCACGTCGCGGAATGCGGGGTCGCCGTTGCCGGCTCCGATTATCGTCGCGGGACCGTCGACGGCAAGGTCGAGAGTCACGCAGGCATCGGGCACAAAGCGCTTCTTACTGTCATTGACACGTATGTTGACTACAGCCACGTCTACATTGTCGGCAGCGATGACACTGCGGTCGGCTTCAGCCGTTACTGCGGCAGCCTTTCCCGAGGTCTCCACCTTTGCCGTCATAGCCTTCTTACCGTTTTTGTAGCCTGTGGCGGTCACGCGTCCCGGCTGATACACGGCGTCCCAGCTGAGATGTCCGTTGCGGGGCATAGCCTTACGGCCGAGGCTCTTGCCATTGACCGACAGCTCCACCTCATCCATGTTGCTGTAGACCCACACCTGTACCGGCTCGCCCTCATGACCCGCGAGATTCCAGTGGGGCAATATGTGCAACACCGGTTCGTCGGTCCACCATGACTTGAGGTAATATGCCTCATCCTTGGGAAATCCACAATAGTCGAGTATGCCAAACTCAGAGCCGGTGGCAGGAAATTTAAGCGGGTTGGGCTCTCCGCGATAGTCGAAGCCTGTCCAGTAGAAGAGTCCGGCAAGCCACGGACGCTCGTCGTAAAATTTCCATCCGCGCTCGATGCAGTTCATTATGCTGTCACGACCGTTGGGGAAGCGGTTATGAGCCGCCATCCTGCCATTTTCGCGGTCATCGAAATATATGCCGCGTGTGCCACATCCGGTCGTCTCCTCCGAGCCGAGCGCGATACGCGCAGGGTAGTTTTTACGATGTTCGTCGACAGGATTCTGAAGTATGTAGTTATAGCCGGCGATATCGGCAGGCACAAGCACCGTCGGACCGCCGCTGGTGGCGAAACACATGGGACGTGTCGGGTCAAAACGGTGGCAATATTCACGCATCGACTCGGAGATACGCGAGCCGAAATCACTCCACTCAAGCCCCCACTCCTCGTTGCCGACGCTCCAGGCGATTATCGACGGATGATTGCGGTCGCGCTCTATCATGCGGCGCAGCAGCCTTACATGCTCGTCGTTGATACCCGACAGGCGGTTTTCCTCAAGCACAAGTATACCGAGGCTGTCACATGCGTCCAGCATCTCGGGAGTCATAGGGTTATGGCTCGAACGGTAAGCGTTGACACCAATCTTTTTAAGCTCTCTCAAGCGGTAAGCCTGCAGGGCGTCGGGTATTGCCGCCCCCACTCCCGCGTGGTCCTGGTGCATGTTGACACCCTTAAGTTTCAGCGGGCGGTTGTTAAGCATGAAACCTTTGTCGGGGTCAAAGCGCGCGTCGCGTATACCGGTAACCGTAGTATCGGCATCAACCACCTTGCCATCCTTCATCACCTCGGTCACGAGCGTATAAAGACGCGGCGACTCCACATCCCACAACACCGGTGACTCCACCGTCATGCTGCTCACCGAGCGGCGGCTCTCCTTAGCCGACAGCTCCTGTCGGGTCGTCCCGGCAGTGGCGGCGACAGTGCCGTCAGGTGCGATGAGAGAGTGACGCAACTCATAGCCTGCAGGCAGATTGCCCTTGTTGTCGACAGTCGTCTCTATGGTCACTTCGGCCGTATCATAAGGATAGGCGGTAGAGGCGTGGACAAATGTGCCGAACGGAGCGACATGCAGCGGGTCGGACTTTTCGAGCCACACGTGACGGTATATGCCCGCGCCCTCATAAAACCATCCCTCCTCCAGAGAAGCGTCGGCACGCACGGCAACCACATTGTCGCCTCCGTAATTGAGATATTCCGATATGTCGTAGACCTGCGATGCGTAGCCGCTCGGCTCGTTGCCGAGATAGAAGCCGTTGACCCATATGCGTGCATCGCGAAATATGCCGTCAAAGCGCAGCGCAACGTGTTTGCCAAGGTCATCGGCAGGGAGGGTGAACTCCTTGCGGTACCACCCCACACTTGTCTCGGGATATTTATAGCCTACGGTCTTGTAGCCGTGGCTGTGGCTTGCGTCCTTGCTGAAAGGGAGGTCGACCACCCAGTCATGGGGAAGCGTGACGGGAGTCCACTCTACGCCCCACTTTCCGGCATCAAACTTCGGAGAGTACGGGCCCTCGTTATGTATCGACGCCGCCTTGGTGAGATAGTTGAAATACTCGGTTCCGCAGCCGAAATCCTTAGCAGGGTCTGCGGCATTGCCAAACGCAAATTTCCAGTCATTGTCAAAATTAATCTTTTCGGCACCATATGCCAATGCCGTAGTGCATAGCGACAGCACAGCGGCTGTCAACAGTGTTAGTCGGTTCATCAAAATAAGGATTGTCAGTAAAAAAGGTTAATTATCTCTACAAATATAGCATATTTTTTGCGCAATATCAAGACATGCTCCGGAAACCTGCACAGGAGCGGACAAGCGACTTTTTGTAAATTTCTCATTAATTTTTCCACCGAAATGTTAGGATTTATGAAATTTTTAATCTAATTTTGTCGATATAATCAAAATTACACAGACAATATGTCAGCCATCAGCATCAATAAGCATCATCATCACCACTTTCTCTTTCACTGAGGAAGCCGTGATATCATGCGTTTTTTGAACACTGATGAAACATCGATACACGCCGGCTTCCTAATCAGGAAGCCGGCTATTTTGTTTTTAAGAATACATAACTAAACACTCTTACATAATATGGACAACAGACTTAGAATCGCGGTGCAGTCTAAAGGACGTCTCTATGACGAGACAATGGAACTGCTTGCCGAATCGGGCATTAAGCTCACAGCCGTAAAACGCACACTTCTCGTGCCTGCACGCAACTTCCCTGTAGAATTGCTATTCCTGCGCGACGACGACATACCAGAATCAGTGGCAAACGGCACTGCCGACATAGGCATCGTAGGGCTTAACGAGGTGATGGAAAAAGAAAAAGATGTAGAGGTGATTAAAGAGTTGGGCTTCAGCCGATGTCACCTCTCGCTCGCCATACCTCAACATATCGAATACTCCGGGCTTAGCTGGTTTAACGGCAAGAAAATCGCCACCTCCTATCCGGCAATACTCGCAAAATTCCTGAAAAACAACGCCATAAAAGCCGACATCCACGTAATCACCGGCTCAGTGGAGATAGCACCGGGCATAGGGCTTGCCGATGCCATATTTGACATCGTGTCGTCGGGCTCCACGCTTGTAAGCAACAATCTTGCCGAAGTGGAAAATGTAATGGACTCCCAGGCGGTATTGATAAAAGCGACCGACCGCACCCTCTCCACTGAACGCCGGGAAGCTCTTGACGAACTGCTCTTCCGCTTCAACGCGGTAAAGGCTGCCGACGGAAAAAAATATATCTTGATGAATGTGCCCAAAGAGAAACTCGACGAGATTATCGCGATACTACCGGGAATGAAAAGTCCTACGGTGCTTCCGCTCGCCAATGCCGACTGGTGTTCGGTACACTCTGTGCTGGAAGAAAAGCGTCTGTGGGAAATCGTGGGCAAACTGAAAGCTGCCGGTGCTGAAGGAATACTGGCGCTTGATATCGAAAAAATGATACTTTAGCCTTATGGACATCATAGAATATCCTTCCCGCGCCGATTGGGGCACCCTGTCGGTAAGGGCACTTGCCGAAGAAGCAGCCGAGGTATCGGAAGCCGTGGGCAAAATCATGGAGGAAGTCGCCTCATGCGGCGATGACGCGCTGCGCGACTACGAACGCCGGTTTACCGGAGCCGAGGTGGAATGTCTCGAAGTGACCGCCGCCGAAATGGAAGCGGCAGATGCCGCCATATCGCAGGAACTTAAAGAGGCAATCGCCAAGGCGGCGGCAAACATATCGGCATTTCACGCCGCACAGCTTCCTCACACAATAACGGTGGAAACCGCCCCCGGCATACATTGCGAACAACGCCCAGTGGCGATAAACCGCGTAGGACTATACATCCCCGGAGGCAACTCGCCGCTCTTCTCGACTGTGCTGATGCTCGCCATCCCCGCCAAAATCGCCGGATGCCCGGAAGTAGTGCTATGCACTCCCCCGCGACGCGACGGCTCCGTACACCCCGCCATCCTATATGCCGCCCGTCTTGCCGGAGTAGACCGTATATTCAAGACCGGTGGCGCGCAGGCGATAGCCGCAATGACATTCGGCTCGGCATCGGTGCCGCGCGTCGACAAGATATTCGGTCCCGGCAACCGCTATGTGACAGAGGCAAAGCAACAGGCGGCGCGACGTGGCGTGGCAATCGACATGCCGGCGGGACCCTCGGAAGTGCTTGTGATTGCCGACAGCAATGCCGACCCGCGGTTTGTAGCCGCCGACTTCCTCTCACAGGCAGAGCATGGACCCGACAGCCAGTCGATATTGCTCACCACCTCCCCGCAACTTGCCCGCCAACTTCCGGAGGTAATCGACTCGATGCTCGACACACTGCCCCGCCGCGACATGATGATGCGCTCGCTCAGCCACAGCCGCATCATACTCATGCACGATGACGACGAGATGATGGAATTTAGCAACACGTATGCCCCCGAACATCTCATCATCAATCATGCCGACTCCGCGTCGCTTGCCGGAAAGGTAGTCAACGCCGGATCGGTATTTCTCGGCGAATACTCCCCCGAGAGTGCCGGAGATTATGCGTCAGGAACCAATCACACCCTCCCGACATCGGGATATGCACGCGCCTATAGCGGTGTAAACACCGACAGCTTCATCAAGCGCATAACATTCCAGCGTCTTTCTCCCGAGGGCATAAAGTCGATAGGAAAAGCGGTAGAGGTGATGGCGGAAAATGAAGACCTGATGGCTCATAAACTCGCCATGACACTCCGCATCGAAAAATTATCAAGCAACCAATGATTTCTTCCACTATGGACCAGACTATAAAGCGGCTTGTACGGCCAAACATACTAAATCTCGCGCCATATACATGTGCCAGAAACGAATACACCGGCGAGGCGCGTGCATGGCTTGACGCAAACGAAAATTCGCTTATCGACGGACTCAACCGCTATCCCGACCCTCTCCAGCTGAAAGTAAAGGAGCGCCTGGCGGAATTGCGTGGAGTCCCTGCCGACAATATTTTTCTCGGCGTAGGCAGCGACGAGTGTATCGACCTCTGCTACCGGGTGTTCTGTTGCCCCGGCAAGGACAATGTAGTGGCTATAGACCCTACGTATGGCATGTACAAGGTGTGTGCCGACATCAATGACGTGGAATATCGTCCGGTCGACCTCAACCCCGACTACTCCATTGACGTAGACCGCCTGCTTGCAGCCACCGACCCTGACACTAAGGTAATATGGATATGCTCCCCCAACAACCCGACAGGCAACGCCTTCCCCCCGGCAACGCTTGAAGAAGTGGCACGGCGCTTCGACGGCATAACCGTCATTGACGAGGCGTATGTGGATTTCTCCCCTCACGGGTCTATGGTGTCACGTATCGCCGCCTATCCGCGCATGATTGTGATGCAGACATTTTCCAAAGCATGGGCGGCGGCAGCGATGCGTCTCGGCATTGCGTTTGCATCGCGTGACATCATCACCCTGTTTAACAACGTGAAATATCCCTACAATATCAACATACTCACCCAGCGCGAGGCTCTGCGCCTGCTCGACAAAGCAGGCGAGGTGAAGGAAACCGCTGAAAGGCTCGTGGAACTCCGCAAGACTCTTGCCGCAGAGCTGCTTACCCTTAATGCGGTGAAAGCCGTATATCCATCCGATGCCAACTTCCTCCTTGTAAAAGTCGACGATGCCAACAGGCTTTACGATTACCTCAAAGAAGAGGGTGTGATTGTGCGCAACCGTTCGCGAGTCAACCTCTGTGACGGCTCCCTGCGTATAACAGTGGGAAATCCCGATGAAAATTCATTATTACTTGAAAAAATAAAGCAATATGGAGGCTGAGAAAAAACGCGCGCTATTTATCGACCGCGACGGCACACTTATCATAGAGCCCCCGGTAGATTTCCAGGTAGACTCCCTTGAAAAGCTTGAATTGATGCCGGGTGCCTTACGCGCCATGCACTTCATCGCCGGTCATCTCCCCTATGAGCTGGTGATGGTGACCAATCAGGACGGGCTCGGCACCGACAGTTTTCCGGAAGAGACATTTTACCCCGCACATGACAAGATGCTGAAAGCATTTGCCAACGAAGGCGTGACTTTCGACGATATAATCATTGACCGGACTTTCCCCGAAGAAAACGCGCCGACACGCAAGCCCGGAACCGCTCTCCTCGGCAAATACCTTGACGGCACCTACGACCTCGCAGGCAGCTATGTGATAGGCGACCGCATCACCGACGCGATGCTTGCCCGCAACCTCGGCGCAAAGGCAATCCTGCTCCGCGAGCCGGGCAAGGAGCTTGATAAAGAGATAGAAGTTTCGGGGCTGAAGGACACCGTGGAACTTGTCACTCCCTCTTGGGACGACATACTGCCGGTGCTTCAGGGAGGAGTGCGGCGCGCGACCGTAAACCGTCACACATCAGAGACGGCAATCGACATTGACCTAAACCTTGACGGCTCAGGAAAAGCCGATATATCCACCGGACTCGGATTTTTTGACCACATGCTTGACCAGATTGCCCGGCATTCAGGCATCGACCTCACTATCAAGGTGAAAGGCGACCTTCACGTCGACGAACACCATACGATTGAAGACACGGCAATCGCGCTCGGCGAGGCACTAAACAAGGCGCTCGGCGACAAGCGCGGCATAGAGCGATATGGATTTGTACTACCGATGGACGACTGTCTCTGCACGGTGGCAATCGATTTCGGGGGGCGCCCGTGGCTTGTGTGGGATGCGGAATTTAACCGCGAGTATGTAGGCGACATGCCTACAGAGATGTTTCTCCACTTTTTCAAATCACTCTCCGACAATGCTCGCATGAATCTCTTCATCAGAGCCGAGGGCGACAACGAGCACCACAAAATCGAAGGCATATTCAAGGCTCTTGCACGCGCCATACGCCAGGCTGTACGCCGCGACCCGCTACACTTCACCCTCCCCTCCACCAAAGGCACCCTCTGACACGGAATATCTGCGATATTCACGAGGGGTACAACCGTTTATTTTTTTGAATGCCATATTAAAACTGCTTACTGAATTAAAGCCACAGTCATATGAAATCTGTAATATATTGCTATTTGTAAGTAGCAACTTCCTTTGGGCATGAGCAATACGTTCTATTACAATATGTTCTTTAATCGTATGGCCGAATGCCCTCTTGAACATCGCGGTGGCATAGTCGGAGTTTAAACCGACTATGCCACTGACATCTTCCACTTTTATGTCTGTGGCGTAATTTTTTGCAATATACAATGCCATCTCTTCTATCTTTCCGGTTGCGGAAACATGCAGACTGTCATCATTACTACATGGAGCATAACGGCCGGCAAGCCGCATCAGTCGACTTTGTAATTCAAGCAAAATAATCTTATATGTGCTTTTATCGCCAATATTACTAATCCAATTTGAAAAATAAATGGCATCCAGTTTTGAATAATCCTGATTTTTCTCCATAAGAACACCTCCGTTAAGTATGTCATTGACAAATTCTACAGGCAATTCCCAATCCAAGAAAATAGACATCGGCAGAGTAGCAACATAGTAATATGATACATTGTCACCACCTTCTACTCTATGAGGCAATAATCCCCAAAACAAAGTCAATCTGCCTTGTGGCACTTCTATGCATCGGTTTGGAAATCTATATGAAACCGAACCTTCTGGTACAAAATTGATTTCAATCTCATTATGCCTGTCAAAACGCATCATTGTTTTTGGAGTCCATTTCTCACAAGTAAGCCCGTAAGGCTTGAAATTGTCACGTCTCTCGTCAAAAGTCTTCAAAACCTCGGATTTCGCTATGTTTTTCATTATTTCACAATTGTTTATTTGTATTTTCTTGCTCAAATTTGCAAATAAATATTCAATTATACAACTATATGTTATGAGAAAGATATGTTTCCTTATATCCCTGTTTTTATTACCATTTTATGCAAGCAGCATAGACCATGACAAGGCACGTATTATTGTAATGACAGATCTCGGTGGCACAGATCCCGATGATATACAATCACTCATACACCTACTCGTATGCGCAGACCGCTTCGATATAGAAGGACTGATTAGTTCACAAGCGTGGATAGATGATTCCGATCACACTGATTGCATCAGAAATATAATCAGGAATTATTGTGCAGTATATCCTAATCTGTCAAGACATGCAAGCTCATTCCCGACACCGGAAAAACTTTACTCCCTAACAATGCGCGGTCAAGAGAAACCTCATATTTCGGGTATAGGGGAAGGAAAGGATTCTGACGGGTCAGAATTGATAATTAAAGTGCTTACTGACAATAACGACAACCGCCCAGTATGGATAACGGCATGGGGAGGCATGAATACGATGGCACAGGCGATATGGAAGGCATCAAAAACATTAAGTAAAAATCAATTTGAAACATTCAAGAGCAAAATAAGAATTTATGACATTCTTGGACAGGATGATGCCGGTGCATGGATTGCATCTAATTATCCGGACATCATTTATATAAGAAACAAGGAAGTATACGGATGGGCACCAGATGACAGCTGGACATACAAAAACATTCAATCCGTAGGTGATTTTGGAAAATTTTATCCAAACAGGATATGGGCCACAGAAGGAGATTCACCATCATTCATGTATGTATATTCCAATGGATTAAATGCTCCGGAACATATTGACTGGGGTGGATGGGGTGGAAGATTTTCCACAGAGAAACAAAAAAATATAAGAGGCATGGATTTCATAGAAAGCAGCGGTAAAAGCGAAAAGATATATGATGATTACTTCATGTATGGAAGCTCAACTGAAGGAGTAGATGCAATCAACAAGTGGAAAGAACATATCTATAACGATTTTGCAGCGCGAATGATATGGAGCACTACTCCCGACTACGACAAAGCAAATCATCATCCAATCGTGATAACCAATGGTCACAACCACAATACACCGCTCTTTATTTCAGCGAAATCCGGAGACAACATTATACTCGACTCCAGCAACTCAAGCGACCCCGACAATGATAAAATCAGTTTCTTATGGCAAATCTATAAGGAGCCTGGAACTTTCAACGGTAAAATCGTTATTGAAGATACATTATCACCCATATGCAAGATAAATGTTCCTGCTGAAACAATCGAAACAGGAACCCTGCATATAATACTCACCGTTACTGATAATGGAATCCCCGCGTTGACATCTTACAAAAGAATTGTATTAGAAATAAACCAATCGAACGAATCCCTGTAAAAGGAAAACATCAATAACGAGAGGTTCAGAAGTAGCGGCGCATGGCGCGGCGTATGGCCGCAAGGTTGACAGCTGTGATGACAGTCATTATCACTATGCCGGTAAGGATTGTCATCCAGGGTGACGACACATCTATGCCGAGGCGCGACAATGGGGACTGCCACGCCGCCCTCCCTACGAGCATGGCCGTGATGGAGAGAGCAAGCACCACGGCGTTGACGGCAACCACGATGATAGCGTAATAGCGTGACACAGCGGCAGGCGAGTAGCCCAGCAACATAAGGTCATGCAGCTTGTCGCGGTTTTTCTGCAGCAGCAGGTATATACTCAACATGAGGATGAAAAACGACAGCAGGCTTATGACCGCGCCCACAGCCACCACCACTCCGGTGACTACGGTAAGGAAATAAGAGGCTTTGCCGTTGTCGGCATTGTCGCCCGACATCTCATAGCCGTGAGAGTCCATATACTCCTTTATTGCAGGGTCGCCGGGGCGGCTTAATTCGACGATAAGGCGCGACGGTTCTGCGACAGGACCCTCACCGAAACGCGCGTTGGCCCAATCCATAAATTGCTGCGGCACGGCAATCGTGTTAAGCCGCGACGAAAAACCGACGATACGCGCCGGAAACCATTGCTGGCGCCCGTTGCCGCTGACCGATACCCGCAGCGGCACCATGCCTATCATCGCCTCACTCAGCTGCGGAAGCCCGCGGGAAGAAGCAAACCCGAAATTGTAGAGCGACAGGTAATCTTTGCTTAAAATCACAGGAATCACCGGATTAGAGGGGTCAAAGGTCCAGTCGGAGGGCAACGCGTCAAAAAATTCATCAGGTATCGACTCAAAGAAAAGTGCGGTCGACATACCCCTTCCGCCCATCTCTACTGATGCCGACACATTATATGCCGAAGCGGTAAACGCGCCTACTCTCCTCACCCACGGCTGGGCGCCCAGTCCCGCGATGTCGCCCTCAGAAAAGCCGTCACTGCTTCCCGTCAACGACCCGAGCCCGGTCACCTTGTGTGACACTACCGTGTAGTCACGCGTCATGAATGAATCATCGTCGTCCCACACAGTGGTGACATCGCGATAAAACTGCAATGCGGTCAACACAATCGCAAGACCTACAAAATTAGCAAGCGCATATCCGGCAAGCTGTCCGGCACTTATGTTGCGACGGAGAAGCCTCCACACCATATTTTTCATAATCAGAATCGGTTACAATGAATATTTTCCGGTCACGTCAAGACTTATAGCATAGCCCACAGAGGTTGCTATCACGCCGGCACCGCGGCTTGACGCCTCTTCAGCGACAAGAGAAGCCACAACACCATTGTTGCGCGCGTCAAGATGGCTCACAGGCTCATCGAGCAATATAAAGTCAAACGGCTGACACAACGCCCTTACAATAGCCACCCTCTGCTGCTGCCCTATCGACAGCCGCGAAGCCACCACGTCGGCTTTGTGAGCTATCTCAAGGCGGTCGAGCATGGCGAGTATAGCCTCGCGGCTCTTGCAGGAGGTAAGACGGTTTTTTATCTCGATATTTTCCATCGCGGTAAGCTCCGGAAAAAGGCGCATTTCCTGGGGTAGCAGTGCGATATGACGGCAGCGGAGGTCACACCACTCCTTTACCGAAAAACTGCGTATATCCCTGCCGTTGAACAAGATACTACCCTCATAGTCGCCACGGTTGCCATAAATATAGCTACATAACGACGACTTGCCTGTGCCTGACTCAGCCTCAATCATGTAGACGCCACCCCGTGAAAGGGTGACGTCACGAAGCCAGATTTCCGACCGGCTGACCGGCGGCTCTGTCTCAGCGCCCCGAAACACACATGGAAGCACGTCGCGGAGCTGTATCGTGTCGAGCCTCATCACCTGATTGTGTCAATCGGGGTGAAGCCCGGGGTTATATCGGAGTCGGGAGCGGCTACGACTTCTTCATCATCGGCAGCCATAATCACGGCAAGCTGTTCAAGAATAGGCGCGGAAGAGCCGTTAAGGGCAAACGATGACTCAAAATCGCCGTCAAGCGACATAGTGAGCTTGAAACCTCTGCCTCCGTAAAGGGTCTCGCCTGTGGCATCGGGGACATTTGCCCATATGCCGAAGGAGTTGCCGCTCATTACCTTGAGTGCCGCGTCATTGCCAAGCTGCTCAAGGCTGCGGTTGGCAAACACGATTGTCGAACCGTTGACTATCTTCAATGTCACTGGCGACATCCCCTTAGCCTGAAGGATATAGCCGCCATCCTTCTCAATCATCGGTATGCCCAGAAGCGACGCCACTCCGGCAAAATCCTTGAGGGTAGCCTTAGCCTGACTTTTAGCCACGTTGACGGCAACGACAAAGTTGACATCATTAGAAAAATCCTTACGCGACGATATGCGCTCATCGGCTGTCACTCCTGCGGCAACAAGCAATGTGCCGTCGATACGCTTAAGGTAGGGCAACACGAGCGCAAGCGCGGCACGCTGGCGGGAGTCAAGCGGATAAATCGCCTGACAGTAGTTGATAAGTCCCTCCCAATCAGTATCATGCCTTATACCGACAGCCATCACTATCATATCAGCGGGAGTGGTATAAGAGAGCATATCGGTGTTGATATCCTGAAGATACTTATCCATTTTCGCCTTCTTACCGGAAGGGTCAAGATAATTGGCATCAACCTCAAGTTCCTTGCCTGCATCATCAACCGAAGCTGTCACGCACACCCATCCCTGCTCGCCGGTCTGCGCCATCGATATTGCTGTGCGCAAAAATCCGTCATCGCCGTCAAGATAGCCCGTCACTCCCTTGATAGAGCTGAGTGCGGTGTTGGACGCGATGTCGAGCTGAGTGTCAAGCTTGCGAGCGGCTCCGGCGGGGTCGCCCCAAGCTATCCACCCTTGATTATCCTTGATGAAGAGCACGGCGCCCTCAAGCTGATAGACATCATAATCACCTATCACAGTGGGCGACCCCACATCGAGCAGCCCCACAAACTTGTCGACATCATTTATCTTAAACGTGTAGAAAAAATCGCCCTCTTTTATTGACGACATCACTGACCCGCCATCGCCCTTCACGCTGAAACCTACCATCGCATGGCGGTCGACAGCATCGGAGGTCAGAAGGGTCTTCAACTCATTTCGGCTGCGTTTTGTTGCCTTAAAGAGAAATCGGTCAAGCACCTCATCGGCAGTAAGAGAACCGCCATAGGCACTTCCGTTCATATAGCCCGTAAGTTTTTCGGCATCAAGCACCATCACCGATGCTGCATCGGCAGGCACCGTGTCAAGCAACTGCTTTTCGCGGCTGCACCCGGCAATGCCGAGCATCATGACAAGCATGAATGCCGCCGTAAGATTTCTAAATCTCATATCGTAAACTCTTTTATTTTGGCAAATATATCTCTTTTTGGCAAAACTGCAAAAATCAATATTGCTCTCCCGGGGCTCCGAGATTGTTAAGTTCCTTAACTTCCTGCTTTACATCTTCAGCATCAGGCACTTCATATTTACCATCCTGTACGCCGGGTTTGGTACACGGTTTCTTAACCTCATCTTTTGGATTTTTAGTCTCTTTCATGATTGTAAAAGTTTAAATTGTTGGTATAAACTAATAACAACCGTGGCAACCGACAGTTCAGACACAACGAGAAAGCCACCATCCCGAAAAGAATGGTGGCTTTCATCAGCAAAGTTGAGATTTGGTAGCCCATAGGAGAATCGAACTCCTCTTTCAAGAATGAAAATCTTGCGTCCTAACCGATAGACGAATGGGCCATGAGCTAATCCTCCATTGTCACGGAGGAAACATACGCCCCTCTATTAAGCGTTAGCGAGCTTGTTAAGGTGAAGAGCGAGCTTGCTCTTAAGGTTTGACGCCTTGTTCTTTGAGATGGTGCCATTGCTCGCAAGACGGTCAAGAAGAGAGCTTACCTTCTTATAAGCTTCTGCCGCTTCAGTCTTGTCAGTCATTGCACGAAGACGGCGAACAGCGTTACGCGCAGTCTTTGCATAATAACGGTTACGGAGTCGACGTGACTCAATCTGACGGATTCTCTTAATAGATGACTTATGATTTGCCATTACAAAAACTTCTTTGTTGTTTGTTGTTATGATTTTTAATTGGTAGCCCATAGGAGAATCGAACTCCTCTTTCAAGAATGAAAATCTTGCGTCCTAA
>CAJTSK010000045.1 GCA_910578835.1 uncultured Muribaculum sp.
CGCCCCGTGTGGACTTTCACCACAGATGTATGGCATGCCCACCATACTAAAAAAAGCAGCCTCACCGATGGTGAGGCTGCCTCAGGGAAGGGATTGCGCTTCAAGATGGACTCGAACCAACGACCCTCTGATTAACAGTCAGATGCTCTAACCGACTGAGCTATTGAAGCTTATTCTCAATTTTTCTTCCCTTTTTGCGCTTCAAGATGGACTCGAACCAACGACCCTCTGATTAACAGTCAGATGCTCTAACCGACTGAGCTATTGAAGCAATATAAGGTTGCATGTATACGGCTCTCCGTAAATTGCGATGCAAAATTACACCTTTATTTTTAGATATGCAACTTTAATGGCAAAAATCTTTGCAAAAAAATTTATTTCTTACGAGCAATCACGTAATCGAAGAGATTGATGAAGGTGCGGCGCATCTCGGAATCAGGAAATCCCGATATCACTTCAACTGCCTCAGCACGAAACTCTTCCATGCGGCGATAGGCATAATCTATACCCCCCGCTTCCTTGGCGAAGTCGATAAGCCCGGCTATCTCCTCGGTGCTGAGCGAATCGCCACACACAAGGCTCTTCATCTCCTCATGGCGCGGCATGTCGGTGCGAGAGAGAGCATAAAGCAGCGGAAGAGTCACCTTGCCTTCGCGCAGGTCATTGCCCGTGGGCTTGCCTATTGCAGTGTCCTCAAAATAATCAAATATATCATCTTTTATCTGGAAACAAAGCCCGAAGAGATAGGCAAATCGGCTCAGGCGCTCAATGTCAGCGTCAGAAGCATTGACAGAGTAGCCGCCCATCTTCACACACGCCACAAACAGCGACGCTGTCTTGTCGGCAATGATGCCAAGATAGGATTGTTCATCAAGGTCATGACCGCGTGCCTTGTCAATCTGGTCAATCTCACCGAGCGACAGGGTGCATCCGAGCCGGGAAATAGTTTCAATCACGCGCAAGTCGCCTGTCGTCACTGCCTGTCGAAGCGATGACGACACAAAGAAATCGCCCACCAACACTGCTATATGATTATCCCATATCGCATTGATTGTAGGGCGGTTGCGTCGTGTATGAGTATCATCGACCACATCATCATGAATGAGCGAGGCGTTGTGGAGCATCTCGATTGCCGCCGCAGCGGAAATAGTTTCAGGCGACACTCCTCCAAACAGCTTGGCACTCAGTATGACCAATATGGGGCGTATCTGTTTACCTTTGGTTTTCAGATAGTTGCTGACAATCTCGTTCATCATCGCGTTGGGTGTCGCAAGAGTATCTGCCATACACTTGTTAAGCAGCTCGATTTCGGGGGAGATTGTCTTTTGTATGTCGTCTAATATGGTCATGTCGGCAATTTGTGGTGCAAAATTAGTAAAAGTTATAATTTATATCTAAATTTATGGTGTAATTTCTTGTTATAATAACCAAAATAGAGATTCATGGTTGAAAAAAAACTATTTCTACTTGACGCATACGCACTGATATACCGCGCCTACTATGCGCTTATACGCGCACCGCGCGTCACCTCGAAGGGGCTAAATACCTCGGCGATATTCGGATTTGTAAATACACTTGAAGAAGTACTGAAAAAGGAGGCGCCAACCCATATCGCGGTGTGCTTCGACCCTCACGGCCCCACTTTCCGCCACGAGGCATACCCCGAGTACAAGGCACAACGCGAAAAGCAGCCCGAGGATATCTCGCGGTCGATTCCCTATATCAAGGATATTATACGCGGATTTGGCATACCGATTATCGAAGTCGAAGGCTTTGAGGCCGACGACGTGATAGGCACCCTGTCGCGCCGTGCCGAAGCGGGAGGATATGTCACCTACATGATGACACCCGACAAGGACTACGGGCAGTTGGTGACCGACAGCGTGTTTATGTACAAGCCCTCTACGCGAGGCGCGGAAAACGAGATACGTGGACCGAAAGAGATATGCGAGAAATATGGCATATCGTCACCGCGACAGGTAATCGACCTGCTTGCGCTCGAAGGCGATGCCGTCGACAACATACCGGGATGTCCCGGCGTAGGCGAGAAAACCGCCATAAAACTCATCAACGAATGGGGCGACATCGAAAATCTCCTCGACCATATCGAAGACCTTAAAGGCGCGCTAAAGAAAAAGGTAGCAGAAAACGTAGAGCAGATAAAGTTTTCAAAATTCCTTGCAACAATACGCGCCGACGTGCCTGTCGACATCGATATCGCCGCGTTAAGCCGCGGAGAAATGGACACCGAGTCACTTGCGGCAATATATACCGAGCTCGAATTTCGCACTCACCTAAAACGTCTGCCAAAAGCCGCAGCCGAGCCTGAAGCCACGACTCATGAACATGAATCAGCGGCGACAGGTCCTGCCATGGGGTCGCTCTTCGATGAGATAACCGCGCCCGCACCGCAAATAAACACGCTCGACAGGGAGGACCACCAATACGCCGAACTGACCGATGACGACGCAATCAGAAATGCCGTAGGCGAAGCTCTGAAAAGCGATGTAATCGGTGTTGCCGCCTATTCGACAGGAGCCGAAGACATGACCTCAACATGGTATGGCATAGCGTGGTCAACAGAAAAGGGCAAATCGATCTATGTGACACTCCCCGCGATGCCCGATGAACGGCGCGAACGCCTTAACCTGCTTGCACCGCTGTTCAACTCCTCGGCGACCGTGGTGAGCCATGACATAAAGCGCGAGATACTGCTTCTGCGCCGTGAGGGCATCAGCTTCACTGCTCCTTACTATGACACCTCGGTAGCCCATTACCTCATCGAGCCGGAAATGAACCATGCCCTGCCGAGAGTGGCAGCCGCATACCTTGAATACCACACTCTCGACTATGAAGAAGGCGACCGCCTGCGCAAAAAGGGAGAGCCCGTCCCGGCAGGAGAAGAGATTATACGACTATGTGAAATAGCCGACATCACCCGGCAGCTTCACAGCGTACTCGAACGGCTTATTACTGAAAACGGGCTTGCCCATCTCATGACCGACATCGAGCTGCCCCTCATACCGGTGCTCGCCGACATGGAATGGACAGGTGTAAGAATTGACATCCACGCACTTGCAGAATTGTCACGCAAATTCACTGCAAAACTCCGCGACATGGAGCAACGCGCCTATGAACTCGCCGGCGGACAATTTAACGTAGGGTCGCCGGCACAAGTGGGCGAAGTGCTCTTTGAGCGACTGAAGCTCGACCCCAAGGCGAAGCGCACAAAAAGAGGTGCATATTCCACCACCGAGGAAGTGCTCGAAAAATACCGTGGCAGCCACCCAATTGTCGATATTATACTTGAGATACGCGGCATGCGCAAACTGCTCACAACTTATGTCGACGCATTGCCTCAACTGATAAACCCGGCTACCGGAAAGATTCACACCACTTACAATCAGACGGTCACGGCAACAGGCAGAATCTCATCGGCAAACCCCAATCTCCAGAATATACCTATCCGCACAGAGGAAGGGCGCGAGATACGACGCGCATTCATAGCCGACAAGGGCGACCTGCTGATGAGCGCCGACTACTCACAGATTGAATTAAGGCTCATTGCCGACATAAGCGGCGACACCGACATGATCGACGCCTTTCTCTCGGAAGCCGACATACATCAGGCTACAGCCGCCAAGATATTCCATAAACAGATTAATGACGTGAGCGAGGAGGAGCGCCGCCGTGCAAAGACAGCCAATTTCGGCATCATCTACGGCATCTCGGCATTTGGTCTCTCACAACGTCTACGCATCCCGCGAGGCGAGGCAAAAGAACTGATTGACGGATATTTCCGCACATATCCCCATATCAAGGAGTATATAAGCGAGGCTATCGCCAAAGCCCAAAACGACGGCTATGTATCGACCATTATGGGACGCAAGCGCCTGCTTCCCGATATCAATTCGGGCAACGCGGTTGTACGCGGATATGCCGAGCGCAATGCCGTCAACGCTCCGATTCAGGGTTCGGCAGCCGATATCATAAAACTTGCCATGGTCAATGTGGCGCGCGACTTCAAGAAAGCCGGGTTGCAATCAAAAATGATTATGCAGGTTCACGACGAACTTATATTCAACGTTGTTCCCTCCGAGCTGGAGACAGTGCAGAAAATCGTATCTGACGACATGATGAACGCATACAAAGGACGCGTACCACTCATCGTATCGGCAGGTACCGGCACAAACTGGCTCGAAGCCCACTGATATCAAGGCATATAAACTCTTGACCGGCGACATTTGTTGTTATAATAATAACTCTCTAATTATTAAACTCATGAAGTACAACATCATTGACATCGAAGGCGTAGGCGACGCTTATGCCGAGAAATTGAAAGGCGCCGATATCAAGACTGTGGACGACCTTCTGGAAGCCGGAGCCACCGCCAAGGGGAGAAAGAAACTTGCCGAGACCACGGGCATATCGGAAAAGCTTATTCTTCGCTGGGTAAATCATGCCGACCTTTTCCGCATAAACGGTGTAGGACCGCAGTTTGCCGAACTGCTCGAAGCAGCAGGCGTTGACACAGTAAAGGAGATGCGCCACCGCAACGCCGATAATCTTGCAGCAAAAATGGCGGAAGTCAACGAGCAGAAACATCTTACCCGCCGCACACCGACCGCCACTGAACTTCAGAAAATGATTGATGAAGCAGCTTCTCTCGAACCGAAAGTCACCTATTGACACCGTAGACACCGGTGTCACCTGTTCGAAAATGTGAAAATTAATTCAATCAGTTAAGATTAATGAAATATAGCCGTTTCTCTAAGGATAAACGGCTATATTATTGTTATACTGACAAACATAGACCCATATATTTAGATAATTGCTAAACTATGAAATTGCACATGTAAAAAGAGCAGGCGAGCCCCATCCACGACCCGCCTGCTTCATTTCCATACCATTAGCGAAATAATTTCCAGCAGCGACGCTACTGAAGTTGACTCTACGGTAGCGTCGCTGGTGCTGACTCCTGCGGGTACGTCAGACTGAGGTCATCTTGTCGTTGCTGTCGCCGCCTGCCGGCACAGTATCGACATCCTTGAAGAACTTGCCAAGCACATTTTCCTGAAATTTCTGCATCAGCTCCCAGAAATTCGGGACAAAGAGCGTGCCGAGTATTGCGTTCATGAGCATACCGAACACGACTGCCGAGCCGAGAGCCACGCGGCTTTCCGCTCCGGCACCGTGGGCAAACATCATAGGCATCACACCGAAGATAAATGCTATCGCTGTCATCATAATCGGGCGGAATCGTATTACGCCGGCATTTTGTGCCGACAGCCGCAGGTCAAGTCCCGTACGTCGGAAATATGTGGCATACTCTACGATAAGTATGGCATTTTTAGCCGACAATCCCAAAAGCAGTATTAGACCGATCTGAGTATAGATACTGATGCTCTGCCCCATGAAAATCGAGCCCATCACCGTGCCGAGTATTGCCACAGGCATAGAAAGCACCACGGCTACCGGGTCGGTCCAGCTCTCATACTGCGCGGCGAGCACAAGCAAGGTAAGTATTATCGCAAATATAAACACCACCGCCACCGTTGTGCCCGACTGAGTTTCCTGATAAGCCTCGCCGGTCCACGCGTAGGAATAATTGCTGCCGAGGGTCTTGTCGACAATCTCCTCCATAGCCTTTATGCCGTCGCTTGAGCTTACCCCCTTGGCAAGGTTGGCGGTGATTGCCGCCGTGCCATACATGTTGTAGCGCGATGCCGTAGGCTCGCCCATTGACGGGCGTATGGTCATGAAGGATGCAAAAGGCACCATCTCGCCGTCGGCATTACGCACACTAAGCTTCAACACATCTTCGACATTACCGCGGGCGGTGTCGTCACCCTTCACGGTCACCTGATAGACCCTGCCAAATTCGGTAAAATCATTTACGTAGCTTCCGCCCATATAGGCACCGAGAGTCGAGAATATATCCTCCATTGTCAATCCCTGCAGCTTCACCTTGTCGCGGTCAATGTCAAGGCTATATTGCGGCACGACTCCTTCGTAGAGACTCGTGACGGAAGATATACGGTCATCTTTTTTCGCCGCCTCCTGAACCGAAGCTATAGCCTTCATCATCTCCGAAGCACCAAGATTGTTGATGTCAAGAATCTGCATCTCCAGCCCCGACGACATGCCGAGTCCCGGAATGGTCGACGGATTGACCGAAAACACAATCGCCTCCTGATAGCGCTCCGCGATGCGGCCCACGCTGTCGATGATTGCAAATACGCTCTGTCCCGCCTTCTTGCGCTCCTTCCACGGCTTGAGCACCACGAAAAGCGAGCCCATGTTGGACGACGCTCCGCCTCCCATAAACGAGAATCCGGATATCGCCATCACGTCGTCCACCTCGGGCAGCTCCTTACGTATCTGTGCCGACAGGTCGTTGACCACCTTTTCCGTGCGGTCAAGCGATGCACCCTGCGGAAGCTGTATCGACGACATGAAGTAACCCTGATCCTCCTGCGGCACATAACTTGTAGGCCAAAGAAGGAAAGCTACGACTCCCGCCACGGCTATCAGCAGATACACTGTCAGCGACACTCCGGGATGCCCGAGCATCTTGCCTATGCTGTTTTTATAAAAAGCCTCCACTGCATTGTACCCCTTGTCAAACACCTTGTAAATGACATTTTTGGTATTCTTGTTACGCGGGGTAAGAAACAGCGCACACATAGCGGGAGTAAATGTAAGCGCGTTAAATCCGGAAAATGCGGTCGACACGGCGATTGTGAGCGCAAACTGCTTGTAAAGCTGTCCTGTTATACCGCTGACAAACGCCGTAGGGATAAATACCGACAGCAACACAAGCACCTCGCCGATTACCGGGCCGGTCAACTCGGTCATCGCCTTTTCGGCAGCCTGACGGCGTGACAGCTTACCCTCATCCACCAGTCGGGCACAATCCTCCACCACCACTATGGCATCGTCAACCACAATGGCTATGGCAAGTACAAGTCCGAAAAGGGTAAGGGTGTTGATGGTGAACCCCATCAGCTTCATCACGGCAAACGTGGCTATCAGCGACACCGGAATCGTAAGCATCGGTATAATCACAGCCCTCCAGCTCTGAAGGAATATCAATATCACTATCATCACGATAAGCGCCGTCTCCACAAATGTCACAAGCACCTCGTCAATCGACGCGGTAACGAAGTCGGAGGTGTCAAGCACTACATTATATTTGACTCCCGGCGGAAAATATTGGCTCAGACGGTCAAGCTCGGCACGTGCCGCCTTCGACACGGAGAGCGCATTGGCACCCGGCAGCTGCTTTATGCCGAGCAGAGCCGCCTGCTTACCCGACACGAGCGTGGTCGAGGTATAACTCTGGCTTCCAAGGTCCACCTTCGCCACATCGCGAAGACGGAGTATACCGTTGCCATCGGTGCGTATCACGATGTTGGCAAACTCCTCGGCTGTCTGCAACCCTCCGCGTGAGGTAAGCGTAAACTGAAACGCGCCATTACTATTATTAGGTGCCGCGCCTACCTCTCCAGCCGATACTTCCATATTTTGCGACTCTATCGCCGCAAACACATCAGACGGGGTAAGCCCGCGCAATCTCATCAATTCGGGGTCGAGCCACACCCTCATGCTGTAGTCACCGCCGCCGAAAGCCTCCACACCGCCTACCCCCTTGACGCGCGACAGGGCGTTGACAAGGTTGATATTGGCGTAATTGGTAAGATACAGGGCGTCATACCTCCCTGTGCTGTCCCCTTCCAGAGAGCAGAAAAGCACAATGTTGGTCGACTCCTTGTTGACCGAGAGACCTTGCTCCTTGACCGGCTCGGGGAGGCTCGCCTCAGCCTGACTCAAGCGGTTTTGCACATTGATTGCCGCCTGGTCTATATCGGTGCCAAGCTCAAAGGTGATGGTAAGCATATAGCTGCCGTCGGAACCCGAGTTAGAACTCATGTAGAGCATATTCTCCACTCCGTTGACCTGTTCCTCGATAGGCACACCGACCGTACGCGCGACTGTCTGTGCATTGGCACCGGGATACGATGCCATGACACTCACCGTAGGCGGAGTAATATCGGGATACTGCGCCACCGGCAACGATTTTATGGTAAGCAGACCGGCAAACACCATCAGTATAGCAAGCACCGTGGCAAATATAGGCCGGTCAATAAAAAACTTTGAAAACATCGGGATTGCGTTTTATTTTGTCATGACTGTCTTTACCGGCATACCATCGCGCACCTTCAGCAAAGCCGAGGTCACGTAACGTGATTCGGGAGTAATACCTTTTGTCACCATGCGCATCGAGTCACGGTAGACACCGCCTACCTCAACAGGGGTATAGACCACCTTTCCGGAATCGTTGACCACATATAGATACTTGCCGAGCTGGTCAGTGCCGATTGAGGCATCTTTCACGAGCATCGCACGGGGATTGTTGTCATAGGGCAGATTCACGGTCACATACATGCCGTCGCGCAACTCCCCGTAAGGGTTGTCGACCATCACTTTAAGTGTAAGAGTGCCGGTCTTCTTATCTATCGACGGCGATGTATAAAACAGGTCGGCTGTATATTCATGAGGAAGCGATTCCTCAAATTTAAGCGGCACCTTGCGGTAAAGCGCCTTTATCTCAGGGTCGGCGTTGTCACCCATCATACGCTCATATTGAGAATCCTCGATGGCAAATGACACAACCAGCGATGAATCGTCATACAAAGTTGCAAGCGTGAACGGCGAACCCTCTCCGTTAATGTAGTTGCCTACATCTATGGTCGAGGAGGTTATATGTCCGGTAAAGGGGGCACGAACGGTACAATACGACAGATTGGTGTTTGCCGTGCTGAGCGCGGCGCGTGCATTTTTTATTGCCGCCTCTGCCTGCTGCATATTGCTTTCAGCCTGTATGACCTCCATACGCGACACCGCATCGCTCTCAAATGCCTTCTTCATTGCCTGACACTGCTTCGACGCATACTCATATTCACTCTGCGCCGTTGAAAGAGCTGCCTGTGCCTGCCTCACGGCATCATTGTATTTAGTAGGCTCGATAGTAAACAACACAGCGCCCTTCTTGACGAGAGTGCCACCATCATAATTTCTTGAAAGCAGCTGACCGTTGACACGCGCCACCACATCTGCCGAAGCATTGGCATAGGCATAACCGGGATATGTCTTATAGAGCGTGATAGAGTCAATCTCAGGCACTGTCACGTTAACCGTAAGCTCACTTTCCCCTGACGAGGATTTCTTATTGCCACATGAAGAGGCAGTCGCAAACACCACCGTGGAGGCAAAGATAAGCCCGAAGAAAGAAGTATTGTTCATATTATGCTGCATTTTAATTATTTTCACTCATCATATCCTCATCCCAGCCTCCGCCGAGCGCACTGTAAAGCGATATCAGCGCCGTTATGGCATCACCCTGTGCCGTGACCAGTAAATTGGTATTTTCAAGAAGATTGAGCTGTGCCGTCACTACATCGCTAAACGGGTTCAGACCTCTTTTATAAAGGTCGAGCGAAAGATCAAGCGACTTGCGGCTCTGCTCCACCACATCATTAAGCACCGCGATTTTCCGCAATGTCGACAGATAGCTTGATATCGAATTGTCAACCTCCTCGACGGCTGTCATGACCGTGAGGTTATAGTTGTCAATACCGATTTCCATCTGTTCTCTCGCCGATGCCACGTTATACTTGCGGGCGAGCCCGTCAAACACGGTCCATGTCAAGGTAGGAGCAATCGAATAGGTAAAGCTGTTGCTCTTAAACAGATTGCCAAATTCATGGGCGCTCGTGCCTATCGCCCCCTGCAAGGAGAGAGTAGGCAGAAAATCTTTCTTTGCCACACCCAGGGAGGCGGCATATACTGCAAGCTGCGACTCTGCTTCCACAATGTCGGGACGGCGCCGCAACAGCTCCGCCGGCACTCCCACAGGCACCAGCCTGCTGTAAGAGGGGAGCTTGCCCGGTACCTCAAGGCGCGCATATAGTGAATCGGGATACACGCCAAGCAGCAGCGCAAGCCCGTTGATAGTGGTGTGTATTCCTGATTCGAGTCCCGGCACCGATGCCTGGGTGGAGTAATAGACCACTTTAGCCTGGGTGACATCAAGCATCGACGCCAGCCCCGCCTCATGGCGCGCTTCGGTGATTTTCACGATTTTTGACTGAGAGGCTATATGCTCCATAGCCACTTCGCGCTCTGCCTGCCACACCCTTAGCTGTATATAGCTCTTGGCTATGTTGGCACAAAGGCTCGTCATCACAGCGGCATACTCGGCACGCGATGCGTCATACGCAGCCTTCTGTCCCTTAGACTTTGCAGCAATCTTGCCAAACACATCAATCTCCCAGTTCATGTTAAGCCCGAATGAGAAATAATCGTTGACCGACGCATCGGTCACCACCGGCGAGATTGCCCCGGAACCCCGCTCTTTGGTCCATCCGGCACTGAGCCCTATTGTGGGGAAATAGCCCGCACGTACCGAGTTAAGCGACTGCTTGGCGATATTGATACGCCGCGCCGCCATCACCACATTATAATTGTTAGCCACCCCCTCAGCGATAAGAGAGTCGAGAAGCGGGTCATCAAAGCGGGTCCACCAGTTGTCGTCGGTAGGCACTGTCTGGTCAAAATGCTCATTATACACCCAATGCCCGGGAAGTGAATCGTTGAGCAGATTTTGAGCGGATAAAGGAAGCGAGCCAAGCACGCCACATCCCGCCAATAGTTGAACCATGAAACGTCGGATTGTCATACGTAATAATTTCAGTCAGTAAATATAACCGTCACCGCGTCAATGTAGTTTAAACGATTTCACAGTTATTTAACCCCTTTTTCAATAAATTGTGTTAAGACCCCTGCTCACAAGACACCCTTTTTGACCCGCAATTTTGCCTGAGCGATGCCAAAAGTGTAGCTTTTACACTTATTTTCTCACTTTTCGCCCGTAAAAATATGTATTTTACTGATTTTGGGTTATATTTGCAGATATTAGACTTCATAACGACATACTATTTATCATGAATATCACAACACGGATGCTCGCTGCGGCGATTGCTTTCACCGGCTTATCGGCGACAGCGGCTACCACAGTCGACATTGACCTTGGCAAGAAAGGCGCCCCGGTTGCGCCGACTATGTACGGATTGTTTTTTGAGGATATCAATTATGCTGCCGACGGAGGACTTTACGCGGAGAAAATCAAAAATCGCTCCTTTGAATTTCCACAGCCATTCACCGGCTGGACAGTCGCCGGCAATGTGGAGTTGCTCGACAACGGGCCCTTTGAGCGCAACCCCCACTTTGTAAGGCTTAAGCCTGCAGGACATCCCCACAAACATACCGCGCTCGAAAACGAAGGATATTTCGGTGTATCATTTGAGGCGGGCAAGCAATACCGCTTTTCAGTGTGGGCACGCGCCTTGGAGTCGCCGGCAAAGCTACGCATCGAGCTTGTCGACCCCGCCGCCGACGGCGAGACCCACGCGATAGCACAACAGGAAATTACCGTGATGCCCGGCGAATGGCAGAAATATACCGCCCTGCTCACTCCGGGGGCAACCGTGGAAAAAGGCAGGCTAAGGGTGTTTCTCTGCCGTCCTGAATCGGAAGTGGACCTTGAGCATATATCACTGATGCCCGTCGACACCTGGAAAGGGCGCGAAAACGGACTGCGCAACGATCTTGCACAAGCGCTTTACGACACCCATCCGGGAGTATTCCGATTTCCCGGTGGATGCATAGTCGAGGGCACCGACCTCGCCACCCGATATCAGTGGAAAAACACTGTCGGACCGGTCGAAAACCGCCCGCTTAACGAAAACCGCTGGCACTATACATTTGCCCATCGTTTCTATCCCGACTATTACCAGAGCGGCGGACTCGGATTTTTTGAATTTTTCCAGCTCTGTGAGGATATGGGCGCGGCACCGCTCCCTGTGGTAAGCGTAGGGCTTGCCTGTCAGTATCAGAACAATGCCGATTCATGCCATGTGCCTGTCGACGACCTGCAGCCCTACATCGATGACGCACTCGACCTCATCCAGTTTGCCAACGGCGACACTACCACAGTATGGGGCAAAGTGCGCTCCGATATGGGACACCCGGCCCCCTTCGGACTTAAATACATAGGCATAGGCAACGAACAGTGGGGTGAAGAGTTCACTGTGCGCCTACAGCCATTTATCAAGGCTATCCGCAAGGCATATCCCGATATACGCATAGTAGGGTCGTCAGGACCCGCTCCCGACGGAAAAGACTTTGACTACCTTTGGGGTGAGATGACCCGTCTCGGCGCCGACCTTGTCGATGAGCATTTCTATCGTCCCGAAAGCTGGTTTATCGCGTCAGCCGACCGCTATGACTCCTATTCCCGGAAGGGTCCGAAGGTATTTGCCGGAGAATATGCCTGCCACGGCGCGGGAAAGAAGCGCAACCATTTCAATGCCGCCCTTCTCGAAGCAGCCTTTATGACGGGACTGGAGCGCAACGCCGACATCGTGGAGATGGCTACCTACGCGCCGCTTTTCGCCCATGTCGAGGGCTGGCAGTGGCGTCCCGACATGATATGGTATGACAATCTCCGCTCGGTGAAGACAGCCAGCTACCACGTGCAGAAACTTTACTCCGACAACAAAGGCACCCATACGGCTACACTTACCGTCGACGGCAAGCCCGCGACAGGGGGCGACACCGGGCTTTACGCCTCTGCCGTGCGCGACGACAGCGACGGAAGCTACATAGTCAAGGCGGTCAATATCACCGGCGAGCCGATTGACCTGAACCTGAAAGTAAAAGGGCTGAAAAAAGGCAAGATGCCTGACACCGTGACAATCACCACCCTCCACGCCGGCGACGACGAGGAAAACACGCTTGACAATCCACGTCTCATCGAGCCGCAGACACGCACCATGACTGTTGACGCTGCCGCCGACTGGAACACCGTGTTGCCCGCAAAGACATTTGCCGTCTACCGCTTTTCAAAATCCAAATAACCAAATAATACAACCAATCAACCCAAAAAGACACGACATGAATAAAATGCTTAAAACATGTGCAGGCGTTGCAATGATGGCGGCAGTCACACTACCCGCCGGCGCCAAAGAGAGTTTCACCATCTCCCTCAATCCTCAGGAGTCAGCTCCTGTAATCGCTCCCGAAATCTATGGTCAGTTTGCCGAGCACCTCGGACGCTGCATCTACGGAGGCATCTGGGTAGGCGAAGATTCGCCGATTCCCAACACCAACGGCTACCGCAACGATGTGCTGGAAGCTTTCAAGGCTCTCCAAATCCCGGTATTGCGCTGGCCCGGAGGCTGCTTTGCCGATGAATACCACTGGGTCGACGGTATAGGACCGAAAGAAAACCGTCCACGCATGGTCAACAACAACTGGGGAGGCACAGTCGAAGACAACAGCTTCGGAACACACGAATTTTTCAACCTCTGCGAACTCCTCGGCACAGAGCCTTACCTGAGCGGAAACGTAGGCAGCGGCTCTGTGGAAGAACTTGCAAAATGGGTTGAGTATATCACCGCCGAAGAGGGTCCCATGGCTAAAGTGCGTAAGGAAAACGGACGAGAAAAACCGTGGAAGCTCAAATATCTCGGTGTAGGAAATGAAAGCTGGGGCTGCGGAGGAAGCTTTACTCCGGAGTACTACGCCGACGTGTACCGCCGCTACCAGACCTATTGCCGCAACTTCGACGGTAACCGTCTCTTCAAGATAGCATCGGGCGCAAGCGACTATGACTATAACTGGACCGAAGTGCTCATGGACCGCGCCCGCAACAACATGGACGGCTTGTCACTTCACTATTACACCGTGACCGGATGGAACGGCAGCAAAGGCTCCGCAACACAGTTTAGCGACGACGACTATTACTGGACACTTGGAAAGTGTCTTGAAGTGGGCGACGTTATACGCAAGCACTGCGACATCATGGACAAGACCGACCCCAAGAAACGCGTGGCGCTCATGGTCGACGAATGGGGAACATGGTGGGATGTAGAGCCCGGCACCAATCCCGGACACCTGTATCAGCAAAACACCATGCGCGACGCAATGGTAGCCGCCCTTTCGCTCAACACATTCCACAACTTTGCCGACCGCGTGAAAATGGCAAACATCGCCCAGATCGCCAATGTGCTTCAGGCAATGGTGCTTACCAAAGATGACAAGATGGTGCTCACCCCCAGCTACTATGTGTTCAAGATGTATATCCCCCATCAGGGAGCGAAACTGATACCGCTTACCGTCAACACTACCTACCGCCAGACCTCCGACAAGCGTCTCGTGCCCGTAGTGAGCGCAACCGCATCGGAAAAAGATGGCAAGGTGACAATATCACTTGTCAACACCGACCTCAAGGAAGCCTGCAATGTAGCCGTGCCGCTCGGTTCAATAAAAGGCAAGAAGGCGACAGGCGAAATCCTTACCGCCTCTGACGCGCGCGATTTCAACGACTTTGACAGCCCGGAGAAAGTGACCCTCAAGCCCTACACCAAGGCAAAAATCAACAAGGGCGCACTCAACGTAGACCTTCCCCCGATGTCAATCGTCACTCTCACCATAGAGTAAGAGTCTCACCCCTACAGACACAGTCGCGGGAGCACCTTTAAAAGATGCTCCCGCGCTTATTATTCAAAATAACCTGATTGATTATTGTCTTTTCAAACGATAGTCTGAACCGTCGAAAGAAATTACCAACTCGTCGCCTATTATATAGCAAGGCTCCAGATCGATGTCATCATCATATACTTCATCGGGATAATCGGAATGCCTGCCCACAATCGATATCAAAAAGACTCTTGTCCCATAGTCGAAGTCGTCATCCTCATCAAAATCATATGACGACAGCTTATAAGTACCGCTGAATGACCAACCATATTCAGGGTGGTTGGCATCCTCGCCTTTAGCCGTCATCTTGCCGTCGGCAGTAAATGTCATTGTGACCACATCATCTCCATAGTAACCACCTTCGTGGTCAAATGTACCGACGAGGGCATCTGAACCGGCATCATCATCGTCATCACCACATGATGTGAAACCCGCACAACAGGCAATCACCAACATTAATGCAAAAAATTTAAACTTTTTCATTGTTAAAAACTGATATTAATATAGTTAATAAATAAAGTAGCCAAATTCACCTCACGGTAATCATGCACGGCAACCAAAATATCGGGTCAGCGGATTTTTCCGGTGGGCGGAGGGGTGATGTCGGAGTATAGTGTTATCTTTGCAAAATATGAAACCAGATCAGTTACTCAGAGCCATATTGCCCGATGTGTTGATAGACAACTTCGATATCGATCGATTTGAAAAAAGCGATACCCGCTTCGACATATGGCTTGATGAGAAGAAAGAGCAACTTCGCGAAGACAAGTACAATAATGACATAATCTCCTACGGATTCGGCGATTACCGCACCATACAGGATTATCCGATACGTGGGCGCGCCACATACCTGCATGTGCGGAAGCGCAAGTGGCTTGACAAAGCTACCGGCGAGATATTCAGCTATGAGTGGGACATCTCCGAGTTCGACGGCACGCGGCTTAACGCCGAGTTTGTCGCTTTTTTAAAAGAGGGAGATTGAAAGCACTCCCGTGAGCATATCCACTCTTGCCGCCCGCAACGGGCTTAACGGTCAGACACTGCGCAAGCAATACAAGGAAATAATCAGCGATTACCGGATATGGAATCAGCTTGACCATGCCGATGAATACATACTGTATCCTGAAAATTTCGGCGCGGACATGAGTCTTGACGAGACCTGTCTGAGCAATGGCGATGTCTACACCATACTGACCAACAAAGCCGCGCATGGCGGCAAAGGGGCTCTTGCGGCGATGGTTCGCGGCGTGGCAAGTGACACGGTGTCGGCAATACTGCGGAAAGTACCTTTGAAACAGCGCCTTAAGGTAAAAACTGTCACTACAGACCTTTCTTCTGCCATGATGCTTACTGTCAGAAACGTGTTTCCCGGCGCATCGCTTGTCAATGACCGGTTCCATGTCCAGCAGCTCATTTCCGAAGCCGTTGACCAGCTGAGGATACGACACCGTTGGGAAATCCTTGATGCCGAGAACAATGCGATCAGGGAGCATCGCCGGAAGAGAAAGGATGCAAAGTCAAAAGAGGAACGCGAACGAATCGGACAATGGGAACCCGAGAGGATGGAAAACGGCGAGACCATGCCGCAGATCATGGCTCGCAGCCGACACATCATCCTCAAACACAAATCAAAATGGAACGAACAGCAGAAAATACGCGCCCGGATATTGTTCAGGATGTTCCCCGATCTTGAAAAGGCATACGGGCTGTTCCTGAAGCTTGTTGACATATTCAACGAGAAGACTTCTGCCGGAGTCGCCAGACTGAACCTCGCCAGATGGTACAACGAAGTGGAGGGGTTTGGGAATAATGAATTCAACAAGGTCCTTGAGACTTTTGAGAACCACAACACCACAATAATCAACTATTTCGAACGAAGGCTCACCAATGCCTCGGCGGAATCCTTCAATGCCAAGATAAAGGCGTTCAGGACCCAGTTCCGTGGAGTCGGAGACATCAAATTCTTCATGTTCAGACTGGCAACACTATACTCTTGACATCACCCCTCCGCCCACCGGAAAAATCGGCTCAGTAGAAAATCAGTGGGGATAAGCATAAAGGTTTGCAATACGGAA
>CAJTSK010000046.1 GCA_910578835.1 uncultured Muribaculum sp.
CCTGTTTTATGAATCCACCCCAAAAGACATCCCCGTCTATATCCCCAAAGGCTCTTCTGACAGCTACCGCAATATTGAAGGCTGGGACTATCTCACCAATTATATTGAAATCGCGACAGAGGATTTCCCGCTAAAATTAACAAAGGGAGAAACGTTTGTGGTGCAAACCGACGCGGAGGGAAAGATTGCCGAGCAGCTTGACAAGGCTGACTTCGCGATAGACTCACTTGTAGTAAGCGGACCAATCAATCAAGACGACATACATTCAATCTGGACCAGAGCCTATGAGGGCGATGTAAAAGTAATAAACCTCAGCGATACTAAGATTAAAGAGGGCATTATCCCGGCACTCGCATTTGCCAGACGTAGCGGCAAGAAGTATAACTACCTACGACCGGAAGTGCGCAGAATCATGCTCCCGGATGACATTGTAGAAATCGGCGACTCTGCATTCTATTACAGCAGCGTTGAAGTTATCAACCTGCCTCAACGCCTCCCCTCACTCGGCACCGCCTGCTTCTATATGTGTGAAAAGCTGAAGCTTGGAAAAGTGATAATTCCGGAAGGAGTGACATCCATTGCCGACAATTGCTTCTTCTGCTGCCGGCATCTCAGTGAGATTGTATTGCCCTCTACACTGAAGCATATAGGGAAAGAAGCTCTGAACGGCACAGCTGTCACAAGCATAGAGCTACCCGAGGTGATGACCAGTATTGGCAACAGCGCGCTGAGTGGGACTAATATCACAAGCATCAAATTACCATCAAGACTGGAGCATATAGGTGCAAATGCGTTTTGTCGTTCATCAAAGCTTGCCGATATCGAGCTACCTGCAACCCTGATTACTATAGGCGACAGTGCATTTGCGGGATGTAGATTTGAAAAGATTGACTTCCCTGAATCTCTGATATCAATAGGGACAGAAGCGTTTGCCAACTCCGGGCTAAAAGAGATAGTCATCACGCCTCAGTTGAAGCATATAGGAGAGGCAGCATTTCAATGCTCCAAGGTCGAAAACATCGTATTCCCGGAGACCGAAATTGAATTTGCCCCCAAAACATTCGCTCTTTGCCCCCGGCTGACTGAAATCACGCTTCCCGAATGGATGACGGCAGTACCCGCTCGAATGTTTCATTCGTGTTCGTCACTTTGCAAGGTGAACTTCCCCTCATCATTGAAAAAGATTGGTAGATTCGCCTTTGCCAGCACTGCCCTGGAGGAACTTAATCTTCCTGACGGACTTGAAGTAATAGAGGGAGGTGCGTTTTACTACGCCAACTACGATGCCGTGGTATTGCCTGCATCTGTAAAGAGAATAGGTAGATTTAGCTTTTCAGCGGTCAACGACCTTAAATATGTAAAATCATATTCCCCGGTTCCTCCGGAATGTGAAGACTGGGACATATTCTCCATGACTCCGTATACTATTCCGCTATATGCGCCGGAAGAGTCACTTGACCTTTATAAAGCGGCATTGGGCTGGAAACTGTTCCTACATTATTATCCGATTAATGACACCTCAGCTACAGAGATGGTCACAGCCACACAGGAGGGCGGATATGTCGAGATATACAATGCGACAGGAATGCCGGTATATCGCGGAATGCTTGAAGATGCGTCACTTCCTTCGGGACTGTACATTGTAAAAAGTGAGGGCGCTACCTACAAGATTTACCGCTGACGCACAGCTCCCTCATCACAAGCAAAAATATGCTCGACGAATGACCGACCTGACGGCAACATTTATTATTAAACAAGCTCTTATTATTAAACAAGCTCTATAACAACGCCGGGAAAGCAATCATGCTTTCCCGGCGATATTTTAAGATTGTATGGAATAACTATTTATAAATCCCAGACTACATAGAGCGCGCCCCATGTAAATCCGGCACCAAAGGCGGTGAGTATCATCTTGTCGCCTTTCTTCAGCTTGTCTTTAAACTCATTTATACACAAAGGTATAGAAGCAGCCGAAGTGTTACCGTAATGCTCGATGTTGACAAGCACTTTCTCGGGCTTGATTCCGGCGCGGTCAGACACAGCCTCGATTATACGGAGATTTGCCTGATGAGGCACGAGCCAGTCGACATCTTCCATTGTAAGCCCGTTGCGAGTGGCAACATCTATGGAAGAGGTGAGCATGTCGGTCACAGCGTGTTTGTAGACCGCTCTACCCTCTTGATAGATATAATGCTCGTCGGCGTCAATAGTCTCGTGGGTTGCAGGCTTTGCCGAGCCACCTGCCTTCATCACGAGATGGGGCAGACCTGTACCGTCGATGTGGAATACACCGTCGATTACACCGACCTTCTCTTCGCTCGGCTCAAGCAGCATGCATGCAGCCGCGTCACCAAATAGCGGGCAAGTAGTGCGGTCTTTGTAATTGGTCATCGACGACATCTTTTCAGCCGCAACGACCACTACCTTCTTATACATGCCGGAGCGTATATATGCCGAGGCATCCTGAAGAGCCACAAGGAAACCCGCGCAAGCAGCCTGAATATCGTAGGCATAAGCATTGGCGAGGTGACATTCATGGACGATTATCGAACCTGTAGAAGGGAAACGGTAATCAGGGTTGGAGGTGGCGCATATAAGCAGATCCACTTCCTCAGGTTTTGCACCGGTAGACTCAAGCAATCGGTTAACAGCCTTTATGCCGAGATACGATGAGCCTGCACCTTCCTTGTGAAGGATGCGACGCTGCTTGATTCCCACACGAGTGGTAATCCACTCGTCATTAGTGTCCACCATCTTGGACAACATGTCGTTGTCAAGGATGTCATCAGGGACATAAGCGGCAACACCTGCGATTCTTGGATATAGCATAGTAATACTTATTCTTGTTGCAAATGAATAAAAACATCATCTCCCGGGCTTAAGACACAAGGTCGCCCGGGGAGAGAAGTCTTATATCGAATAAGAGGAAGAGAGGCAGCTTCTATGCTTAGACAGCAGCAGGCTTTTCGATAGCGAGTTTACCACGATAGTAACCACATACAGTGCATACGCAATGGTATACGTGCCATGAGCCACAGTGAGGGCAGATTGCCAATGTGGGTTCAAGAGCCTTGTCGTGAGTTCTGCGCTTTGCAGTACGAGTCTTCGATTGTCTACGTTTAGGATGTGCCATTTGTACTATGTTTTTATTAATTGTTATCAGTCAGTTTCTTCAATTCATCCCACCGGGGGTCGGTAGGCGCGTCATTGCCGTCGGCTTCATCGATACCCTCCATCATATCTTCAACCATCTCTTCGTCATCCTCACTGATGCCACCGGGAGCGCGATGCTTTTTGAGCAGCGAACTCATGGCACGGTTGCACTTCCCGAGGGGATGCACATGCTTGATAGGTATGGTAAGCGCCACAGTATCATAAATCATGTAAGAGATGTTAAGATACTGGTCGCTTTCAGGTATCTCAAGAAGCTCATCGGAGTCGTCGCAGTAGTCGGGTCCATACTTCACAAAGATGTGATAGGAGGTTTCGACCGGCCACAACAGCTCATCAAGACACCGATCACAGAGAAGGGTGATTTCGCCCTTGACCGTAACCGTAAGCTCATACATGTCATCTTTATAGACGACATTGACATGCACGTCGAGATTGGCGTCGCGTATATCGGCGCTTTCCATATCGACGAAGAATTGCTTGTCAAGGTGATAGTCAAAATCATGACTGCCGACAGGCAATGTCTTTAAGGGGAGCTTAAATGCTGAAAACTTTCCCACGATGAATTTTTTGTTGAAAAACCGCCGCAAAGTTATACATTATCCTTGAATTAAGCAACTTTTGCCCTAAAATTTAATGACGTCACGCCGTGCAAAGGGGTGAACAACTGCAAAAAACCTGCTATCTTACGGCTATTCAAGCCATATCTTACAAAATGCCCTCTCTGCAAATTTTCACCTGCTTGACCGCGATTATATTGCCGGGACTGATGAAATACCGCGTTATTTTTGGTATTTTTGCAACATGAACCACTAAGAGCTTGTTTAATAACAAATGTTGCTGTCAGGGTCGTATAGCTTGAGACGATTTTCAACATGTGACGAAGGAGTGTACTTTATGTACACGACTGAGGAACAGGCTGAAAAGCGACCAAGATATACGAGACTAAAGGTAACTTTATAATCACTCAACCTCTTGATGACCTTTGAAACAAATGTAAAAATATGTCAACGATATGAAACAAATTACCTCCCGTCGGTCATTCGCCGGCATCTTTCCGCCTGCTCTTCGGTCGTTATGGAATCCCATAACTCCCTCATCACAAACAAAAATCTGCTCGACGAATGACCGCCCTGACAGTAACATTTATTATTAAACAAGCTCTAAAAAAGCAACAATATGAATATCCGCTGTCTCATACTGCCCGCACTGCTGCTGGCACTTTCATTCAATCTCTCGGCTGAAAACAGCATCAGCCTACAGCTTGCCGACTACATCGCGGGAAAGGACGCACGCATAGGCGTCGCCGCCATTATCGACGGTCGCGACACGGTCGAGGTCAACGGCTCTAAAGATTTCCCGATGTTAAGTGTCTACAAGTTTCCTCAGGCTATCGCCACGGCACGCCTTTGCGCTGAAAAGAGCATGGCGTTTACCGATACGGTGGAAATCTCCGCATCGGAACTGCACGACAACACCTGGAGCCCGCTCCGCGACAAATACGGGAAACGCGACCTTAGACTTCCTGTAGCCGAACTGCTCGCCTACACCATGCAGCAGAGCGACAACAACGCCTGCGACATACTGTTCAGGCTTACCGGCGGTCCAGAGGCTGCCGACAGCGTGATTAAGTCGATGGGCTACCACGATATCAATATAGCCACGACTGAAGATGACATGCACCGCGACATATATCTCTGCTATCTCAACCGCGCCACGCCGCTGGAGATGGCGAGGCTGCTCGAACATTTTGACCGCGAGTTGCGCGATGACTCGCCCGAATTTATGGAGATAGCCCGGCTTATGGAAACATGCGCCACCGGAACCGACCGGCTTGCCGCGCCGTTGACCGATGCCGGGGTTATACTCGGTCACAAGACCGGGACCGGCGATATAAACACCCAGGGACGCATAATCGCCATAAATGACGCGGGATATGTAAGGATTGACGGGCAACACCGCTACTCGATAGCCGTGTTCATTGCCGACTCGGCATATGACTTTGCCACGACATCGGCGATGATTGCCGATATCTCGGAGATAGTATATCGCGGAGTAACTAAATAAGACAACAGCACCAAGAATGAGAAAGATACTGTTTTTACATGGACTCAACTGGAGCGGCGACTGCCCTATGGCACAGACCCTGCAATCGGGGCTCGAAGGCTTTGCCGAAGTAACTGCACCCGACCTGCCTGTAGACCCCGCCGAGGCAATCGCTGACATCCTCGACATATGTGACCGGCTGCAACCCGACCTCATCATAGGGAGCAGCTATGGCGCATTTTTAGGTCAGCAGGTAGTGAAAATCACCGGATGTCCGGCGCTGCTCTGCAGCCCAATGTTTGACATGGCTGACTTTCTGGAGACTTGCCCCGGAGTGAGGGAATTCAAGTCGCCGCGAGCCGACGGGGTCACAAGCTATTGCGTGACCGGGGAACTCATCGCAAAATTCCGCGAGATGGAGGCTCATCAATTTGACTGCTACGACAAGTTTTATTACGACCGGGTATGGGGATTTTACGGTTCACGCGACACAATCGCCACCTCGCGCGACAAATTCAGCTCGCTATACTCGACGGTGATTGACTATGACGGCGAGCACACGATGTCACCCGAAAACGTCAAGACGACACTTCTGCCGGCTGTATTGAAAATCATGGACGACTTTCCACGCCGGGAAGCAAGGTATTTCCGCCATTTCAAGGGTAATTATTATCGCCTCCTATGTCATGCCAAAGATAGTGAATCGCTTGAGCGCACAGTGACCTACCGCGCTCTCTACGGGCATTATGGTTTCTGGACACGCGGTGAACATATGTTTTTTGAACGCATAAGCCGCGATGGCAAAGAGTTTCCCCGGTTTGCCGAGACCTCCCATATGTCATCAGTCGGCAACACTCCTCAGCGATTTGCCATTTTCGCATCGGGCGACGGGTCTAATGCAGAAAATATCATACGCTTTTTCCGCGAGCATGATTGTGGCGCCGAGGTAGCGCTGGTCGTGTCCAACCGCCGGTCGGCAAAGGTGTTGCAACGCGCCGAACAGCTCGATGTGCCGGTAGCCGTAGTGGCTCGCGACGATTTCAACGACCCGGAAAAGATATTGCCGCTCATGGAGAAACATTCGGTTTCAGTCATTGTGCTTGCGGGATTTCTCCTCGCCATCCCCCCGTTTTTAGTGAATCGCTATCCCGACAAGATAATCAACATACACCCCGCCCTGCTGCCCCGCTTCGGCGGCAAAGGGATGTACGGGATGCATGTACACGAGGCTGTAGTGGCGGCAGGAGAGACAGAGACCGGCATCACTATACATTACGTGAATGAACGCTACGATGAAGGCAAGATAATATATCAGGCAAAAATCAACATACCGCCGGGATGCACTCCCGAAGAGGTGGCAGAGATGGTGCACATGCTTGAGTATCGCCACTATCCACGAGTAATCATGGAGACATTCGTCACCTCGGAATGTTAGCCGATATTGATTTTATTTATCAAATTCTTTGCAAAAGTTTGCCCGTTGCGATAATTTATTTGAAAATATTTGCACTTAAATATCAAAATTGTTAAATTTGCACAGAATCAAACCTTGCATAAACACATTTAATATCATTGAGCCTTTCCTCGCCTCCGGCGGGGATTTGCTTTTCTACCCTCCCCACTCCACTACACTATAGCGTCGCCACTCAAAGCCGGTCAAGCTCCTCCTGCGATGCGGCAGAGCCTTTATATTTGCTTTTACGGGGCTGGAATTTATAGATAATGTCGAGTGATATACCCCGGCGGTCATAGCTTTGGCGCTTGTCAACGAAAATGCCGTAAGTGTTCATCGACCAGTCATGGTTGGCGCTATTGAATATGTCGGTAGCTGACAGCTTAACGGTCAGCGCCTTGTCGACAAAAGTCTTGCCGACTGACACATCCATCGTAAACCATGTTGTGGAGAAACGGTTGGTGTGCATGTCGCCCTGCAGCTGCCCGTTCATGTTGGCGGTAAGCGTCCACCCTCCAGGCAAAGCAAATGTATTGTCAAAGAAGTAAGAGCAGAGCGGTCTATTGTAAGTGGACGATGAGATTGTGAGCCATTGCCGATACATGCCGAGCGTAACGTTAGGTGTCCAGCAGTTTATCGGCATGCTCCATGAGAGATAGACACTCAACGCCGACAGGTCGATATTGACAGGATGCATGAGCAGATGTAGACCTGAGGAAGCGTAGAGTTCCTTGACATAAGCGTAGGTATCGCGACTGCGTATATAGTCGGCTTGCAGCCAAAATCCGTTCCACATTCCGAAAAAGTTGATGTCGTGAACCTTCTCATCGCGCAACGCGGGGTTGCCACCTTCTGTTTCGTGTAGCCCGACATAAGTCAGCGAACCTGTAAGCTGTGAATACGGAGGCTTGACCGCAGCCATTTTATAGCTGAGCGTAATCTGCGCGTCGTCGTTAAAAAAATATCCCATTGATAAGTCGGGAGTAAGCATGTGGTCGCGACGGCTCACATCCTCGTCACGGCGACCATTGAGCATGAAATTATAATCGACATATTCATAGCGCAGTCCGGCTGAAAGTGAAAACTTGTCAAACATGCGCGACCATGAGGCGAAGAGTGCCGCCGAGGTCTGGGTGGCATCAGATTGAGACGAGGGAATGTATTGAGCCACCTGGGAGTTAAGCATTCGGTAGTCAAGCATCGTGTGAGTGTAGCTGTCCTGTGTGCCTACAGTAAAATTGCCGCTGAAGAGCGGGAAGTCAAGACAGAGCTTTCCTGCCCATAAGGTGGAATTGCGCCGGTCAGTGGAGTTGACATCGGAAATGTCGGATTGAGGATAGGTAGTGGCGGCACGGTTGCGGTCAATTGAGTAGCGGAAGTCGCCGTCAAAATGTAGCAGGTATTTGTCGGCAAACAGGTTTTCATAATAGATTGATGCAAGATGTGTGTGGGCACGTGAGCGCGTCTTTATCTCGCGTGGCAAACGCGGGGCTTCATCAACCCACTCTTCGCCGGAATTGGTCAAATCGGATTGCTCTGGTGAGTAGCGATAATAGGCGCCAAACGACTGCTCTCCCATCACATAGTTGAATCCCGCTTTAAGCTCCCCCTTGGTTACAGGAAAAGAGTTTTGGCGGCGGCTGCCTACGATAGTCGGGCGACCATCGTAGACAAGGGTGTTGGTAGTCGTGGACTTTACAAGGGAATTATTATGGCTAAACGTGGCGTCGAGAAATATATCCAGGTTTCCGGTTCTATGGTTAAGCCCGAGATAATCAGTCACCGACCATTTGCGTCTACGCTGGGTGACAAAGCGGTCGGTGATTGAAAGACCTTGCACAAAATTGCGTTTAGTGGTAATTTTCAATACCGCGCCGACTGTGCTCTTGTAGGCGGCGCCGGGAGCCATTAGCAGCTCCACCTTGCGCAGGTTTGACGACAATATTTGCTGCAACTCCATAGGGTCGAGCATCGGACGCCCGTCAATATATACCTCGACATCGCTCTTACCGGTGACATTGACGTCGCTGCCGTCGATAGTTATCATGGGGAGTTGGGCGAGCACATCGAGCGCAGTGCCGATGTCGGCTAAATTAGATCCGGGGATGGTTGATACAAGGGTTGAGCCTACAAGCTTTGTGGCTGGATGCTTTGCGGTCACTACCACCTCCTGCAGGCGATGAGTCAGACTGTCAGCTGTCTCTTGGCACCGAACACGACCTGTCTCAAATGAGCAAATCATGGTCAGGATTGTGATGAATAATTTTGCATTCATTATTAGACGATATTTTGGTGCAAAGTTACTCATCAAGGAGTAAATGCGCCAAAATCTCAGTCTGACCAACGCAATTCCAATCCACTGATATACAACATTTTGTTTCACTTATATCATAAAAATCCTGACCGCAGCTCACCGCAGTCAAAAAACAGTCATGATTTCGGGACAAGAAGGCTCGACGCGAATCTTGACATTAGATTTCAATCGTGATTTCCGCTTATATATCACCTCGACAGTTTCACCGACGAGCAGGCTTATTGTGCGTGTGGATAAACCGCTCGCAAGATACACCAGCAGCTGATAGTCGGCTGACTTGATTTCGGGATAGCATTCCTTGACCTTGACCAGAATATTGCCGCGACAGTCATTGACAGCCTGCTCCATTTCCGGGAGCGAATCGGCACGGATTGCCTCTATTTCGCTCTTCACCTTGTCGACAATTGCTTTACGCTCGGTCTTGGTGCCTTGCGACTCATAATAGGTCTGGCATAGGGTATCGATAAGCGTAAAGCGGCTGTCAAGAAGCCGGCGCAGCTTACCTTCCAGCCGGTCGACATCGCTACAACGGGCGTCAATCTGACTCTTCAGGACGGAAGCTTCGGTAATAAGCGCACGGTGTTGCAACGCCTGCATGCGCATGCGCTGACGCATCCACAGAATCACACCGCAAGCCAAGAGCGCAACAATCAGACCGAGTAACATGACCTGCTGCCGCCTCGCCCGCTCCTTAAACAGGAAAAACTCCTTCTCTTTTTGAAGATACAGCGCCGAAGCAAGTTCGTCAAAGTCGCCCGAAGTATGAGACAATTCCCTTAACACAACAGCTTTAGCCAGCTCTGCTTCAAAATGGTGACGGTCGTAATACTCAATCGCGATGTTGACGATGGTATCGGTAGGAGCCGAGAGCCTGTTGCCGACCAATGCCTCGGTGTACAACAAAGCCCATCGCGCCATAACAGCAGAATCGTCAAACTCGGAAATATCTACACCATTAAGCGTTGACAATGCCGAAGCCGGGTCGCTCACCATAAGCGACTCCGCCTCGTCGAGCACCGGAGGATAGCTCCGCGAAAAACCGCACGCTGTAGCCAACAGCAAAATCACCATATAAACCAAACTTCGCATAGTGCAAAATTAATCATTTTCCCAACCCCACCAAACACCTTGCCGCAACCACCACCAAATTCATCGCTTGCGAGACCACCCAATCATTAAAAATATTACTTTTGCATATATTAAACCAAACGACGGACACTTATATGGCAAAGACAGCAGAAAGAATACGGATAACATTGGATTCAGGCGTGAGTGCCGAAGCTCAGGCTCCGGTTATTGTGTCAGCAAGTAGGAGCACGGATATTCCTGCTTTTTATGCTGATTGGTTCTTTGAACGGTTGAAACGTGGATACTCGGCTTGGACCAATCCTTTCAACGGTGTTACATCGTATGTATCTTATACTAATACTAGATTCATTGTTTTCTGGTCGAAGAATCCGCAACCTCTGTTGGAACATCTTGATTATCTGACCGAGCAAAATATCGGATGCTATATACAATATACTCTTAATGATTACGAGACGGAAGGGCTTGAAAAGGGCGTCCCTCCATTGTCTCAGCGTATTGAAACATTTAAAATGCTTGTTGATAAATTAGGTAAAGGACGCATCATCTGGAGATTTGACCCGATGATTCTTACTGACCGAATCAGTATTGATGATTTACTTGCAAAGGTCAAGAATATCGGTGATCAACTCAAAGATTACACAGAGAAACTTGTATTTAGTTTTGCTGATATTGCCTCATATCGCAAAGTGAAATCCAATCTTGAAAAAAATGGCATCAACTATATCGAATGGGATGAAGCCACGATGAATGAGTTTGCATCAAAGCTATCAGAAATGAACAGGAAGCGCGGATGGAATTTCAAACTCGCGACTTGTGGAGAAAAAATCAACATTGAGCAATATGGTATTGAACACAACAGATGCGTAGATGACGACCTCATGATTAGATTCGCATACCAAGATAAGGTGCTCATGAATTTCCTTAAAGTTGATATTACGCACCGTCAAACTGCTACGCCATCTATATTTGAAGAATTTGAAGCCCAACCGGCTATTACATCTGATGCGATAATGCTAACTCCGGAATTATATGCAGTCAAGAAAAAGAACAACAAGGATAAAGGACAACGTCAGTTCTGCGGTTGCATTGCAAGTAAGGACATCGGGCAATATAATACATGCCCACACCTTTGTGAGTATTGCTATGCCAACACCAGCAAAGACATAGCCGTTGCCAATTGGAAACGCCACAAATCAAATCCTAACGGAGATAAAATCATCGGATAACTATGGATTACAAAGAACGCATATCGTCCATCCCAAATCTTACGATGGATGCGATTATTGAAAACTGCCGTAACAATATACCGTCACAGTATCGCTATCGTCCTTATTCTCATCCGGAACTTAATCATGGGCTGGATTTACTGCAAAGTGACGAAGGGCTGGACTGTTATATAGGTGCTTATGGCGAAATGCATCAAGCTAAATGTAAGGCAGCCATGCAGAATATGCCATTTCCACCTAAAGACAGCGATAAGACGTCATTATCCTTAGAGATTATCGACTGGGGATGTGGTCAGGGGATTGGGACTATATGTCTTGTGGATTTCCTGAAAGATCGTGAACTTACACAATGGCTAAAGAAGATTACATTGATAGAGCCATCTAAAGCATCTCTGAACAGGGCTGTTGCCAATGTTACCAAAGCGACATGTAATGGCGTCCGGATTGTGCCATTTAATGAGTATCTGCCGTCGGTTTCAGATAATTCAGATACCAATGTTCATTATGAACAAAATTATGTATTTCATATTTTCTCAAACATTCTTGATGTCATAGAAATAGACTTGGCAAAATTGGCTAAGAGCATGGCAATACCGGGACACACACATTATGTTTTGTGCATGGGTCCATTAAATGCAAATGCATTTAGAATTGACAGATTCTGTGAGATTTTTACGCCAACTGAATTCTTCTCAAATATTACAAGTGGCAGTTATGGACGTACTTCAGATACAAATTATCGCTATACCTGTAAAACAAAAGCATTTGTATATAATGGTGGCTCATTGGATTTGAGAAAGTATGACCCAACAGAAAGAGCGACAGAGCTGGTTTATAATGAATACGATTTGAATCTCCCGATTTCAAATGGCCTGATTTCAAAGGAAAAAGGGCGGATATACTCTATTTTGCGTAGCATATTGTCTGAAAATGACTTAATTTATCTCGACCCGGAACTTAATGGTGCGTCTCCCGACTTTATAATAGTGAGACCCAATGTTGGTGTTATTGTAATTTCTGTGTTTGAAGAGAATCTATCAGAATGCCATATATACGATAAGGATAAGACTAACAAAACAATTATCATCGGCTCTGATGATACGGAAACAGGTTCCAAACAGATGCAATCTCCATTTATTGCTTTGGAGAATTATCAAAATTTGATAATAGAGAACCTTAAAGAATTTACAGAGGCCGTCATAGATGATAATCGTAACCTTGGACTGGTTAAAAAAGTTCTTATATGCACAAAAGGGAGCTTTTCACAAGCAAAAGCTATTTTGGGCGATTCCAAATATACACTTATATATGGCAACGAATTCATCTCTGATAAATCCGTATATGAGCGACTATTCAAAGACCTGCGATTTCACTATACAAATAAGGCATTTGATAGAATCGCATTCAATCAAATGGTAAAAGACTTGTCTCCTAAATGGCATTCCTACAGGGAGGGAATCCCCGTGCGTCTTACAAAACAACAAATATCTTTATCAACCAGTATAGAAGGTGCACAACGAAAGATTAGTGGAGTGGCAGGTTCCGGTAAAACGCAAGTGCTTGCAACGAGGGCTGTGAATGCGCAAATCCGTACTGGAGGTAATGTGCTTCTGTTAACATTCAATATCACATTGGCAAATTATATGCGCATGCGATTATCACAGGTGAAGGCAGATTTTCCCTGGGATAAAATTGACATTGATTATTATCATCGTTTCTTTCGGAAGTATGCGAATGCGAATAATCTCCAAGTTCATTTGGGCTCGTACGATGAAGTCGACTTCTTTGAGGACGCTAAGGAGCTTAAAAAATATGATGCTATTTTAGTTGATGAAGTTCAAGACTATCTCACGCCATGGCTACAGTTGCTTCGCAAATACTTTCTCAAAGAAAACGGTGAATTTATTGTATTCGGAGATCCAAAGCAGAACATATATCATAGAGAACTTGACAAGCGCGGTGATATTCGTTTGGAATTCATACCAGGTCTATGGAATCACGAATTAGATAAAAGCATGAGATTCTCAAATCCCTCTCTCGCAAACCTCGCCATGGCTTTTCAGCAACAGTTTTATGGTGAGTCTGAAACAATCAACCTCCTGAATGAAAATTCAATGAATGATGGTTTCCAATTTAATTTGATGAAGTATCATAATCTTGACAAGATTGATACGATTGAAAATTTGGCTCATAATATTTATGATATTTGTAAGAACTTCATTGAAAGTCATAGCCTTAACATTGAAGATGTTGTCATTCTCGCTCCTCAAACTGCAGTACTTCGTCAAATAGATTATCTTTATAGACGAGAAACAGGCAAAAGCACGACGGTGACATTTGTCAGCAAAGAAGGAGTAGATAACATTACAAGACACAGTCAACTTGCCTCATACGAATATAAACGCGACTATGACAGATTGGAAAAGGTTGAGAAGAATCGTTTTACAATGGCTACACACCATCTCAAACTATCGACAATTCAAAGTTTCAAGGGATGGGAGGCGCAAACAGTTATATGCATAATTCAAAATGATGCATATAGCGATGATAATATCATCACATCACCAGAGTTGATTTATACCGGCATAACCCGAGCAAAAGAGAATTTATTTGTCATAAATATTGGCAATAATGAATATGATGAATTTTTCAAAACAAATATGCATTAAGATGAATTCTACTAAATATTCCAAACAAGAACAATTTGCCATAGTATCAATTTTGATTATGATTATGGAAGCTGATGGCGTGATAGACCCTAATGAGGTAAAGTTTCTAAATGGAGTCCTTTCGTCATCTAATATTTCAGAATCCGAATTAGAAATCATTAGTTCCTATGATTTCAATCAATGCCAGAAAATACTTTCTAGCTTGGCTTCACATGAATTAGCTAATGCCAAATTTATTTTTACAGAGATGGCAAAGTGTGATGGACATACAGACCCTCGCGAATTGGAGATTATTAATCGAATAGGACACAAAGAATAATAACAATCTAATGCCGTCTATGCCTATCTACTGGCAAACGTGGAGCTGGAAATGGAGCAGTTGCCAGTAATTAGTGGTCTCTCCAATTTAAAACAAGCATGGCAATAGCGTTCTCGACTCGCATGGGTCAAGGTAAATAACATGACAATATCAAATTCGGAAGTGGGAAGTGCCATTAAAACGATGTACATTCCGTGGGCTCTTTGGCACACCCAAAGCCTCAAGCATTACTTGGAACAAAAATATACGGCTCCTTCTTTGCCAAAGGAAGAAGGCTGGCGCTTTACCCTGCGCGGGTCATGAATAGTCGGTCATCAGTCTGCGGTCTCCGGATACCGTCAACATTATGACCTTTGGTTGGTAGCATGGGAGCAGATTAGTGAAACCTTATCTCCCTGCTTTTGCTCAACAAACATACCGCCAAGTGAGATTGTTTCGCCTCTCAATACTGGTTTCCCGATATTTCCGAAATGTTGCTCAACATTTCCCAACTTTTTTATGTCATGCGATTTTCCAATGAGAATAATCGCTTTTGCGCATTGTCTGTCAATCTATCCTCATAACAGCCTAATTGCGATTTACCTACACAAATAACTGTCATAAAGATAGTTATTTGAATTTACCCAACTTTTATCCGGCATAAAATCGAACATTACGACAAGATTATCAGATACGATAGAATCTAAAATCGGGCAAATGTTAAAAATGCAAATGTCCGATATTTTTTCGGCGAGACAGCCTTTTTGACCTTGATACCAACGGGGACAACTCCATTGTGATTGCTTGTCCCCTGAATTTCGGTAGCGGCATCTTTGGTAACGCCAACAACGTCGGACTGCACCAAAACAGTATTCAGAGACTGTCAATTTCAGTAGTCTTGCATCTGATTGACCTGCGTTTGATATTGCAACATCAGCAATATGCGGATAGTTTACAGCAAATCAGGTGCTTCCCCAATATGTCCCAATCTTTCCCCAACATGTCCCAACAAATTTTTCATGTCTGAACCATTGGGTGCATTAGGGTGTTGGCTGATTTATTCTTAATACGGACTTATAGTCGGAACCATCAGCTTTAGCGAGACCTCGGTCTCAGCGACCATCCATCAGTCAAACACCGGTTCCGGCGGAATTGCTCACGCCATTTCGCCAAGTAATCAACATGAAACAACTTTAATACAAGATTGAACAACACCTTCTTTTTGAAGAGCAATTATATTAGTCAATTCTTTTAAGTCCAAATCCCTGCCACACTCTTTGTACATTGCGTTGTACATTTCATTACTTGTTATGCTGTTACGCTTCGATCCTTCTTGCATAACAGAATATTATTCACTAGCTTTGTAAAAAATTATATCTACGATATGAAAAATCTAAGAATTACGCTGGCAATTATATGCGCTCTTTTTCTTTGCGCCAACGCATGGAGTCAGGATCTTACTTTTATGGGAGTTTCGCTAGAATCCTCTCCTGATGAGATCTGTAGCCAATTAAAGGATCGAGGATTTACTTATATCCGTAAAGATAATTATAATACTCATCATTTGGAAGGCGAATTTTGGAAATTCGGGAAATGTGAGATTTCGATATGGGGCGAGAATGAACCAAGAGTGTCTGTAAAACCACCATCGTGGACGACTGTTTCTACGATGAGGGATTTAATAAACTCATTAGATAATAAATATGGTATAAATGATTCATCTCAATCCGATGATTTCAAGACTGAATTAAGGTGGGATGTTGGAGAAAATAGTATAACACTCTTGGATTTTTATATTGATGGGCATAACTATTCTTTAGTGTACGCATCCAAAGCAGCTACTGATAGTTCGAGTAAGAATAGAAAAAATTACAGTGATGATTTGTAAAGTTATGCAGCTTTAGACATACTGGACGTTTCCATTACATAGTGATATGGGGACGTCCTTTTTTATTTTCCGGTCCGATATGCCTTATATAATTTGTGAACAGGTCGGTTATTTCTTGGGCATCTTGCAGCATGTATTTGAGATTCTCGTTGCAGAATATTTACATTTAACGTCGTCTTGCAGTTGGCCCAATTTTCACCCTATACATATGCAAAACTACAATTGAATTCATATTACCATTTACCATGCGTCCCAATGAGATGTAGAATGCCGGGGTCTATGTCTTGACTGTACTAATAAAAGTTAAAGAATTTAATTTTGGCTTATTTAGGTTGCACTGACTCGATTGATTTCGGTTGAAATCAGGGCTCAGTAGAAAATCAGTGGGGATAAGCATAAAGGTTTGCAATACGGAAAAGG
>CAJTSK010000047.1 GCA_910578835.1 uncultured Muribaculum sp.
GCAGCACTATACTCTTGACATCGCCTGCTACCCACCGGAAAAATCCGCTGACCCGCATTTTGCGCCAATCTAAATTTTGGTAAAAAAGAAAAGCACTGAAAATCAAGTGATTTCAGTGCTTTGCGGCGATTTGCCATTTTTGATTGTGACCCCGGAGAGGCTCGAACTCTCGACCCAATGATTAAGAGTCATTTGCTCTACCAACTGAGCTACGGAGTCAGTTATCTGCTTTTGCGATGCAAAGGTAAGGAGAATTTTTGATTCTGCAAAATTTTTTTGATATTTTTTGTTGAGGATGGCGTTTTTTTGAGTTTTTGCGGGGTGTTGCGCTTTGTGGCGAATTGCGTTGCTCCGCCACAAGCGCGTAGCTGCGGCAGCACACTATGGCGGAAAAAAGCGACGGCAACAGAGTCGCCTCTGCTGCCGCTGTTCGCACATGCCGCGTGACCTACACGAAACATGCACTGGAAAAGTGATATTTATAAGTACCTAATCTAAGTCAACTAACTATCATTTAAAATCAATTTACCATTAAAAATCGCTATTATTGGTTGTTCTGTATATTATTGTCCAATACTCATTAGTCATATGGCGGGGAGAGCGGTGACTTTTATTTTGTCGTCCTCCCCCCGGCTTGCTTCATTCCGGTAATCATTCTATTGTCAGATCCGTCGGTTTACCATAGTTGCAAGTCACGTTCTTGTTGAGGAGCTCGCTCACTTCCCAGCCTTTTGCCTCGCTGAGGGGCACATTGCCATTTTTGCTTATTGTATGGATTTTGCCCGCTTCGTCCACGTAGTTGAAGATTGCCTTAAGATTGGCAGGCTTGTACACCGACGATTCGTAGATGAAGTTGAAAAATGCCACATCTGCTGTGTTGTAATTGCCTATGGCGTGTCCGGGCCATGTGGTGGTGTAGTTCTTGTCGGAGATTTCACCGCTGTAGAGGAATACATGGGTCGCTCCTTTTACGTTAAACGAAATGACCTCATATTCCACATTGTCTTTGATGTCGTTGATGGGTCGCACCGACATGCCGAACGTCTTGATATCTCCGTTGATATAGGTGGTCACGTCGCCTGTGATCTGCAATGATTTGAGCCAACGGCCTATCTGTTCTTTTTCGGTGCCGGCGGCATCGGTTGCGCTCCAGTAATATCCGGAGTTGGCATCGCCTGTAGGGCTGCCGTTTTCGAGATACCGTGACTTGGGGAAATATATTACCTCCTGTTCGGAGTGACCGTTGCGTATTACTGTTGCCGTGGTCTGATACTGCGAGCGGAAATATGATGCCGATGCTGCCGACGACTGCGATGATGAGTAGTTGGGCGAGTTGCGGATGGCATCCCACATACGTTGCTGCGGCACGCGGTAGCCGGGAGGACACACGTCGTTATACATCTGCGGTCCCGAATAGTTTTCACCCTGCTCAGCTACATAATAATATCCTCCTGCCGAGTCTTTGCCACGGCTGAAGGGCCACGAGGCTGCCGACGGGTTTATGTGGCTGTTGCCGTCAATGGTCTGGATATACATGCCTGCCGCTGTGGCGCCAAGGTTGCGGTCAAGGAGGTAGCGTCTGCGACCCGACGCACCGACAACGGGCAATACCTCGTAATAGTAGTAGCCGGACTTATGGGCGTCGGCGTCGACCCTGTGAGAGCCTGAATTGTCGTCGTAGTGGAAAAATCCGGTGTGGTACAGGTCAAACTCATATGTCGAGGCTATACGCGATGTCTCTCTTTGCTCATTTGGAGTGAGGGAAAGCACAAGCTTGCCTGTCTCGTAGGTGTAGTCGTTGTTGGCGTCACTGCCGTCAGTGCCTTTGGTGTTGCCTGGACGCGTAAGGGTGAAGGTGTAGTATGTGCCTTTTGTGTCAGGCTCGAATGTGATGTCGCCCAGGTCTTTTTGTGCCGTGACGGTATATTTTGAGTTTTCAATCGTTGTCACTACTTCATAGGAATAGCTCCAGCGCTCCTGCCCGTTTACTCCCTTTTTGCCATACATTACCGGAAAATGGAAGCCTTGGTTGCGCACCTTGCCACCCATGTCGTCGGGCTGCACGCCATAAAGCACAGGCGTATTGCCCTCCGCTGCGATTACTGTGCCCTTGCCTGCAAGGAAGGTCCAGTAGTCGTTGATTACCTTGTTGCTTGAACCATCGGTAGGATGGATGGTGAGCACGGTCGATGAGCATATATCGTGGCCGTCAAAAGCACGCTCCCATATCACTACAGTCTTGCGCGATAGGCCCTGCCAGGTGGTGGTGATGGCTCCTTCAAGCGAGCCAAGACCGAGCTCCTGCACGTCACCGGTAAAGTTGACGGTATATTTTACTGTCGTGCCGGGAGTGGTGGAGTTGTCGGTGTCGGCAGGCTGCGGTCCGCTGATAGATGTGATCCAGGATACATCGCTCGTGAGCTGCGGCACCACCTTCATCTCTTCGCCGACTTTTGAGTAGTATTTTACGGTTACTGTGGCTTCGCCGTTGCCTTTGTAAACGATGGTGTCGGTGACGCCAAGCTCGCGTATGCCGTCAAAAGCCATGTCAAGCACCTCGGGATGGTGGTCGTAAATCTCTGCCGTCATGGTCGACGGATGGCGTGCCGCTTCAGCGGCCGACGCATAGCCCGGACCTGTGACCGAGGTGATGTGTACCTCATACCAGTGGTTGGGCTTCAGGTCGAGATTTTTCATCGACTCGCCCTCCTTTGTAGCCAGGTCAAGGCGATAGTAGGAGCCGTCGACCCCACGGTAGCTTCCGCCTACGATAAGGCAGGTGTTGCCTTCGGCGTTTTTGCAGGGCGAGGTATATAAGGGGTTGCCGGAGTCAAATTGCTGAATGTTGCCGTCGGTGGCATCGCAATATGTGTCGTCGGCTCCGGCGGTCACATATCCTTTGGTCGCGCCGTTGTAGAGCGCGGTGCTTGAGAGCTTAAATGACGTGGCGGCTTCATTTTCGATGGTAAGCTTTGCCGCTGTGCGTATCAGTGTCACCTGGTTGGTGAGGAGCGATGCGGAGGTGAGAGCGCCGGTCACTTTTCCCGACATGATAAATCCGCCATCTGCGGGAAGTGTTGCCGACGAGGTGATTTCGCCAAGCTCTTTGCGGGTGGCGGAGTTGTCGGCGGTAAGGATGTCGCCCGCATTTGCGATGATGTAGATGTCGGCATCGCCGGTGTAGGCTTTTGCGTCATCGCTGAGCGTCACGGTAATCTTGGTGGTTGAGTTGTCGCCCGACGGTCCCGATATAAAGTCTTTGGGCTTTATATCGAGCTTTGACTGCAGCCGATTGCCGGCGGCATCGTAAATCAATACCGACAGGTCGTTGATAGCGCGTTCGGCGGCGACATCATCTTTCTCGGCGCGGCTCACTACCTTCTGCGGCTCCGGGATGGAGATTGAGAAGGTGATAGTGGCATCGTCGGTCAACGGGTCGACCGAATACTTATCGTCATCACTACATCCCGTAAGGGCGAGAAGTGTAATCCAAAGGCTAAGGTGTATAAATTGTTTAATTGTATTCATAATAATAGTCATAAGAGCTATCGCCACTATTGTTTACATAAAAGTATTTATTCTTTTGATCCGAAGAGTTGTTTCCTGAATTTACAGAATAATATAACTGGAAAGAATAAGTATCAGCGTTCCATTCCTTAGTGGAAGTGAATTGGAAATACTTATATGCTACTCCATTACGAGTTTCCTTACCAGTATAATTTTGAGCATCGCTATTATAATTCGGTGCTGCGGGGTTTGGAGTGTCCGTATTATTGAAAGAGACCCATACATGGCATCTGTTCCAGTCGTTGTTATCTCTCCAATACACGCGGTAAATCTTTGAGTCAAAAGGATCGGAACTAGAGTTCCCTGGTTTACCGGAATTGGTGAAGTTGTCGTTATTATCTAAGGTTATCGCATAGATGTCTTCACCTTCGATTTTCTTAAATTTGTCCAATGTGACTTTTTTGTTGGCGTAAGCTCCTGCCTTTTTCAATTGATAATTGACCACAGTAGAAGCCGGATAGCTTTCTAATAATTCAAAATCATAGTAATAATAATCTGAATCCAATTTACCAGTACTGGTTCCCCAGGTGGTGATATCTCTATTCCCAACCCATATATGTATGAATGCATTGTTGGTTGAATTGGTGTTGGGCCAATAGATACGATATTTGTTTGTTTTGGGTTTGGTGCTTGAGAATTGGGTTGAGCCGTTTGCGTAGTCAAACCATCCCTCGCGACTTGGGTGGTCGAAGAGGGGAATACCCACTGCTTTGTCTGCAGGAAATCGTTTATTGCTGCCTCCATGTCTGTCGGCAAACATTATGAGGGCTTTACCGGGAGTTGCTACGCCGGTCAGTTCAAATGTCCACCATCCATTGTTGTCATTGCGCATCAGTATGCCGGGCCATAAGGAGTTGAATCCATATGAGCGATTACCTTGGTCATCCGTTATGCTTCGTGTTTTTGATTTGCATTGTGTACATTCAGTTATGGAGTCACGATAAGCTTTACATAAATCAAGCGTAGTGTTGTAGTGCTTGTTGTCATTGTAGTTCTTGTCAACAATCCAGTGATCCAGATATTTGTATGAGTCGTTGAAAATGCAGAATCCTAATGCCGAAGAACCACTTTGCTTGTAGTAGTTAGGATCGGTCGGGTCATTGTAATTCCAGCCTAAAAATGAGATTTTTCCTGTAAAACTATATTCAAGAGCCGAGTAATAGGAATTCTCACCGTTTTCATAGCCTACAGTCTTACCTGCAAACTCATTTTCTGTATTCTGTGGTAGCTGGAGACACTGGTAAACATAGATATGCGGGTGAGTCCAGTCAGAAGGTGCACGGAAGTGGATGAGGTAATTTAGGCGGTTGGGCTTGACGGTTATGGTTACTTCCTTCGTGATGGGCTTGCCGCTCGCGGGGGTGGCGGTGTAGGTGAGTGTAAAGGTGGTCTCGGCGGTCCATTTGCCGTCGTTCATGCCCGATACCTTTATCGTGTTTTTACCTGATGCGGTATTGAGGATGCTCTCGCCTTCGAGTGATATGATGGAGTTGTCCCACCCCTCGAAACCGGTGATTTTCACTTCCGGGAGGTTTGTATCGAAGCTGACTTCAAATGTACCCTCATATTCGCCCGACGCGATGTGCTCGGCTATGTTTACCACTATTTCTGTCGGGGTCACGTTGAGAAACGGGGTCAGGTAGATAGGTGTCACCAAGATGCGTTTGTGCAGATTGGCGGCGATGATGTCAAAATAGTAGTCGTCGTCCTCAAGTGTCTTACCGGTAGCCTCAATCTCGGGGTTGACCTTTACAGAGATGTAATCATTTCCGGTAGCCTCGTCTTTGACTGTGGTTACCGTGAAGAGGTCTTTGTCCTGGTATTGGTATGACTCAAATTTCAACTCCGGGGCATCGGTTTCGTAATAGAGAAGCTGTTCCCTGCCCGCCACCATGTCGGCGATAGTGGTCTTGTCGACGTGGAGGAAGTAGGGGCCGTGGAGGTCGTAGGTGAGCTTCTGCAGGGTCCAGTCTTTGACGGTGGCGGTGAGGTCGATGCGCTCGCCTATTGTGGTGACGCGACCTATAAGGTCGTAGAAGTTGCCGCGCAGCAGGGTGTTGTCGGCAGCCTTGTCGTCGCTCTTGGGAAGGCGTATGGTGTAGGCAAGCTCCGCTCCGTTGCCGTCGAGGGTAGCGCCGAGAGAGAGGGTGGTGCGGTAGTTGCCGGTGAGTCGGTTTTCGGGAAGATAGATTGTGCCCTGCCATGCGCGCCTGGCCTTAGCGGGGGTTGAGGTGTTGGCGGGGAGTTTGCCGGGGTTGTCCACGTCGGCGGGATAGACTGTCTCGGTGAGCTGCGCCTTGTCAATGGCAAATGCCCCGGTTGTAGAGGTGACGGCGGGAGTCATAAGCGCGGTTGAGGCGATGATGCCCGACAGGGAGGCTGAGTTGAAGGTGACGGAATTGTCGCCAAACGCTTCTTTGGAGAAACCGCTGTTGTCGAAGAGGATGGTATAACGCACCTTGGCACATAGAAATGTAAGGTCGGCTTGTATTGTCCTGCTGTCGCCGGCATTGATGGTGATGGTGCCGTCGGTGTTGCCGTCGATTTCTGTGGGGAGGCATGCCATGGGGAGCCCGTCGCTAAGGTTGGGCAGCTTCTCGGAGGAGAAGTTGAGTATCAGCCCGTCAAGTTCGCTTTCGGTGGTCGAGGTGCTGATGACCTTGGAGATATATGGGTCGAGGTTGGCCACGACATACATGCTGTAGGTGCCGGGCTTGAACTCCACCTTGTAGTCGCTGTATTCGTGGGTGAGCTGACCTGACGACTGCAGGCGGGTGATGACATGGTTGGTGCCGTCGCTGTTGTAGGCAAGCAGCCAGAGAGAGTGGATGGCGCCTTCTTTGGCGTCGGCATCAATGGCGGGGTCGGGGTCGGCGGCGCGTGAAGCCGATGCTGCGGCAGGATTGGGTATGCGCAGGGTCACCGATGTGCCTTGCGATGCGACTTCGGGAAGCCCGGCGTCGTCGGTGCATGCTGCGGCGGAAACCACCGTTAACGCAGCCGCAAAAAGCCGGAGAAGATATGTAGATATAAGCTTTTTCATCACAGAATCAATGGCTTGGTTTATTACATGTCAAAAATAATCTTATGATATCCCCACTTCTTGACCTTCACCTGCAGGGTGATATCGGCGTCGGCATCATACATAAGGTTAAAACTATATATGTGGTTGCGTATGAGGTCGAGAGTGACATCTGTCGACTCTCCGGTGGCAGTGTCGTAGAGACACACGGGTATCTTCACATTCTGCTTGTCGGCGACCGGTTTCCCATCGGGGTCGTTGAGTGACAGCTCGATATAATGTCGGGTCTTGGAATTTCCGGTCTCCGGGGCATAAAATATAGTTGTGGCACCGGATGTCGCAGCAGGCGTGATTGCCGTAAGGTCGCCCGGATTGGTGGGACATGGTGCGGTAATATTTTCAGTGTTGCCGGTGTAGGTTTTCTGATCGTCGTAAGGAGCTGTGTAAAATGTAGGGTGAGTGGTGTTGAAAGTCACGTCGCTGACCGTATAGCCTTCAGGGAGAGAGGAGGTGATAAGGTTAATCTTTGCCCATGCGCGCAGCATGTTGACGGTGCCACACAGCAGGGGGTTGTCGCGGGTGCCTTCTCCTGCAAGATAGCCGAGTGACACACTTTTGCGGAATCCCCACATGGGTATACCGCTTTTATCATCGTTGACCTTAGGTAAGGTGTATGCCGATATCATGTCGGCTATGTCGTCAATCGTGGTGATATCTACCGTCAGGGGTTTGGTGAATTTCACGTTTGCCACAATGGCGATATCGATTACCGCCTGTTTCAGGTTGAGCAGAAACGGGCTGTCAATCTTGATGGTTGCCGTTACGGTAGATTTGTCGTCAGAGACTGTCACATCTGTCAGTTCGTTACCAGAGGCGCTTTTGAGCAATGTGCCGTCATGCTTGAATACAAGCACAGTAGAATTTTCGAGTATGATGTGGTTTTCCCAAGCCGATGCCTCTTGCTCGCCGGTACAGGGGTCGTCGGCTCGCGATGCATCCATGTCGGCTGCAACTGAGAAGCAGAGCGCAACGCCGCGATTGTCGTCGGGAGCCGGAGCAGGCTCGGAAGATGACGAGCAGGCACCGAGAGCGAGTGACAACAGGAGCATTGCCGCCGACCGGGATAATATGTGGTTAAAAGTCATCATTTTTAATTCGACATGTTATGATTCAAGATTTATAAAGCGTGGATTGCTCAAAGTGACGTGTCTTGTTTGGGCACTACGCGCCATGAGTTGATGTAAATAGCAGTGGTGCGGTCCCATGAGTTGTCGCCGGTAAGGAAAAAGTTGATGGTGAACTCATCTTGACGGTCAAGGTATTCCTGGTCGGTCATGGGGCGTCGTGAATCGTCGTCTTTCACCATGAGCAGATAATCGACAAGCGGAATGTCGACAACCTTCTCTCCGTCGGCGTTGCGTGTTACGATAAGCCTTGGGTTGCGGTCGGCCATAAGTCTTGCCACTGTAAGGTCGGAGATGTGGGTCGAGTAGGTAGTGATAGTGGCTCTGCCTGTCTCGTTTTTCTCCGGAGAGCCCACCATGGCTGAGCGGCGGCGCCAGTGGCGATATTCAAAGCGCTCGTTGCCTATCACCGAATTGTCATGGTGCATAAGTCCGTTGGAAGCCTCGACAGTGACAGCAAATTCATTTTCATCCATCAGTGAGCCGTCAAGATTGTGGAGCAATACATGGAGTATATTGGTGTTTTTTGTGAGCGGTATTGTCACGCTTTGCTCGCCGCTACCGTCGAAGCGTGTAAGGTGAATATCGTTGACTGTGCCGTGGTATAGGCGGTTAAGATTAGCTGCCGAGTAGTCGCCCCGCTCATCGGAAAGCTTGCGGAGCGCACATTGCAGGTCGTCTTTGGTCTTCGGCTCGGCTGCTGCAAGGGCAAACTCTTCACCCTCGTTAAGCCCACACCATGCAATCATGTCATAGTCGCCCGGTTCGAGGGGGAGTGTCATCACATAGCCGGGTTGCGTAAGAGCTTCGCCATTGTCGCTCCCTTTCCATATGAGGTCGCCCTCCTTGTTAAACACAAAGAGCGAGACCGATTCTACTTGCGTGGCAAATGCGTCGGTAAACAGCATATTGCGGTCGTAAGTGAACTTGACTTTGTAATCGACTGTACAGGGGTCGAGGTCTTCAGTGATAAGACCGCAAGACCCTGCTGCCATAGCCACTGCTGCTGAGATAATATATTTGCCTATGTTTAGCACTTTCATTGCTTAAATCGGTTTATTTTGTTTTGTTGTGAACGGGAGGCCGGTCAAAGCCTCCCGCCCTGTATCCGCTCTTATGAGCGTGGTGAGGGAGATGATTGCAGAATTGATTGCATTAGAGTTTTACATCCTGGGTGGGCACGATGCGCCAAGCAAGAATGTTAATCTTGTAGTTCAAGTAATAAGTGATTTTAGACTTTTCAGGAACTATAGGTTCAGTGGGGTCGCATATACCGGTTCCAAGACCAGTGATGCTTGAAATCTGAATGTCGTAGATGTGATTACGTACGATACCGAAATCACCTTCTTTAACATCTGACCAATTAATCTCGGCAATGTTTTTGTCAGCATTGGGATTGCCTGTACGATAGAATCCAAGATGCTTTACAGGAATATTGAAGAAAGCGTCACCGGCATTGTACATGTTGGCAAAGCCGATATCTTCAAGTAGCTGTTTGTTGATATTTTCATTGGCAGCATCGGTTACAAGGGTTTCCGCTCCATTGTTAAGGTAGTACAGGTCATAGTCTTTTCCTTCAACCGATACTTTAGCGATGCCTTTGTTAAAGGTTGCAGTAACCTGCCATTCATTTACTTTGTTGTCATCTGTGCTGTTAAGATGGTCAACGGTGAATAGCTTAGTAAGGTCAATGCCCTCTACTTTCTGAACCGGAATATAATTGTTTTCACCATCCTTGATGAAGAGAGTGTTGTTACCCATGAGCATACCTTTGGTAATGCTTACATCTCCTTCTTTGCAGTCAGCTTCATTAAAGTAGAGTTTGTTGTCCTTAACATAGAAAGTTGTATTTTCAGGATATTCTACAGTACCCTTTTTCAAGGTGTATTTACCTACAACTACAGCTGAGGCAATTGATGCCATTGTATTGACAGCTTCATCAAGCGCATTTTGTCCTATAGTATTTTCTCTTACATACTGCTGATCATTACCGATAGTCCAACCATTAGTGCTGATTTCATCGAAAGAAAGGTAAGAAAGCGGTGTGTCTTCGGTTACATCATCGGCAACGTCAGGATGTCCTGTCTTGAAGTAGCTTACCGAGCGCGCCCAATAAGAACGGCATAGGTCCGGTTCATTCCAGGTCCATTTGTCAAGCAGTCCATTCATTGTGGTAAAAGCCGCATTTTGATCGGTCATTGCGCCTACGCCATTGCCGGCTTCAGTGGCTGTATAGCTCTTTGATACAAAGAATGACTTCTCACGAGCATTGAGTTTCCATTTCAATGGGGTGAACGTGAGAGTGTATTCGTCAAGATTATAGTCGTTTACGTTGATGCTGTTGTCTGTTTTTGTTCCTTTTAGTGAAATTTTTGCAGCATAGCGTTCAACATAAATTTCAAGAGGTGAATTTGTTTCAGCCTGAGCCTCTGTTGCTGCCAGTGCGCTTTCGGGAATTACTGTAGCGCGTACAAGATTTCCCTCATTGTCATAATATACAGAGTTACACATGCCGTAGTATTTTGTGCCTTTATCTTCGGTCCAGGTATCACCCTCGCGAGTTATCTTCTTGATGTCGCTGATTGTGGGTACGTTAAGACCATCTTTTTGAATCGGGTTAACGTAACACATGACATAAGCAGGCGTTTTCTGTCCGCGTTCAAGTTCAATCTTTATGGTCTTGGTGTAAACGCGCTCAACCGAACTTCCGTTTGCGTTCGGAGTAAATGTTGCACCTGATATGATCTGAGGAGCTCCGGTTCTGCGATGGTCGCTGTCATAAAAGACAAGGTAAACTTCCCTGATGTTACTTTCTGACGGATTCTGATTTTGGAATTTGTCTTCATCAATAGTTTCGTCAGCCTTGCTACCCATTGAAGGAGGATTGCCTATTGAGATGTTGAGGTACTGTACGCGGTCAACATCGTTGGAGCCGGTTTCGGGACCGTCGAACTTGTTGTCATCCGAGCAAGCGGCGAATAGACCGAGAGCGAGCGCAGGGATGAAAAATTTTTTAATTGCGTTCATTGTTTGATTGTTATTGGTTTATTTGAATAAAGAAAAAATTTTGTTCAACTATGATTTAGAATCTTATTGCTTTATGATGTGGAAATGCTTTCCGTCGGCGTTGATAAGCTCGTTGAGCTGAGATGAGGCGTCGGCAGCCTGCGGTGTTGCCGGGAGGGCATTGATGGCTTCTGCCGCCGCCCGGCGGTCGCCGGAGAGGGCGGTGTATATCGCGCGGGCATATTGCGCTTCCTGAGAGTCGCCCGCCTTGGCGAGGTAACGCGCTGCGCTGCGGAGGTCGTTGCGCTGCATGGCGGAGTTGGCGGCGTTGAGGTTGGCCGTGGGGTCATCGGGATACATCCTTACGGCGATTTCAAACGCCTCGTTGTAGATGTCGCTTCCCGGCTCTTGGGATAGCGCCGCCACATACAGTTCCTGGAGCGAAAGCTTCTGGGGCGATGTGTGCATCACTTCGATGATTTCTTCAGGCGAGGTATAGGAGCGTATGGTGTAGTCGATGGCATAGTCGGAGTGACGTAGCGCGGGATACACATCGGCGAGCAGCATCTTGCCTACAGCAGGGTAGGTGGAGCGCAGCTTGTAGTCTTTGGCATCGGGGGCGAGGTCGGAGTCGATGATGGCGAGCAGCTCTTCGCGTTGGGCGAGGGTGGAGTCGGCTACGATGTAAGCGCGTAGACCTTCCCAGTCCTCAGGCACATAAGAGGTGGTGATAAGTCCCGGGCGGAAGCTGTAGAGCTTCTGCACATACTGCTTCAGTGCCTCGGTGCGGCCTTCGGCGAGGCGGGCGTTGGACTCATACTTGCCTTCGGGCGATGCATAGCCGGTGATGTGGAGCGAGGTGATGGTGATATCCTTGTCGTCGCGCACGGAGTCGATTGTGGCGCGTATCTTGGCGAGTTCCTCGGGGTTGCGGCGATAGTCGGGGTAGATTACTGTCTTGTTGACGGGGAAGTCGATATAGGCGCTTGCCTTCAGGGCGCGTGTCTTCACCGCCTCGGCAGTGGGCGAGATGTAGAGATATTGAGGGGCGAAGGTCTTGGGCACGAAGTCGAGGCGTGCTACCGGGGTGGTGTCTTCGCCTTCATTGGCGTTGCAACATCCGCTTTCGCGCGAGTCGATGAAGAGCGATGCGGTCGCCATCCAGTCGCGGTAAGGGGTGTCGTCGCGGTAGTTGATGATATGGTCGATCTCGTCGGCGCGGAGAAATATCGGAGATGGAGCGCCGTTGCGTATGCCGTGGTAGTAGCGGTTGCGTCCGGCGATGGTGAATGATTTGAGTCGTAAGGTGTCGGCGTGGTTTTCACTTACAAGCAGCGGGGTGAGCGTCACCTCGCGGTTGGGTTTCATTTTCAGTGCCTTCGCGTCGATGTCGAGAAGCACAAAGAGGTTGCTGTCGGTGTGGGCAATGTCAATCGGGTTGATAATCAGGTCATTACCCCCCTATTTTCGGAGGCTGTGCCGATGGTGACATTCATTGAAGTCGCCGCCGAGGCTGTGAGGAGTGTGACGCCACACAGGGCGCCGATGCAAAATATCTTTTTCATCATTACTTGCAGTTAAAAAAACGAGGAGACTTTGTATCAGAAAAGGTAAATAAGGCTTACCGCCGCTTTGGTGGGACCTACGTAGTCGTGGTTCTTGTCTTCGGCTAACTTGGTGCCGCAGTCGGCGCAGGGATACACGTCGGAGCGGGTGTGAATCCATCCGAGTCCTATCTCAGCCTCTATGTTCCAGTGTTTTGCGAGTATCCAGGAGTAACCGTAGGCGAGTCCGGCTCCAAACATCCATCCCTGGTAGCGGTTGTGGGTGAGGTCGGAAAAGTCGGTGCCGAGGAAGTGGATGTTGTTGTGCAGGTTGCCTACATTGTATTGCCCTGCAATGGCGTGTAGACCAAAGAAATGACCTTGGAACCGGTCACATAGCCAGTAACGTAATTCGGGCTGTACAAGCCAGTGTTTCCACTTGTGTTGGTTGATTGCCCACGCGTTGAGATTGGCAGAGACATCGAGGGTCCAGCGGGGGGCTAACGGCGCTTCGACGCCAAGGTTGGCGACAGCTATCGCGTCGTAGAGCAGGTTGCTCTTGATTGCTATGTTCTGGCTCTTTACGCTAAAGCCGACAAATAGCATGAATAAAAACAGTACGACTCTATCTTTCACTGTTAAATCAGGTTAATTATAAAAATTCACAATTTGCGGGACGAAGGTTAAAAATATACGCCCTACATGGTTTATTAAATCGCTAATATAAATTTCCTCCGGTATAAGAGGTCGACAAATATCTTCAACCGCAAAATTATGGTTTCTGTATTTAATTACCAAATAATTGTACAAAAAATATTTTCAAAATGTGAAAATTTATTTCAAAAGTGGCTTGAAATGAGGGTTTCTCGCGGTTGTGACCCGGGTGATAAGGCTGATTAAGTTAAAATAGTATCATAATAGAGGTTGTTGCGAAACCGGGCTGCGAATTATGGAATTGTGCTACCCGCTTCGGGGTAGCGACGTGTCGTGGTGTAGGCCTGCCACGGGCGCACCTCCGGCGCTGCCCGCGGTTAACGGGATGATGCCCTTTCAGGGCAATATCCTTAGGTCGGCGGCGTTGTGCCGAGGTTGTCACCCTGTGGCATGGTGGCGTTGTGTCGAGGTTGTCACCTTGTAGCATGGCGGCGTTGTGCCGAGGTCGTCACCATGTATCATGGCGGCGTTGTGCCGAGGTCGTCACCCTGTATCATGGCGGCGTTGTGCCGAGGTTGTCACCCTTGTAGCATGGCGGCGTTGTGTCGAGGTCGTCACCCTGTAGCATGGTGGCGTTGTGCCGAGGTTGTCACCCTGTATCATGGCGGCGTTGTGCCGAGGTCGCGCCTCTCCACAAGAGGGTTACATGTGCTTGTGGAGGGCGTGGTTGTTGATGGCGTCGGTTTCGGCGGCTTCGACTTCTTCTTCGGTCGGGGTGTATCCGTAGCCCCATTTCGAGACTTCCCACGGCTTCCTGCGCTCAATCTGCCAGTCAAAGGGGTAGAAATGGGCGTCGGGATTACGCCAGGAGGGTCGGCGCAGCTTGTAGACCACAAGCGGGAGCGCGACAAACACCGCCACTCCGCCGGCGATAATCGACACATAAATCACCGGTGAGCCGGTGGCTATCTGCGACGGCGGGATAAAGCTGAGCACCATGGCGAGTAGTGCGCCCAGAATGCCGACTCCACACACGATTATCATGCCCGCTTTTCCGCCCGGCACCTTGAAACCGCGCTGACGGTTGGGGGCGGTGCGGCGCAGGCGTATGAAGGCGAGGTAGATCATCACCACCATTATGAGGTAGATGATGGTTGCCATCTGCGACATAATCTGGTAGGCTGACTCTACTGTAGGCAATACGATGAGTACCAGGCTCAATAGGCTCACAAACGCGCCCTCGATAAAGAGTATCGGCTTGTTGACACCGTTGGCGTTGACTTTCTGGAGGGAGCGGGGCAGATAGCCCGACTGTGCCACTGCCATCAGTCCCGTGGAGGGACCGGTGACAAGCGCGCTTATCTGTCCGGCGACACCAAACATCACGAGCAGTGCGACGACATTGCCAAGCCAGCCAACGCCAAACGCCGACCACAGTGCCTTGTATGCCACAAGCAACGATTGCAGGAGGTTGATATTGTCGGCAGGGACGACGATGCCTATCACGAGGGTGCCGAGCGCGTAGAGCGCCACAATCACTATACAGGCGACAAATACCGAGCGTGGAAATTGCCTGGCAGGGTTGCTCATGTCGTTGATGTGGACCGCCTGCGACTCCATGCCGGCGAAGAACAGGAATATCGACGCGGCAAGCACCAGGGTGTTGAAATGGGAGAAGTCGGGGAAGAAGGGGAGGTCGGCGAGGGAGGAGTGTTTGCCAAGCGCTACATATAATACACCGAGTATGATAAGGAGCGCGCCGGGGATGATGGTGCCGACAAGTCCGCCGTAGGTGCTGAGAAGGTTGGCCGACTTCTGTCCGCGGAAAGCGTTGAAAGTGGCAGCCCAGTAGAGAAGCATCGCTACCACGAGGGTGTACCATTTATTGGAGGCAAGCGACTCGTCGAAGCTCTCCGGCCAAGCGATGTAGGCGAGCGAGGCGGCGCCAAACATCAGCACGGTCGGAAACCAGAAAATTATAGTCTGCCATTCGAGATACATTGCCGTCCAGCCCCATTTGGGTCCGAACGCCTCCGCCACCCAGCGGTAGAGTCCGCCACTCTTGGTGTAGGTAGAGGCGAGCTCGGCACACACCAGTGAGAAGGGCACGAGGAATACCACTGCGGCAAAAATGAAGAAAAATATCGACTGGACTCCATATTTTGCCTCCGACGGCAATCCTCTCAGGCTGAATATCGAGGTGATAAGCAGGATTGCCATCGCCATCATTGTGAGCGACCCTTTGGCGGTCGACACTATCTTTTTTCTGCCGCCGGCGGTGACGGGCGACTCCGGTGTAGGTGACTTCATCGGTAGGCTGTTTTTTTACGTGGTTAATTATTTGTCGGCGTAGGCGAGCACGGTGGGGCTCTGTACGTCAACGCCAAATTGGCTGGCGCGCTGCAATATGGCGCGTGCGAGTTTCGGCTTGAGGTCGTCGGGGCAATATCTGAAATAAGCCTCGGCGGCTCTTACGTGGGCTGCGTCGGGCATGGGGTATTCCCGGCGTTCCGGCAATCCGAATACGGAGTCGGGCAGCTCTTTCTTCTCTTCGTAGCTTATACGGTCGTTCATAGTTTTATATGTGTTGGATGTTAGAGTATGTTTGATAGAGATAACAACCGTGCGCCACGATTGTTCCCCCCGCCGGCGTTGCCCTGAAAGGCATCATCCCGGTTTGGGATTGTGTGCGTCGCGGTGGAATGTGTGTGGTTTGTTATCCCCGATGGGATGTGTGTGGTTTGTTATCCCCGATGGGGATAATCTATGTTTAGCCGAGGGTTGAGCGCAGCGATACCCACATCCCGGCAATGCCCTGAAAGGGCACCATCCCGTTAACCGCGGGTAGCGCCGGAGGTGCACCCGTGGACACCAACGCCCCTCCTCCAAAAATATCGACCCCGTAGTGGGTCGCATATCCATTATCTAATTGATATATTTAGGATTATATTCCATACCATTCTTGTCTAAAAATCGTATCAGCTCCTCTCGTGGAGTAACAATGCGATGATGTTCAACCTGATTCATGATATATGCAGCCACTGCCGACTTATGGGTGGCGGACACGGAAAAGGCATAATACCCTTCTCCCCATCTTGTAAATGCAGGAAACATGCTTCGACGCTGACTCATCCAGATGCTTGAACTCCGTTTTATCTCGCGCATAAGAACGGAAATTGCGATATCTTGATGTACATCCACTAAAATATGGATATGATCTTCAATCCCTCCAATCTGTACTATCTTACATTTTTGCCCCCTGGCAATGCCACAGATATATCTATAAAGTTCTTCACTATGTTGCGGTGTGATAGACCGATTACGTGAATGTGTGGTGACGACAATGTGATGCAGGGAATTTACGTTGCTCATACTATTATAATTGATTGGAATCAAATGTAATTAAAATGGATGAAATTACAAAATTTATGTTAAGATAGTTGCCGGATGAGGGTGTGCGACCCACTACGGGGTCGTCGTTGGGGGGAGGGCGTTCGTGTCCACGGGCGCACCTCCGGCGCTGCCCGCGGTTAACGGGATG
>CAJTSK010000048.1 GCA_910578835.1 uncultured Muribaculum sp.
CTATATCCTCAGGCAAAAATATGTTGCGACACTATATTTCCAGTATGGAGACAAATCAACCGTGCAGTTGCCATACCAGTCGCCCGATGCTCTTAACCTCATTTATCAGACCATCAACATGAACTATGAACGTGTAGTCGGGCTTAATCTCCATGCTCCTTTCGGCGTCAGTTACACCTGGAATGCCACTGCCACTGCAAACGTGATGAACAGGCGGGCAAAAGCTAATCATTTCCATGACATCAGTTTTGACAACAGTAAATGGATTTTCTACGGCTCGCTTAACAATACCTTCAAGTTCAGTCAGAACAGTCCCATCTCCGTTTCTTTGGATTTCAGCTATATATCACCATCACTGCAAGGAATAGCCGACCTTTCCAGTATTTGGAAAATTGATGCCGGTATTAAATGGCAATTCGGAAAGAGCCGCTGTTGTGAATTAGACCTAAGGGCTGATGACATATTCAATAAATGGTCGCCGACGATGAGCATCAATCATGCCGGTCAGGACTACCGGATGAAAGTACGCGATATGTCCCGCAATCTCAAATTGACATTTATATGGCGGTTCAATGGATTTAAGCCCAAAGACACGGAGATAGACACATCGCGTTTCGGCACAGGTAAATAACAACTTAACGGCTATCGACCCGGATTGTGGGGGCGATAGCCGTTAGGTTTATACGAAGAGTGTTACGATTTATTTCTGTATTTCAAACTGGTCTTTACCGACTCCGCAGAGGGGACATACCCAATCATCGGGAATGTCTTCAAATGCTGTTCCGGGGGCAATTCCATGTTCGGGATCGCCGATTTCAGGGTCATAAACCCAGTCACATACTACGCAAACATATTTGTCCATAATCGTAAGTTTTTATTGGTTAGCTATTCGGGTTATTATCTCGATATATGTCATGCTTTTATTTTTACGAGCATTACCTTTGAGTCAGCCTTGGCAATCACGCTGTGGGGTACACTTTCTCCTATCAGCATGAAATCTCCGGCTTTCAGGTGGTTTTTGCGGTCAATCATTGTGAACTCAATCTCGCCTTCAATCACATAAACCATTAATTCGCCGGGAGCAAGGTGCTCAGCGAGGACCTGGCCCTCCTTGAACGCCAAAAGAGACACACCGCCATTGGCATTTTCAAAGATTGACTTGAAATTTACCTTGTCATTTCTATTCTCAATCTGTGGGAGGAGAGTGTGTACTTCTCCAAATTTGTATTCAGTATTCAACATAATATTTGAGTTTTTAGCCTTGGCGATATTGTAGCCGCCATCTCGTTGTCTGGAAAAGAAACACCTTCTTTGCAATTATTGTTCAGAGATTTAGATAATTTTATGGTAGGGGAGTCAGCCCGTGTGAATCACCGGGGGGAAATGGCTATAAAACCTAAGCGGATGAAGATTGTGACAATTCACAATCCCACCCGCAATCTATCGGAAACCTGAAAGACTCCGTATCTATACCAATTGGAATCTCCGGTTATTTAATTTCCGATTTTACCTTTGCAATCCACTCTTTAAGGCGGTGGTCGGTCAATTCTTCTTTATTAACATTGTCGAGCAATAGTCCTACATATACTCCATCGATAAAAGCCGGGCTTTCGTCAAAGTCATAGCCCTCTGCATTGAAATATCCGATAAATCGAGCTCCGGTCTTCTGCAGGCGGTTGTACAGCTCGCCGACGGCTCCGCAGAATGTATCGCTCATCGACTCGTCGCCACAGCCAAACAAGGCTATCTGTTTGTCCTTAAGTTCAAGTGCCTCAAGTCCGTCAAGAAAATCAAACCAGTCATCCTGTAATTCGCCGGCTCCCCAGGTGGAAGTACCAAGTATAAGTACTCCATATCCTGCCACATCAGATGGTGATGATTTAGCCACATTATGCACGTCAGCCTCAGCTACGCCGAGTCTCTTGGCTATTTCCTCTGCCACTTCTGCCGTGACACCGGTTGATGATCCGTAGAATATTCCTATCTTTTTCATAACAGTTCTTCGTTTTCTCTTATAACATGATGTCACGAAGAATGTTCACCGGATGGTGTTTAGAATGAGAAATGCAGGGCGAAACGTATTCCCCAGTCAGGCGCGTCAAATGAATGGCGGTAACTGAGACGCCACACTGAGTCAATCCTGATGATACGGAATATGTTGTCGATACCGGCGCTGATTTCCATATAAGGCATATTGCTCATCATCGTTGTATGTACGTTTTCGGGAAACGCAAATAGCGACTTGTTGTAAATCGGGTTGTTGCGGTGGCTAAGATGTCCCCATAACCCCTTGAAGTTGACTACTTCCCTTAGTTTTAACTTCTTCACGAGGGGGATATGGTTAAATATCAAGCCGTTCATCCAATAAGTCAAGTCGACCTGGGCATAAGAGTCGTTGATAAATTCAAGCGGATTCATCAACGCGAAGCTTTCCGACTGGATGGTATAGGAGAGGTTGGCGTTGGGCAGACATAGGTTCATGTAGGGCGACGGTGACCATGAGTGCCCTCCCTTGACAACCGCGTCGATATAGCCGAACGCAGAGAGCCATATGCGCTTGAAAAATCTCATTTCCGTACGGTTGATTGTAAACATGCTTCCCATCACTCCTTTGGGCGCGTAGGTATGTCCTATCTCTATTATGGGCGCGTCCATATTGATAGGGCTTCGCGATGTAGTGCCTTGCAAAAATTTCTCGCCGGGCGCGTAGCGGAGTTTGACATTAAACATCAGCTCATTGTAATGTCCGTAATTGTTGCCGTAACCGTCGGTAAACGGTATCCAGCGTGTCGCTTCTTGTCGCTCGAATGTCGCGCCTGCAGTGACAGAAAAGTTGTTATAGAGCTCAAGCGTATATTCAAGCATGGTTGCACGGCGATAGGTCACGCGTGTGTCAGCCAGACGCTTCCATGACAGAAATACATTGTCAGAGTTGGTAAACGCGTATTTCTGACCGAGTTCGTCAAGGAGATATAGGGACGTTAGTCTGAGCGAATGGACCGGAAATTCGCGGGAGTGGTACTCTTTGTCGCGAAATGAGTATTCAACCTCACCCCGGTATTTGAACTTGTGGTCGCGGAAACCGTAAGCAACGAAGCCTCGGGCAAACCATCGTTTAGAGAGGTAAGCCGTGGTCATGCCTCCCGCTCGCAGTCTTATACCCTCTGCCGTGTTGTAGGATATGCTTGTATTGACGGGACCGTAATCAAATTTTGGCGGATTACCGGTGTGCCAATATCCCATGACAAGCAGTTTGAGTGTCTTTTCTGTCCAGTAATATAAAGGCACTGACCGCAGACGCCGTATCATGGATTCAACGCTGCCTTCTCCGGTTTTCAGCGGTATAAGGCGATGGCTAGCCCAAAACTCGTCGTCGCGGTCACGCGCTCCGTCGAGTATTATCTCAGGCGGTGTGCCGTTGAATATCTGGCTTTCAAGTCCCGGACGGTCGAAATTATGATTCTCATAGACTGTGTTGCGGTGAGTGTATAGCTTAGGGAGTGCAGGCAACACGGAAAATTCGATAATCATGTCATCGGTTTTCTTTAGGCGTGTACCGTCGGGCGCTTTCTCAAATTTTTGCCTTACCGACATTGCGTCAAGAAAATTCACGTTGATGGAGTGGGGCAGATGCAGTTCAATCTGCTTGATAAACATCGTTGAATCATTTTTCGGCACATACAACTTGCCGATGAAACCCCATGTCTCCGACGTATGAGGAACAAAACTTAACACGACACATGAATCACCCTCGACTACCATCGTGTCGGTAAGATAAAACTTGTAGAAGTCGGGGGCTATGCTTGACAGTGGGCTTACAAATCGGTTTTGAAGCAACGTGACATCGTTTTGGTAAATGTCAATTTCGCGGAAAGCATCTTCAAGAGCTTCTCGCGAGGCATCTTTATTTGAAGTCATCTCGTCAAGTCCTACCTGTTTTAAACCAAGCACGGTCTCACGAGTCGATTCGGGCTTTTTACGATAATTGACCTCCGATGATTTTTCTTTGGTGAGAAAGTTTAGTATCGGTCGTCCGGAAATTTCGGAGTAGTCAACATGCTCTTTAAGAAAATTAAATTTTTTACCAAGCCAACTATAATTTTTATCAGGGTCAAAGTCGTTGATTGCCATGTTGATACGCTCATACTTATCATAGTTGTAATAATTATGGCGCTTTGGGTCGGATAGGGGGGCTGCCCGTCTTATCCGGTTGAGAAAGTCGACTGCCGGATTGTTTTTCTTGCTGTATTTCTCTTTCTTTGGTTTGACTATTACCTCTTTTAGTGTAACGCCTGTCGGCGATAGGCTGACATGCATGTCACGAGATGTCGCCACCTTCTTTGTCATATAGCCCATCATTGAAAAGCGAAGGCTGTCGCCTGGAATATCTGCCGCAATGGAAAACCTGCCGTTTTCATCAGTCATGGTGCCGGCATTTTTTCCCTCGACAAAGACGGCGACATAGGGTAACCCCTCTTGAGTCAATGAATCAGCCACAAATCCTGTCAATGTTACTGTTGCTCCCGATAACTTGGCGGGAAGCAAAGCCCATAGCAGAAGCAGCCGGTAGAAAATATGCTTTGGCAGGAGATTATTCAAAACTTTTGCTCTAAAATCTTTATCTTTTTGAAAAACAAATATAACTTTGCAATGTTCGGCAACAGCAATAAGCCTTTTTTACCGAATGCAAATTTACTACAAATATAACCTATGGCAAAAGAAATTGAACGTAAGTTTCTTGTCAGAGATGATTCCTTCAAAATTGGCGCTATAAGCGAAAAACATATAATACAGGGTTATCTCTCAACTGAGGTGAGGGCGACTATACGTGTACGTATCGTCGATGACAGCGCGGTACTTACCGTTAAGGGAAAAAACGACGGTGTAGTGCGCGATGAATGGGAGTATCCGATTCCGGTAGATGACGCAAGGGAAATGCTTCAGCGTCTATCAACCGGGACTTTGATTGACAAGGTGAGGTATATAGTGGAATATGAAGGGAAGAGATGGGAGGTTGATTCATTTCGCTCTCCATTGCCCGGACTGGTGGTCGCTGAAATTGAGCTGTCGTCGCCTGAGGAGGAGTTTGCCATCCCTCCATTTATAGGAGAAGAGGTGACCGGCGATCCTGCATATTACAATTCCACGATTGCGCGTATGGGGATGAACGGATAGGGCGCTACCTGACGTTTAGCACCTTGTGCATCTGCAAGCCTAAGCGCCATTGCGGATGGGCGAGACAATAGTCAAATGCCGCCTCTGTGATTTTCCTGTTTTCTTTTATGTCGCCGGTGTCGCATGGCTGGAGTACCCTGTAGGCGGCATCAATGCTGTCATATCGCGAAGGGTCATTGTCGCCTGTGAACACCACTTTCAGCTCTTCGCACTTCTCCAGCACCGGTGTTGCCTTTTCACAAAAGGCATCTTTTGGTGATAGGGTTACAAAATCGATATTCTCCGGCAGGTGACATGTCCCGTTGGTCTCGATACATATACGGCGTCCTGTCTCTTTCAGCGCTTCTACAAGCTCAGCGTCGACCCATAATCCGGGTTCGCCGCCGGTGAGTATCACGAGTGTACCCTTGTGCCTGTTGACTGCGGCGACAATCTCGTCACGGGTCATTTCCGATGCCGTGGAGTGGTTGGTGTCACAAAACGGGCAACGGAGATTACATCCGCTGAACCTTACAAACACGGCAGGGATACCGGTGTGTACACCTTCTCCCTGCACGCTGTAAAATATCTCGTTTATACGGTAAGTCGTAGCCACGTGCCTGCTTTTTCTTCGTCAATATACATCGCTTCATTACCTTCCGACTCTTTGACACTCGCCTTGTAGCACTGCGGTACGCGGTCTACTACCCAGCGCGCTATATTTTCTGCCGTCGGATTAAAGGGCAGCAGCTCGTTGAGGTTGCCATGGTCGAGATAGCCGTGAATCTGCTCCTTGATGCTTGTGAAGTCACACACCATCCCGTCGGCATTAAGCTCTGGCGCCATGCAGTAGACGGTAATCACCCAATTGTGACCGTGCAGATTGCTGCACTTGCTTGGATAGCTCAGTGATAATCTGTGAGATGCCGATATTTCAAGCCGTTTCTTTACGAAATACATTGGTGGCGGTTATTTAAGAGTCATGTTTATTACATTCTCGACATGAGCTGTGTGGGGGAACATGTCTACAGGCTGTATCGCCTCAACTTTATATTTTTTGTCAAGCAGGGCTATGTCGCGTGCCTGTGTGGCAGGGTTACAGCTTACATATACGATGCGGCGTGGCTCGGCATTAAGGATTACATTCACCACATCCTCGTGCATTCCGGCACGTGGCGGGTCGACAATCATAACGTCGGGTCTGCCATGGACGGATACAAATTCATCAGTGAGCACATCTTTCATGTCTCCGGCAAAAAACAAGGTGTTGTCTATGCCGTTGACTTCCGAATTGATTTTTGCATCGGCGATTGCCTCGGGCACATATTCTATTCCGATAACTTTCGAGGCTTTTGCCGCTACGAAGTTGGCGATTGTGCCGGTGCCTGTATACAGGTCATATACAAGTTCGTCGCCGCTAAGTCCGGCGAAGTCACGCACCACGCTGTATAGCCGGTAAGCCTGACGGGAATTGGTCTGGTAGAATGATTTCGGACCAATCCTGAATCGCAGGGACTCCATCTTCTCCTCTATAAAATCGCTGCCGGAGAAGGTTATGACCTCCTGGTCGCCTATGGTGTCGTTTACCTTGGTGTTTATTACGTAGAGCAGGGATGTTATTTCGGGGAATTGCTCTTTTACCGCCGACAGGAGCGTGTTGATTTTTTCAGAGTCATCTTCGCCAAACACCATTACCGCCATTATCTCGCCGGTAGAGGCTATGCGTATCATCAATGTGCGCAACAGTCCCTGCTGCTGGCGCAGGTCGTAGAATGTATAGCCATGCTCCTTGCCAAAGTCACGGATAAAGCGGCGCAGTCTGTTGCCGAAATCATCCTGAAGATGGCAACTGTCGATGTCAAGCACCTTGTCAAACGCTCCGGGGATATGGAATCCGGCACCGTCGCGGTCATTGAATTCTTCGCCCGATGCGAGCTGCTCATAAGTGAGCCACTTTTTGTTTGAGAAGGTATATTCCATTTTATTGCGGTAACTCCATATCTCTTCAGAGCCAAGGATTGGAGACACCTCTGGGGCATCTACCTTTGCTATGCGTTCGATGGCATCTTTTACCTGCTGTTGCTTGCATTTCAGCTGAAAATCATAGGGAAGATGCTGCCAACGACATCCGCCGCACACAGTGAAGTGGCTGCATCGAGGCTCAATCCTTATGTCGCCGGGTTGTCGAAGACATGTGATTCGTCCTTCAGCATAACTCTTTTTCTTCTTGGTAAGCTGTATGTCTACAATGTCGCCCGGGGCGCCAAACGGAACAAACACCACCATGTCATTCACGCGTGTCAGGGCATTGCCCTCGGCAGCTACATCTGTTATCTCAATCTGCTCCAGCAACGGGAGTTCTCTACGTTTACGTGACAATGCAATAATTCAATTTAGTTATTATATCGCAAATTTACTGCAAAAAGTTGGATTGACAATCGCAATGCGCCATCATAAAAATCAGGCGACACATCATTAATAGACGTTAACAAATCTCACTGTTTTCTGTCATGAGGTGTAAATGACATCATATCTTTTGGTAATCATTGCATTTATGGTGTCGCGCCACAAAAAATCACTAATGTTATGTATTTTTATCCACTATTCATTTTCTATATTCATTATATTGTTTTAAATTTGTGCCTATGCTTTCCTCAATATTCAAGTACAAAAACAACCAAAAGTTAATTAAATAAGTTTAACATTTAACACCATTCAAGCCAATGAAACGAGTTTATACATTCGGCGACGGAAAAGCCGAAGGTAATGCCGAGATGAGAAATCTCCTCGGTGGCAAAGGTGCCAACCTCGCCGAAATGAACCTGTTGGGAATGCCCGTACCTCCGGGATTTACCATTACCACAGAGGTATGTAATGAATACACACTCAAAGGTCGTGACGCAGTGGTAAAGCTCATCAAGAAAGAAGTTGAGGACGCCATAGCTCACGTAGAGACTCTTACAGGAAAGAAATTTGATAACCCTGAAAATCCCCTTCTGGTATCGGTGCGTTCAGGCGCTCGCGCTTCAATGCCCGGTATGATGGATACTGTTTTGAACCTCGGTATGAATGACGCTACCGTGGCTTCACTCGCAGAAAAGAGCGGCAACCCGCGTTTTGCCTGGGATAGCTACCGCCGCTTCGTGCAGATGTATGGCGATGTTGTATTGGGAATGAAGCCCAAGAGCAAGGTCGACATCGATCCATTTGAAGAGATAATGGACAAGGTTAAGGAAGAAAAGGGCGTGAAGCTTGACACCGAGCTTGATGTCGATGACCTTAAAAACCTTGTAAAGCAATTTAAGGTTGCAGTAAAGGATTTCACCGGCAAAGACTTCCCCGACAGTGCGTGGGAACAGCTTTGGGGAGGTATCTGCGCTGTATTTGACAGCTGGATGAATGAGCGCGCAATTCTCTATCGCCGCATGAACCAGATTCCCGAAGAGTGGGGTACTGCTGTCAATGTACAGGCAATGGTTTACGGTAACATGGGTGAAAATTCTGCTACCGGTGTGGCTTTCAGCCGCGACGCTGCTACCGGAGAAAACATGTTTAACGGTGAGTATCTTATTAATGCTCAGGGTGAGGATGTCGTTGCCGGTATCCGTACTCCTCAGCAGATTACCGTTGAGGGTTCACGCCGCTGGGCTGCCCTTCAGGGTATTTCAGAGCAGGAGCGTGCTGAGAAATATCCCTCGCTTGAAGAGTCTATGCCGACTTGTGCTGCCGAGCTTATCGCTATCGCACACCGTCTTGAAGACTACTATAAAGATATGCAGGATATGGAGTTCACCATTCAGGATGGCAAGCTCTGGATGCTTCAGACACGTAACGGAAAGCGTACAGGTGCCGCTATGGTGAAAATCGCCATGGATCTTCTCCGCGCCGGCGAAATCGATGAGAAGACAACCCTTCTCCGTATGGAACCGCAGAAACTTGATGAGTTGCTTCACCCCGTGTTTGACAAGGCGGCTCTCAAGCGTGCCAAGGTAATGGCTAAGGGTCTTCCCGCATCACCCGGTGCTGCTGCCGGTCAGGTTGTGTTCTCTGCTGAAGAGGCAGAGTCTTGGGCAGAAAAGAAGAAGAAAGTCATCCTTGTACGTATCGAGACCTCTCCCGAGGACCTTCGCGGTATGGCTGTTGCTCAGGGTATCCTTACCATGCGTGGCGGTATGACTTCACATGCTGCCGTTGTTGCACGTGGTATGGGTAAGTGCTGTGTATCTGGTGCCGGTGAAATCAAGGTCGATTACAAGGCTAAGACTGTAGAAATGGGCGGTAAGGTATATAAAGAGGGTGACTGGATATCTCTTAACGGTTCAACCGGTGAAGTATATGATGGTCCCGTTCCCACTACCGAGCCGGAACTCGGTGGCGACTTCGGTGCAATCATGAATCTTGCCGCTAAGTTCACCAAGACACTCGTACGCACCAATGCTGATACTCCCCGCGATGCAAAGCAGGCTCGCAACTTCGGAGCCCAGGGTATCGGTCTTTGCCGTACCGAACATATGTTCTTTGAAGGTGACCGTATCAAGGCTGTACGTGAAATGATTCTTTCGAGCGATGTGGACGGTCGTCGCAAGGCACTTGCCAAGCTCCTCCCGATGCAACGCGCCGACTTTGAAGGTATATTTGAGGCTATGGATGGATATGGCGTGACAATCCGTCTGCTCGATCCCCCGTTGCACGAATTTGTACCTCACCAGACCGCAACACAGAAAGAACTTGCTTCTGAAATGGGTCTCACCCTTGAAGAAGTTAAGGCTAAGGTTGACAGCCTTGAGGAATTTAACCCGATGCTGGGTCACCGTGGTTGCCGTCTTGGTATCACCTATCCTGAAATCACTGAAATGCAGACCCGTGCTATCATCGAGGCTGCTCTCAACATGAAGGCTCGCGGTATCGATGTACATCCCGAGATTATGATTCCTCTTGTAGGTACACTCAAGGAAATCCAGAATCAGGCTGATGTAATCAATATCACTGCTGCCAAGGTATTTGAAGAAAGAGGTGAATCAGTGCCCTACAAGGTAGGTACTATGATTGAGGTACCGCGCGCTGCGTTGACTGCCGATCAGATTGCAACTGTAGCTGACTTCTTCTCATTTGGTACTAATGACTTGACCCAGATGACATTCGGATATTCTCGTGATGATGCTCCCAAGTTCTTGAAATTCTATAAGGAACATGGCATTATCAAGACCGATCCGTTTGAAGTTCTTGATCAGGAAGGTGTAGGTCAGCTCGTACGTATGGGTGTAGAAAAGGGTCGTGCAACAAAGCCCGAACTCAAAGTAGGTATCTGCGGCGAGCATGGCGGTGAACCCTCTTCAGTTAAGTTCTGTGCCAAACTTGGCATGAACTACGTAAGCTGCTCACCTTATCGTGTGCCCATCGCTCGCGTAGCTGCGGCGCAGGCTGCCATCGAAGATTAAGAGATAATAACTGAAAATCAACGCCATAGGCGGTATGTCCTGATAACAAAGGATATACCGCCTATGTTAGTCTTATAGGAATTGTGCATTTGCACACGAAAGTTAGCACTAATGAACCACGAAAATTCAACAAAATTGACACGTTTCTCAATGGGCTAATTCAACAGGAATTAAACAAGATAAACAACTAATACATCACAAGATATGGCAATACTGACTGTCTGCGTAAACAAGCAGCGTAAAAGAAAGGACGGGTGTTACTCGGTTTATATTCGGGTCGCTCATAATGGCAAATCTGTCTATATACCCACCGACAAGGTTGTGGGTGCCAAAGGTCTGTCATCCTCGATGGAGGTGATTGACCCTTTCGTCTTGAAACCTCTGTCATCGCAAATCGTTACATGGCTCGATACCTTGAACCGGCATGACATCTCAGCGTGGACAGCACGACAGGTCGCGGATTTTCTAAAAAACCAGAATGAGGATTTGATATTCTCGGACTATGGCCGCAAGCACATCGACCGAATGATTGACCGAGGACAGGAGCGCAACGCGAAGAATTATCAACTCGCTCTGCAACACATGGAGCGTTACTTTGGTACCACCAACGTGAAATTTGCGCAGCTCACAAGCGTGAACGTCAACAAGTGGTTGGCCACGTTGAGCGGGACGGCGAGGGCGAAGGAGATGTATCCTGTGTGCATCCGTCAGATATTCCGTGCGGCCATTGATGAGCTGAACGACTACGACAACGGCATCATCCGGGTAAAGACTAATCCGTGGGGAAAGGTCAAGATACCTGCCGCCGACCGTCCCAACAAGAAGGCAATCACCGCCGAGGCTTGCCGGGCATTCTTTGCGGCCCCGTTGCCCGAAAGCAAGATGGCAGACCCCCTGCCGGAGTTAGGCCGCGATGTTGCGATGATGTCGCTATGTCTGGCCGGCATGAACACGGTTGACATATTCAACCTGCGCAAGGAGGACTACCACGGAGGCATCATCCACTACAAGCGGGCCAAGACCACCAGAAGCCGCCGCGATGACGCATACATCGAAATGCGGGTGCCGGAGGTGATAAAGCCATTGTTCGACAAATACAGAGCCGGTGACCATACCGACCGCCTGTTTCGTTTCTGCGACCGCTTTTCGACCTCGGACAGTTTTTGCGCCAATGTCAACACAGGCATCAAGAAAATCTGTGAGGAAATGGGAATGACCGACCCGAAAAAACGTTACTGTGTCTATACGTTCCGTCACACATGGGCGACCACAGCGCAGAACGACTGCGGGGCCACACTCGCGGAGGTTGGCTTTGCGATGAACCACTCGCACGGTTACACAATCACTCGCGGATATGTGCGCCCCGACTTCACACCGGCATGGGAGTTGAACGAGAAAGTAATTGATTTTATCTTCTTCAGCGATGCGACCTCGCGGCGCGTGGCGCAGGAGAAGCCGGAGGAAGAAGGGCTGTTCCGTCTTTCGCCAAAGATGCTCATCCGTGCGGCGGCATTTTTTCAAGGCAAGTGTCTGGCCAACTTTGAGGACATCGGCTATTCAAACATCGAGGAGGTCACACAGGCGTTGGTTGCGAAATTCCCTGCCGACATCCCAGACCGCTCGATGGTGCAGTTCAAGATTGTCAACCTCGACAATGGCAAAGTATACGTTTACGAGCACCAGAAGGGCAAAGGGTTTTAATATCCGGTAAGGTCAAATGACACATATCGTCCTCCTTTCGTGGACAGCGTATTGATTTCTGAATAATTTAGGGTTCCGTCTTCAACGACAATGGTAAGAATACCCTTCTCGTATGTAGCGACTTTCTCTACAAGAGCGTAGAGTTCCGAATAGCGGAATGAAGAAGACTTGATTTTCACATCGGACGTGCCGACAATGGTTTTGATTTCTGAAAATGTCATGACTTGATGAATTTGAAATTTCAACGGCAAAGGTAACCTGCTCCACAGACTTTTGAACTTTATCTTTTGAGCCTCGCCGTCATCGGCGTGGCTCTTTTTCTTTTTCGCGCAACTTTTTCTTTTTCTCCCTCCTGCCATCTGATTGGCGAAGCCTCAAAAAAAAGAAAAAATTTCCTCGCGTATATGTACGCGCGCGTATCGACGAGATATATTCCCTTTTATAGAAATATTTTATATATTTCTTTTTCTTTTATCAAAAGAAAGGTTTCGGAAGAAATGCCCTTTTCTTCCGAAGTTTTCGGAATTTATAGCAATAACTTCCGAAAGAATTAGAATAACTTCGGAAGAAATAGCAATAACTTCGGAAGTTATTCTAATAAATGGGGAAGGAATTTTGCCCGAAAAATGGTCAAAAAGTGCCGTTTTTGAGGAGTAAAAAACACCTTGTTTTTCAACGTTTTTGCAATAAAAAATCAAAAAGGGAATTTATGCCATTAATTTCGGAAAGAATAGGGATTATTTCGGAAAGAATGGGAATAACTTCGGAAGAAATAAGAATTGTTGGGGAAGAAATGCACCAATCTTCCGAAAGAATATATATAATTGGGGAAGAAATAGCAATAAATGGGGAAACAATTTCGGAAATGAATAATGCCGAGCTGCGGGGCCCGGCATGGAATCTAAAAGTAGATGAAAATAGATGGAGGCGGTCAGTTGTCGTTGTCAGCGGCGAGGTCTTTAAGACGCTGCTCAATCGTTGTGGTGATTTCTCCGGCCAGCGATACCTCCGCTGATACGGATTGCATCTGTGGCGTATGATAGCGCAGCAGCTTCTCCTGTATCGTGGCGCGGTCCTTCGGCTCCATCATCATCATATCTATGTCGAAATCGGAAATGACGAGCGGATTGCCGTCCGCGTCTGCCAATACGACCGTGTTATACAATAATCCATCCTTATCCCTGAACTCCAGCGTGCGCGGAGAGCCGTCCGCATTGGTCTGAACCTTCGGCTCAAAGTAGGCGGTGGAATGGGCGCGCAGGCGCTCTTTGAGCGGGTTTGGTTTGTTGGGTGTGCCTTTCTGTCGGCCACCTGTTTTTCTTCCTTGTGCCATGTGACTAATAAGTTAAAGATGTGATGCAAAGGTATGAGTTTACCTTTGCTCCATAATTATAACTTTTTAATTTCTACATCACAATGGCAGCACAAGGAGGCATCATATCAGCCGCGATGGAGCTTATCAAAGAGAAAGAACGTCAAGGCGATAAGGCTATGGACAGGTTGCATGACGGATTCAAGACCCAGATGCAGCTCACGGCCAATCAAGGTAGTTGGACGGGTGACGCAAAGCCCTCCCAAGTAATCAAAGAGAAAGAGACCGTGACCAAGGTCAAAGAGCCGGAGGAGGAAAAGGAAGATAAACCCTCAGATTCCACTCCAGCCCCCACACCTGCGCCGGCCGATGATAAGAAAGACGAGAAAGATATTGCCGATATGGGTATTATCGGACTCGCACAGGGTGCAAAGTAAGTTTAATCTCATACATCATCAACGACATGGGCATTATAGGCAGTGCAATAGGCGGAGCATTGGGCATCGGAGCAAGTATCTTCGGTGGTATCAGTGCATCCAAAGCCATGAAGAAGGTCAAGAAGAATCTTGAGGGTCAGATGAAGGAAAACCAAGATTGGTATGACCGCCGATACAACGAGGACGCGACACAACGTGCCGATGCACAGCGCATCCTCACGATTACCAATGACAATATTCGACAGCGTAACCAAGCGGCAGCAGGAGCGCAAGCCGTCATGGGAGGCACCGAGGAGAGTGTGGCGGCGGCAAAAGCGGCCAACAATCAAGCCCTCGCGGATGCCACATCGCAGATTGCCGTCAACGGTGAACGCCGTAAAGACCAGATTGAGGGTCAGTATATGCAGACCAAGGCCGACCTCAACGAAAAACTCAACAATCTGGAACAGGCCAAAGCGCAGAATACCGCACAGGCTGTGCAAGGAGTAGCCCAGGCAGGTTCCAACATGGCAAGCGTATTCTAACAGCATTTCACGATGACAGACCCCAATAGACCAATCATAGACACCCGTACAACGGTGGTAGGCGCACAGCCGCCCGCCGCCGCTCCTGCGGGCAGTGGAGGCTCGACACCTCCTGCTCAACCGGCTCCTGCGCCGATTACTCCCGCCGGTTCCTCATCGACTACGGTCAAGACAACATCCACGGTCCCTATCTCAACGACAATCCCGGAGCAATACACCGCGAGCAGTTATGCTGAACTCATTCCCCAACTTGAAAAGCGTATGGCCGAGTATAAGCCGCTTTCCGAGGAGGAACTGAAGAAGCTGCGCCGCCGTCAGAAGGCCGAGGGTATAATCAGCGGAATATCGGATGCAGCACAGGCCGTGTCTAACCTCATCTTCACTCACCACTATGCGCCGAACATGTATAATCCTAAAGAGGGGATGTCGGCCAAGGCCAAAGAGAGGTTTGAAAAGGAGAAGGCACAGCGCGAGGCAGATGCTGACAAATATCTCCAATATGCCCTCACCATTGGGAAGATGAAGGATGCTGACAAGGAGCGCGGTTTACAGGCATGGAAAACCGAGCAGACTCTCGCCAGACAAGACCGAGCATTTGACGCAGGTCGCCAAGACCGTGCCGATGATGTTGCATTCCGTAATAAGGATTATGACGAGCGTGTGCGTCAATGGCAAGCCAACTTCGACCGACAGGGAGAATGGCACGAAGAAGAAGGTCAGCGTTGGGAGCGTCAGTTCAAGGAGAGTGTGCGTCAGTTCAATGTCAGCGCGGCCAACGATAGGGCGCGTATAAACATGGAAAGTCAACGTCTTGCCCACGCCATGAAAGAGGGTCAGATGACTTTCAACCTCGGTTCCGGCAATGGCAATGTAACTCTGACCCTCGACAAGCTCAACGCCCAGACGGTATCACGCATTTACAGCACTCTGCCCGTAAGCGTCCGCTCACAGGTGCAGGGCGACCCGATTGTGCAGAATGGTTTTGTGGTAGACTATAAACCGCCGACAACCGAAGCAATGCTTATCGCCATCGGTGCCAATGTGGAAAGCTCACCGGCCACGCAGAATGCAATCAAGCAGGTTGCAGGACTTGAAACAGGTACGAAGCCCGCAGGTTATTAACCAGATTATCATCTACAAATATGGCTAATCCCAACGATAATTTACGCAGACTGTATCAAAACGGATTAAAGCATTTCTCTTTGCCCGATTTCGATACATTTCAACAAGACATGAAAGACGAGCAGAAACGTAGGCGGTTCTACACCAATATGCAGGAGGCCTACTCTCTGCCCGACTTTGATACGTTTTCGCAGGACATAGGCGCGGTTGCTCCTCCTGCCCCGGCACAACCGGCGGCACAGGCTCAATCACAGCCACAGACAACCACCGCAACGGTAAAGCCTATAACCGATACCACCGCTGAACAGGCGAGTGTGCAGCAGCCTGTTCAGACATCCGCACAGCCCCCGCAACCTCAAGGTTGGACTCCCTCGCCGATACAAAAGCAATTTTTCCAATTTCAGATGGAACAGGCCAACGCTCGTTTAAAGAAACAAAGCGAGGAGGCCCAGCAGCGCATGGAGGGTATAATGAAGGGCAACAAGCCCGGTGCCTTCATGGGCGAGCGTGAGTTTAATCCCGCCACAGGCGAAATGGAAACGGCATACTACACCACACAGGGTGAACGTGTGCCCACCTCAATGCAGCAGCGTAAGGCCAACAGCGACTATCATCAGTGGTGGGAAAATAACACAGAGGCGGGTCAGCGGTCAAAGGAACAGCGTTTACAGCGCGAGTTTGATGCCCGTCTCTCCGGGCTTTGGCAACGTCATAATCCGACAGAGGGAGAAAATGCAGCGGAACAGGCGTGGTCGGCTGCAGAGGTGTAGCTAACAATTGAAAAGGGACCCAGGAAGAACAATTGAAAAGGGACCCAC
>CAJTSK010000049.1 GCA_910578835.1 uncultured Muribaculum sp.
GCATAGCTACTTATTTAGGTATTACACAAACAAGTCTGAGCCGGATTAGGGCAAAAGTAAAATTGTTTAAATGAAGGTGGAAAAATCTCTGAAAACTGTAAATGCATGTTGAATAAGTTATGGTCTGATTATATTATATATATCCATAACTATATGTACTCATTTCCTTATCTATAGATATTATGGCTGGGGAAAGAGAACGTCATAAGGCAATTTCCCAGTCTGCCAACTCCAACAATTTATCTTTTCCCCCGTTCTACATCCACACCTTGAAAAGCACAAATACCGGCAATATCGCATCAAAATCGGTAAATCAACGAAACTTACCGCAATTAAAAATTCTAAACAATCATTAATTGTTCACAAAACGCTTTCTTTCTCTTACTCCATTTTTCGCTATCAGTACATTTTTAGTACATTTTTCAGACAATATTTGTGTTGATATATAAGCATTTAACGCGATTAAAAATTATCCGGTATTAATACACTTTTCCCTCCTTACATCATCAGTAAATGCCGGGGGCACGGTTATCCATACGAATACAAAAAAAGGTCGCACCGTAAAATGACATACGGTGCGACCTTATTATAATACTGCTATGACCTACTTTTCTTTTGCTACGATAAGTGCCGAGCGGGGTTCAACTATAATCTTTCCGCCCTTTATCTTACCCATGCCTTCCGCGACAAGATTGCCGTCGCGTGCCACCAGGAGCCATTCGCCTGAAGGTATTTTGACCTGTTTAGGTTCATTGCTTCCGTTAAACACAAGCTTGATTTCTTTCCAGGCATCACCATTGGCATGATTCTTCAGCGAATAAGATATGAGATTAGGCTCGTCCACTTTATCAAATACCAGATAGCGCGCCACATCCTCTGCCGTGGTCATGCGAAATGCGGGATGGGTCTTGCGCAGCTTGACAAGCTCCTTATAATATTGAAATAATTCAGCATTTTGATGCTTGAGTGTCCAGTCAATCGCATTTATAGAGTCAGGCGACTTATAAGAATTATGCACACCCTTCTTATCGCGGTAAATCTCTTCTCCGGCAAACATGAACGGAGTGCCCTGAGAAGTAAACACGATTGTTTCGGCAAGCTTGTGGGCGCGCTGACGGTCGGCAAGACTCTCTCCGGGAAGCGACTTCGCGAGTTTGTCGGTAAGCATCAGGTCATCGTGGCATGACACATAATTAATCACCTGTGTAGGAGCAAGCGCATAAGGCTTCTTGGAATTATTGCCCTTGGAGTAATCAACCTGCGGATGAGCGGTAGCGCCGACGATACCAATCTTCACTGTCTCTTCAAGCCCCGGCTTACCGGTTGCAAAACCACGGTCCTTGGCATCGGAATAATGACCTTTCACTGCATCACGGATATCATCGCTAAACACGGCAACCTGAGGCATTGCCGACACATTGTCCTTCAATGCGCGACGCTCGACAGGCAGAGGCGAGTCACCGGCAGTCCAGCCCTCACCATAGACAAATATGTCGGGGTTAATCTTTTTTAGCTCCTCAGCCACCCTATTCATGGTCTCTGTATCGTGGATAGCCATGAGGTCAAAACGAAATCCGTCAATATGGTATTCCTTAGCCCAGTATTTCACCGAATTGACTATGAAATCACCCATCTGACGGCGCTCCGAGGCTGTCTCGTTGCCACAGCCCGACGCGTCACTATAAGAGCCGTCGGCGCGGTGACGATAGAAATATCCGGGAGCAGTGAGCGAAAAATTAGAGTCATCATTTTGCGCCGTGTGATTATATACCACGTCCATGACCACACCGATGCCCGCATCGTGGAGAGCCTTGACCATCTCTTTCATCTCAGTCACCCTTACGGCGGGATTCATGGGATTGGTCGAATAGCTCCCCTCAGGCGCATTATAATTAAGAGGGTCGTAGCCCCAGTTGTAACCATTTTCCGGCAGACGCGTCTCGTCGACACTGTTGTAATCATACGACGGCAGGATATGCACATGGGTCACACCAAGCTCCTTGAGGTGGTCGATACCGGTCTTGTCGCCCAGCGATGAGCGCGCGTCCTGCTCCGTGAGAGCAAGAAACTTGCCCTTGTTAACTATGCCCGACGACTGATGCATCGAAAAGTCGCGGTGATGCATCTCGTAAATCACAGCATCGGTAATATTGGCTATCGCCGGTCCGCGGTCAGCATCCCATCCTTCAGGATCGGTCTTGGCAAAGTCGATGATTGCGGCACGCTCGCCGTTAACACCCACCGCCTTTGCCCATATGCCGGGAGTCTCCTTTAGCCATTTGCCGTTATGCTTTATCGAGAATGTATAAAATTTTCCATACAACGCCTCCCCTGCCTCGGCACGCCATACACCGTTGGCTGTACGCATCATCTCAAGCGTATCCTCAGGCGCGGAGTTAAGTCCCGTAGGATAAATATAGACTTTAGCCGCCTCAGCTTCAGGCGACCACAAGGCAAATCTCGTGGAATTGCCGGCGACAGTCATCTCAAGGTCATCGCCATTGTAAGTTTCAAATGTGGAATACACGGTATCAATATCGGCTGCACAGGCAATATCGCCTCCATAAACAAATGACGCTGTGGCAAGAGCCGTACCGGCACACAGCCTCATGAAATCCAACTTCATTTAGAATCGATTAAATAGAGTAAATTAATAAGACAACAAAAAACACAGCACGCCAAGACATGGCAAACGGTCATGACACCATCACCACGCTTAACGCACCACGATCTTCTTAGACCAGTCCTTGCACTTCACGATGTAGTAGCCTTGAGGGAGATCGACAATCACCGACTCCGCGACATCAATTGATTTCACCATCTGCCCGGTGATGGAATAGATGTAGAAATGATGAGTGTCACCATCGGTCACTGTCAGCTCAATACCCTGAGACACAGCCTTCATCGAAGGCGCGGAAGAAGTCATGGAAGATACCAAATCATCGTCGGCCGACTGCGCAAAAGTCACCGCCGGCATTGCAAATGCCAGACATGCCGCGATAGCCAATGTCATGATTTTTTTCTTCATCTCCACTATTCTGGTATTAATCACTCACAAAGTTAAAAAATCCCCTCCAATTTTGCAAACAATCTTCAAAAATATTTAAACCACTCCCCCGCCCCGCAGCTCCGCCCGCAGAAAACAACAGACACAGCAATATATTGCAGATTGGTAAAATACAAAATAGCCTGAAAAAATTCAGGCTATTTTGCTATCAAAAAAACATCGACTCTCTTAAGTAAGCATCCATGCTACACAAGCAATCTACCATAGAGGTCGATATAAAGATTTTTGACACTATTCTTTACGAAAAGTCTCTCTACCCTTTCCCGCGCAGCACTGCTCATGGACTCCCTCTTGGCAGTATCGGTCAACAGCTCGTCTATCGCCTTGGCGTAGGCAGTCACATCCATGTTAGGCACTTCGATGCCGGTCACACCATTGAGTGACACCCAATTGACCCCCGAACCCGGGATAGTAAAGGTGACCGCCGGACAACCACAGTACATCGATTCGGCAAGCACGACCCCAAATGCCTCATTGCGGGTAATCGAAGGAAATGCGAAGATTGATGCCGCGTGGTAATATTGTTTCATCTGCACTTCATCCAGTCTTCCTATCCAGTGTATGCGCGAGGAAGTATATTGACATTTCAATTCGTCGGTCAACGGACCTTGCCCCGCTATTACAAACACGCATCTTGACTTGACAAGCTTTTCAGCCTCCAACAGATACTTGATACCTTTATACTCGACATGACGACCAATAAAAAATACAATGGGGACTCCGTCAAACTCATCCTTTATCCCCATGATCTTATCCTTATCATCTTCAGTAATCTTGAATCTGTCTTCATCAATGGAACATGGTATAATCGTCACCTTGCCTTTCTGAGATTGCAGATTCATGGAAGCCTCCACATAGTTGGGACTCGTGGCAATAATTGCGTCAGCTCTTTTTAACAGCCTCTTTTCAATAGGCGATATAAAACGGTGTAAAAATCGTTGAGCCACAACATCACTGTGCCAGTGTACAATCAACTTGTTTTCTTTTCTGATTGTCAAAAGCAGATAAAGAGCGCCAAGAGGATTTGGATAATGAAAATGTATCACATCGGGACGAAACATGCGGATGTTTCGGCGCAGCTCTGAGAAGTATTTTAATGACAAAGGCTGACTCGCTACAATTCCCGGCGAAGAGGTGCGGATAACCGGCACAGAATCGACATCATCCTCCACGGTAATACCTCTGTTATTAAACGAAATTATGCGCTGCACTTTTCCCGACATCGACTCTACGACAAAACGATTTATCGATTCTATCCCCCCTTCAATCGGGGAATAGAATTTACCTAAATGGAGTATTCTCATTGAGTATGTTTTTAATGGACTATTATTCTGGGGCGCGGAAGTACGACGGTGGCATTGTCCGGAATATCTTCTATGACGACACAATTTGCCCCGACTTTTACATTGTTACCTATACTAATTCCCGGCAATACTTTTGCTCCTGCACCAAACATTACATTATTGCCGATTTTACCCCCCCCATGCATTATTGTAACCTGCTGAAAAATTGTAACACTTCCTTCAAATATCAAGTCATGACCTACTATAATGCCATTCGGTCCATGGGGAAGTATTGGAGAAGACGAGAAAACCGCACCGGAATTTAAATTTGTTCCAAATGAACAATTATTAAATGCGTCACACCGTTTGATATACCATAGATAATATAGTTTCATCAGGATAGAGGTTCTATTGTGTGGATTTACCACAATTGAGCGTCTTTTCCAGTACTTGTCATGATTATAGTGCTGTATTATGCTTTTGAATAATATACCCAATCGTGCTGATTGACAGTATTTCATAACATTCCTGATGTTCATTTAGATGGTATTTAAGATTGACTGTATTTTTTTTGCTGAGCGGTTCCACGAAAATTTTTTCAAAACTTTATTAGGAGTATCGACTGAAGGAGACATCGAATTATTGTAACTTTTAAGAATTGCGCCAATAATATCATTTACATCCGTGGGATTAAAGTAGACAGCTGCATCTTCAAATATTTCATGGAATACGGGGATATCAGAGAGTGCTATTGGACATCCATTACCAAGAGCCTCAAGCGGCGGAATGCCGAAGCCCTCATATAAAGAGGCAAGAATAAACAGATGTGCATTGCGATATTGGTTTCTAAGCTCTTCGTCAGATATTCTGCCAAGAAATTTTATGTTTGGAGAATTCTGCATGTCATACCCTAATTCTCCAAATACCCTATTTGTCCCACCTACAATTCTTAATTCAAGATGTTTCAATCTTTCATCGGAAAAAGCACGAATCAAAGTCTTGAAATTTTTTCTCGGATCTAACGACCCTACTGTAAGAATATATTTATCTTTCTGATTATCAGAAGTGCTATTTTCTAATGCTTTTGTTACAGCATTATATACGACGTGTATTTTCGCCGGTGTTACATCATAATACTTAAGAATCTCACTTTTTGAAAATTCACTTACTGTAAGTATAGCTCGTGAAGTCTTTATAATCAGCGGAGTCAGGATTTTATAAAACAGATAGTATCCCTTTGAAAACCAGTCCGGATTATGGAGGAACGAGACATCATGAATAGTGGTTATTTTGGATTTATTGAGTAAAGGACCTAATCCGCTAAAATTTAGCAAAATATAATTTTTCTTTGTCGACAAAAACAAGGGCAAGGAAATTTGTTCCCAAAGATGAGATTTCAGTCTGCCATACTCAATAATATTTAATCCTCTAATATCATACTCAGGTAATATTCGACCATTCGGTGCAATTATGGTGAACTCAAATAATCGCGATGAAGCCTTGCATAATTCATAGGCAAAACGATTTATACCGGTCATCGGATTAGACAAAAATCTTCCGTTAATATAAATTATAGACACTTGCTAATGACGTTTTTAAAATTACCTGAAAATTTACCTTGCGTTAAGTTTATATAATAGCCAGAAAAATCGAATTCATTTTTCCCCGATTCTGAAAGTTGTATTATTACTTCCGACATTTGTTTTATATCCTTACATAGAAACCCGATTTTACCAAACTTATTTGTAAGATAGTTGAAATATGTATTTTCTAATGCAATTATGGGCTTTTTGTACTTAATTGCATCGAAAATAGCACCACTCGCGATTAATTTATATTTATCATTACCATAGAAAAATAAAATATAATCTAATTTTTCAACATAGTCGTCAAATTCACTACGGCTTAATCGGTATCCGTTTCCAGGGATTATAACATTACTTTCTGTTAATTCCGTATATTGTGAGGTGACACTGCCAATGGAATAAAATTCAACTTTTCTTAATACTTCAATGGGAATAGTTTGTAATAATCGAACATATTCTTCCGCTCCCTTATATGAATTTAATTCACCAACAGTACCAACTTTTATTGGGGATGACTTTTGATTTTCTGAACTAACTATATTGTACGGAATAAATGGATGGTCTAACGAGAAAAAATGATTTATTTTTTGTTTAGAGATTAATTTGTTTAGATTATCGATGATACAATCTCCTAAAACTATATACGATATATCATTAGACATTTTGGTTTTAAAGTAAAAATTGCGGCATAAAAATCTCATTATTTTACTTTGAAATCCCCCTTCATTAGAAATTAGAAGTTCTAATTCTCCATGACATACAATAATGATTTTTCTTTTTAGCCATAAATTTATAAAGTTCAAACCATGGAGAGAAAATACATTATTAAAATTATAAAATAAAATATCAGTACGTTTTGAAGCAAGCAATATAAAGATATTGTTTATTGCACTACAAATATATCTTAGCAATCCTGATATTTTGGATTTGCCTGATACAACGTATAAAAATTTTATCTTATTAATGCCACTAAAGTTTTTCTTCAGTATTTCCCATGAAGAATTTCCGGTATATACTTCGACTTCCTTAAAATTTTCATACACAGCTTTTAATAATGCTGTATTTATCAAGTCATGTTGACTTCGGTATGCGTAAGAATTTATGTATTTACATATTTTATACCTCATTTTTAACAATTACTTTTTTGTGATTAATCCAGTTATTTACCAATGATATAAGCAAAATAGCAAAGCAAATTAGAATAACATTAAGAAAATACTCCCCGGCTACACCACTTAATGTTGGACCAAGAAGTAGTAATACTGCAATTGTTGCGCCGAATGGATTTTTATATAATGAGCAAAGTTTAAAAATCACGAAATATATCAGTAAAACTAAAATGAAATTAACAACTAATGTTTCTGGAGAAACATACAATGAAAAAATCATGATTCCACCAGTACCTAGTATAAATGAAGAATTTTCAGGGACTTGTTCGTCTAACATCAATATTCGTTCTGGTCGATTTTCAACCGCGAAATATTGACTTACCGCAGATAACATTCCTCGTTCAAAAAAGAGAGGATCTAAGTTCTTTGCCGCTATGATATATTGCGGTGCTTTTTCTATTAAAATTGCAGTATTAGAAAAGCTACTCAACCGACCTACAAGTTTTCCACACACTAATGACATGCTATCATCAGGTAAATCATAGTTATCACCCCTTAAATGAGATCTTGCTTCATATCCAAATCTAACAAATGGCGGTAATAACATCGCACAAATTACGATAATGATTTTATGTTTATTGAAATAATGCCTAATTTCTAAATAATATTTAATAAATAAAATTGGTATAATTAATGACACAAATCCAAATGCCGCACGAGCAATCCCCAATAGCATGAATAGAAAAATAATAAATATGATTTTGGAATATTCCTTTTTATCAATGACCATTAATAGGATTGTCCCCCATGTTAATGGGCTTATTCTAATCATTATCTGGATAATCGGTTTAATTACAGACGGTACACTATACTCATCACCTCCGGCTCTCCCTACACCAAATAAAAATCCTAGTGCAATATGGATAAGGAATATTGCAACCGTTATCGGATATAATATTTTAGGGTTTAAGAACACCACCCATTTGGATTTCTTTTTAGAGAAAAGAGTATAAAATTTGTATAATACGATATAAGGTATAGTTGAGATGATAAATGCAATTAGCAACCCGAACAAATTAAGGTTCACTCTGGAGTTAATAAAATCTCCATTGTAATTTCCGGTAATTAATGCATAGCATAAACTAATGATGGAAAATAAGACATATCCGATTATAACAACCTTAACTGGCTCTTTGTAAGGATTATACAATTTCCCTTTTTCATCATTAGGGTATATCTTGTTTTGTAAATTGGTCATATTAATATACCATCAGCCTTGAGATACATCTCCCAATAATCATCATACAATTTAATATTTCGCCCAAATTTCCCTAAATTAAAAGCCAACCTATTGGATATATTTCGTATTTGAGAAATACCATTTCCTCGATATCTCATATCTGTATCAGCTATGAACAAAATTTGACGCTGTTTCATTGACAATTTATTCTTCATACAAAAAACTGGCAATAAAAATTCGCCCATATATCCAAATACTCTTTTGTAAGATATGTATTGAGATGGTTTTAATTTTAATTCAACCTTACCTAATACATCAAACAACCATTCAGCATATTCTTGAAATTTGTCAAATGACATAAAGAACATATTGAATCCTGTTCGGTAGTTTCCGGTCATATATTTCTCAAATGTAACTACGTAGTCGGGATAATATTTTTCTAATGTTTTATAAAGGATGTATATATCTTCCGCCAATACCATTTGCTGAAAATCCATTTTTACGGAGTGAGGTAAGTATATGAAACTCGGAAGATAGACATCATTTCCATCTGCTATTTTCGGATAAAAAGTATCTGCTTTTAATGAAAAAATTTCATCCGACTTAATTGGATGTAAAGCCGAATTATTTTTACTAAAATCGAAGTAGCGGCGGTAATGACAGAGACCGATGTAGTCGACATCCTTGAGGTTTTTCCATGCCCAGTAAAGGGCGGTGAGCTCGCAGTAGGAGCCGTTTTTCTCTGAGATGTTGTCGCCGGTATTGTCGCACTGAAATCCGAGGTCAAGTTCGGGATGCAGTGCCTTTCCCACCTGTATAGGCATGTAGATGTCATCCTGACGGATGTTAGGGTCGGCTTTGTGACATGCCACAAGTATCTTGATTCTTGGTTGCTTCTTTTCTTCCATATATTATTTGAAATGATTAAGTGCTTGGGCGATGATGGGTGCCATGTCGTAGTATTTGTATTCGGCGAGACGACCGCCGAATATTACTGATGATTCCAGTGAGGCGAGAGTGCGATATTGCTCGTAGACAGCCTGATTGCGCTCGTCGTTGACCGGATAAAACGGCTCCATGCCGTCGGTCCACTCTGTCGAGTACTCGCGCGAGATTACGGTGTGGGGATTGTCATAGACGGCAGCCCCGAATGTCTCGAAATGCTTGTGCTCTATGATGCGGGTGTATGGCACGTCGGCAGCCGTATAGTTGACCACGGCATTGCCTTGATGGTTTGGCTCGTCAAGCGTCTCGGTCTCAAACCGCACCGTACGGTATTCAAGCTTACCGAAGCGGTAGCCGTAAAACTCATCGATTTTTCCGGTGAACACAATCTTGTCGGCGATGGACTCCCACCGGGCGCGGTCGGCGAAGAAATCTGTGTCAAGCTTTACCTCCACGCCGTCAAGCAATCCGTCAATCAAGCGGTTATATCCACCTATGGGTATGCCCTGATAGGAGTCATTGAAGTAATTGTTGTCAAAGGTCATGCGCACGGGCAGGCGGCGTATGATGAACGCAGGAAGCTCGGTGCATTTCCTACCCCACTGCTTCTCGGTATAGCCCTTTATCAACTGCTCGTAAATGTCACAGCCTATAAGGGTCAACGCCTGCTCTTCAAGGTTGCGTGGCTCTGTGATACCCTCCTCTTTCATGCGCTCCACGGCATCGCGACGCTGCTCGTCGAGCTTTGCCTGCGCCTCGGCAGGAGTCTTGACGCCCCACATCTGATAAAATGTGTTCATGTTAAACGGCAGGTTATGTAGCTTACCATCGGGAGCCTGCGCCACCGGGCAGTTGGTATAACGGTTGAAGGGCACTATCGAGTTGACAAAGTCCCATACCTCCTTATCGGAGGTATGAAAGATATGCGCACCATATTTATGCACATTGATACCCTCAACATTTTCGCAGTAGATATTGCCTCCCGCATGTGACCGCTTGTCTATGACAAGACACCGCTTCCCACGCTTCCGGGCAAGATACGCAAACGTGGCACCGAACAACCCGGCACCCACTATCAGATAATCATATTTCATCAACATAATTATTATGGTATTTATCGTTTTATAAATCTGGCAATAACAGCTGCGACCTTCGAACGCTCATTTGCGTTCAAACCAATGAAATAGGTAAGGATGGAAAAAATCACCAACGTGATAATCCCTATCAGTATCAATCCCGAAAAATCTTTCGGCAGCCAGCTCCAGCAGAAATAGTCAATAATATAAGATATCGAGATTATAATAAGACATCTGCTCCCTACCTCCCTGACAAATCTTGACACACTTATCCCTAGCAGCAAACGAGCAAACAAAAGTCGGAGACAGGCGGCTACCGCCTCGTTAATCACGATGCACATGATTACCGATTCAGGGGGAAACCCATTTTTGAGAAGGATATAGCCTGCCGGTATGACAAGAAGGAATGAAAGACCTATAAAGGAATGTATCAGCTTGACCTTTCCATATGCCTCCAACGCTGCTGTCATCCCTATGGTCGACTGGTTAAGGACAGCACTTAAAAGCAACAGTCTGCAGAAAGTCACCGTATATTCCGGAACATTTTTAAGCCATATCTCCAGTACAACGGGCATCGCTACGATTAACGGCACGGCAAGGACCCCCGTAAGGATAAGAGGATATTTGCATGCTACATAAGTCAATGATAGCATCCTTTCCTTGTCGCCTTCACCTGCACTTTTAATAAGCTGCGGACGTATAGCCGTGGTTATGGAACTCGAAAATTGCATCAAGACTCCGTTGACCTGAGTGGCGATTCCGTTGGCAGCGTTTATGACCACCCCAAAAAACATGTTCAACAATATCGAGGAACCCTGATTTCTTATCGTGCTGCACGTAGTTCCAATCATTACCCACCCGGCAAAAGCCCCGATATGCTTTATTACAGAAAAATCTGTAATTTTCTTTAGCGTGAATCGGGTCTCGATATAATGTTTGTTGCAATAAATCCATTCGGCTAATAGCTGTATATAAGGGATAAGCGCAATCAAGACGGCATAAAGCCTCAGCCTGTCACTATCTATAAACATCACGGCAACAGCGATGCAGAATTTTAAAATAGTATTGAAAAGCTGGCATAACGAGACAAAAAGAATATTTTCATGAGCCATTAGCACAGCTTCAAACGGAACGGTAATTACTGTTCCTACAATACCAAACGTAACGGTGACAAGCACAAAGTACGCATCAGATATTTTTTCTACCGGTATGTCCAGAAGATATCTGATAACCAGCGACCCGCCAAACTGTACTATTACAGCGACTGAAATCGCAATACACAAATGAAGTGCAAGACTATTGTAAAAGACTCCCCTGATTTTTTCTGTGTCCTTCTCCTTCCCCATGGTAAAGGATATGAACCGCTGAGTCGTGGTCGCCATAGTGTTAGCGATAAACGAAAAGAGGAAAACCACCCCGGCAATAAGGTTATAAATACCGAAATCAGTCTCTCCAAGTGCCAACAGTATATAGCGGGTGGAAAACAAAGACAATGCCATAATCGCCAAAAGGCGGATATAGCTTATCACTGTGTTTACGGCTATTCTTTTATTGTCTCGCATCTTGATTGCGTATGTCAGAAATGTAAGGCGTTTTCCAGGCAATATCTGTTCAGTTCGTCCTCTGTTTTGTCGATGCTGACAGATTTAGCGTCCGGATGAGCCTTGAAATATTCATTTAATTCGGCTTCAGCCTTAAAATTGTAAATTCTTCTTATCCCTTTCGCAATTACTTTGGCAGGCACGCCGCCAAGCACACAAAATGGCCCGTTTTCAGTATAATCCTTTGACAGAAGCGTATTGGACGACGCCACAATTGTATAGTCTGGTGTTATTGTATTCTTCTTGACCACGGTCTTGTTAGCAATCCAGTTATATTTTCCAATGACAATCGGTGCCTTATTCCGTGCCACTTTACCTGTCACCATATTTACTGTGTAGTGGTCATCACTATCCATGAAGAAACTGAGGAATCCAATTCTTGTGTATCTTCCTATCTCAAGATAATCCCGAATCAGCATCATCGTGCCTTCACCAATCTGTGTATCTCCCATAAAGGTCATTTTACCGGCATTTTCGATGATACATCCCCCCCAAAAAAATACAGGCCCTGAAAATTCAATTTTCCCAAAATTGGCAATCTTGCCCTTGCCGACACTTTTGTATCCCAACTTACCCCATTGAATCATACCTTGAAATATGTCGGTGGAATTAATCTCAATCTTCCCGATATTATAAATCGATGTACCATGATAGATAAAAACGGGAAGCCGAATCGCCTGCTTGAAAGGCAGACTTTTAAAATTGAAATACAGGGTCTTTGACAAGCTCAGCCTATGATGCTGAACTCTGATACCTTTAAGTAAAAGCAATGCCAGTGGACCTATCCACTCCTTCAATAATTTTTTCATGAAATTTTGATTATATGTTTGATTAAAGGAGTGGATGAAAGTCGCTTTAACTACTTGGGAATCGCAAACGGATCGACACCGTTGTCGCTGTATATATACGGCTCGCTGTTAATCTTGAAATGCAGATATAGTATGCGCTCCCATTCGTGACTATAAATTCGTCTTCGCCCACTCCCGATTACCTTAGCGGGACAGCCGCCTAAGACAGGGCATTCTACCCCCCCCCGATAATCTTTTGATAATAAGGCATTTGGAGCAGCAACTATTGTGTAATCAGGTGTCATTGTTCCTTTTTTTATCGTAGTACGATTACCAATCCAGTTGTAATTACCGATTACCACCGGAGCCGTGCAATTCCGGATTTCATTATTTTCAAGATTCAGCATGTAATGGAAATCGGAGTCCATTATCTGTGAATCAAATGCAATCCTTGCATAATCCCCTATCTTACATCCCTTGCGGAGCATTATGTTAACATTTTCTCCAAGAAGAACGTCATTTCCTAAATCAAGAACCGACTCATTTCCGAGTTCGAGCAACACTCCTTCCCAAATTGCGGCATAACCACGGAATATAATGGTACCGCTACTGACAATTCTCGTTGGTCGCGCCGACTTGTTATTGAATCCACCAAATTTAATCATTCCGCAGTGAACACACTTGGAGTCTATGACTATCCTTCCAAGAGAGTGAATATTAAATTTGCCTCTGATTGTAATGGGGAAATTAATTGCCTGTCTGAAAGGAAGACATCTAAAGTTTACATAAAGCGTTTTGAGTACTCTTACTCTCGGAGCTGAAACGATACTTTCAATTTTAGAAAGCACCTCTCCAAAAGACTTGCCTTTAAGCTTTCTGAGTATATTCATAATTATATATATTATGGTTGGTTATATTATCGGGGCGGGGGTGGCGTAGGCGATGCGGTGGATGAGGTCGTAGAGAGGGAGGAGGGTGTCGGCTGCTGACCGGGGCATGGCGGGGAGTGTGCGGGTGGCGCGGGCTACCCATTGGCGGGCGACGCGCCGCAGTGCCATGTGTTGTGGCGTAGGGTGCTCCTCGTCGATGAAGAGACGCAGGTCGTTTGCCTCGGTAAAGAGTTGCACCGCGCTGTCCCTGACGGCAGCCGCATCAGAGAAGTCTATATGTGAGATTTCGGTCATCGTGAGAGGTAGTAGCTGTATTCTTCCGCGATTGCCTGCTGTAGAGCCGAGGCTACGGAGATGTTGTCAATCAGTGTCTTGCCATTGCATAGCGTCACAGGGTCATGGTCGTTGACTCCGAAGAGCAGCATTACAAGGGCTGCTGTAGCGGGATTGGTCATCGACTGGCGGCGACGGTTGTGGAGGTCGCGAAATCGGGCGGCTTCGTCAATGTTGCCCAATATCGAGTTTGCAACGCTCAGGAGGGCATATAGCTTAGCTTCAAGCTTGGGATTGTTGAGCCTTACCACTTCAAAGCGGCGGCAGAATACCGACAGGCGACTGATAAGAGCCGGGGTAAGCGGCTTGCCATCGTGTTGCAGCCGCAAGGCTTTGAGCAGCTGCGGGATAAAAGCGTCAATCTGGTCGTAGACGCGACGCGAATCGCGGGCAAATTCGAGCACCCTTACATCGGACACCTTTATATTATAGGCGACCGTACCGAGATTCTGGTCGACGCGTAGCACGATATTTCCGGTGTTACTTTTCAATTTCGGGATGAATGTGCCGATAAGTCCGGGAAAGTCGCCGTTGACCACTTCCACGAGGTCGCCGGCTTCCAGGTCGATATCTTCAAGCGAATAGTAGGGCAACTCGTTTTCATATGCCTTTGCTATAATCCGGAAACTGCGCATGGTGGCATCGTCAATCATCGCATAACGTGCCGCTCCGCTGCGGTTGAGCAGAAACGAGAATCCGTTTTCCATACGGCAGAGTTGTTTGATGTCGTTTAACCTGCCACGCAAAAATACGTAGTGGAAAGTAAGGTGTATGCGTTTCATCGACACTACCCCATCCTTTTCTTCCCTGACGACATAGGATGGAGCAAACAATTGCAGGTCGAGCCCCTCGGCTTCATTAAACCGGTCGACTGTGCGCTGCGCAATGTTGCGTGAAGGTGTCGTGGCGATGTGATTCAATACATACCAGTTAATTGATTGGCAACCGGATTCTGAATCATTCATATCGTTTATGTGTATTCTCTTAGTTGGTCTGACAAAATATTAATGCCTGTTTTTCAGCTACATACGCATTGTCTATTTGCCAAACTTCCGAAAACCGGGACTTCTGCCCTGAGCATTTTCAAATCCGCTCTCTTGCTTAGAGATACTAATCCCGCTATGTGTCTGACAATCAATGCCGTCAAAATAGGACAGCTAAACAACCTGTGATTTTGTCCGTTTTCATGGCTTCTAATCGGAGCCGATAGCTCAATAAATATTACTAAAACTCACGCTTTATCGAAAAATTTTATATATCTTTGTGCTATCTTAGTATCTCTAAGCAAGAGATTTAGACAATTCTCAACTAATTTCTCCAATAGCG
>CAJTSK010000050.1 GCA_910578835.1 uncultured Muribaculum sp.
TTTTCCGTATTGCAAACCTTTATGCTTATCCCCACTGATTTTCTACTGAGCCGGACTTATATTCCATTCCGATGTCAAAGGCGAACATACCCTCCCGATAAAAGCATACAGCGCCGACAACTATCCCCACAAAGCCGATGTCATATTTGTTACCGTAAAAGGGTATTCCATAGACTCCATAGGCTCGTCAATCATAAATTGCGCCCATAAGGACACAGTCGTGATACCCGTGCTCAACGTCTACGGCACAGGAGCACGCATAGCGGCAAACGCCCCGGGCGTCAACGTGCTTGACGGCTGCATCTACATTGTCGGTTTCAAGTCGGGCGTAGGCGAGATAACCCAGATGGGCGACATATTCCACCTCGTCTACGGTGTGCCTAAAGGCAAACATGTATCCGGTGAAATACTCGAACGTATAAACCGCGACCTAAGGGATTCCGGCATCAAGGTCACACAAAGTGATGATATCGACCGCGACACATTCATCAAGTGGTCCTACATATCGGCGATGGCGCTTACCGGCGCATATTTCGATATCCCCATGGGTCCCATACAGCACCCCGGCAAAGAGCGCGACCTGTTCATAGGATTGACCAAGGAAAGCAAGGCAATAGGCGAACGACTCGGCATCGACTTCGGATGTGACCTCGTGGAGCATCATCTTGCCGTGATGGACAGCCTTGACCCGCACAGCACCGCCTCCCTGCAGAAAGACCTCAAGGCAGGACACGAAAGCGAGATTCAGGGACAGCTCTTCGACATGATCGACCGCGCCCGCTCGCTCGGCATCCCCACCCCCGTCTACGACACCGTCGCCGCCCGCTTCAGCAAATAACTGCATGCACGGCACCGTCGGGAGACATGACAGACCCGGGCGAGGAAAAAAGTGTACAAATAGTTGTGAGAGTTAAAATTATGTCTTAACTTTGCACGCTAAGAGCGGTTAGTGTCCGCTCTGTAATTAATTAACGTATTTATTAACCATTAAATGAACAAAGAATTGAACAATTCTCCTATCGAAGACTTCGATTGGGATGCCTATGAAAAAGGCGAAACCGCAGGTGACAAGAGCCGCGAAGAACTCACCAAGACTTACGATGAGTCGCTCAACACCGTAAAAGACAAAGAAGTAATCGAAGGTACCATCATCGCCCTCAACAAGCGCGAAGCGGTGGTTAACATCGGCTACAAAAGCGACGGTATCATCCCCGTCAACGAATTCCGCTACAATCCCGACATCAAGGTCGGTGACGTTGTGGAAGTATTCATCGAGAACCAGGAAGACAAGAAGGGTCAGCTAATCCTTTCTCACCGCAAGGCTCGCATGTCTCGCTCTTGGGAGCGCGTCAACCAGGCTCTTGAAAACGATGAAATCATCAAGGGTTACATCAAGTGCCGCACTAAGGGTGGTATGATTGTCGATGTATTCGGCATCGAGGCATTCCTCCCCGGCTCGCAGATTGATGTGAAGCCTATCCGTGACTACGACTTGTTCGTAGGCAAGACCATGGAATTCAAGGTCGTTAAAATCAATCAGGAATTCAAAAACGTTGTTGTTTCTCACAAGGCTCTTATCGAAGCCGAGCTTGAACAGCAGAAGAAAGAAATCATATCCAAGCTTGAGCGCGGTCAGGTACTCAAGGGTGTGGTCAAGAACATCACCACTTACGGTGTATTCATCGACCTCGGCGGTGTTGACGGTCTTATCCACATCACCGACCTTTCATGGGGCCGCGTAAACCACCCCGAAGAAGTGGTTAAGCTTGACCAGGAGCTCGATGTTGTTATCATCGACTTCGACGACGAGCGCAAGCGTATCGCCCTCGGCTTGAAGCAGCTTCAGCCCCATCCCTGGGATGCTATCGACGCTAACCTCAAGGTAGGCGACAAGGTTAAGGGTAAGGTTGTTGTCATGACCGACTACGGTGCATTTGTAGAAATCGCTCCCGGTGTTGAAGGTCTTATCCACGTATCTGAAATGTCTTGGTCACAGCACCTCCGCTCAGCTCAGGACTTCATGAAGGTGGGCGACGAGGTAGAGGCTGTAATCCTTACTCTCGACCGCGACGAGCGCAAGATGTCACTCGGCATCAAGCAGCTTAAGAACGATCCTTGGGAAAACATCGAGACCAAGTATCCTATCGGCAGCAAGCACACTGCAAAGGTGCGCAACTTCACCAACTTCGGTGTATTTGTTGAAATCGAGGAAGGCGTTGACGGTCTTATCCACATCAGCGACCTCTCTTGGACCAAGAAGATCAAGCACCCCTCTGAGTTTACTCACGTTGGTGCCGACATCGATGTACAGGTACTTGAAATCGACAAGGACAACCGTCGTCTTAGCCTCGGTCACAAGCAGCTCGAAGACAATCCCTGGGATGAGCTCGAATCAGTATTCACTGTCGGCAGCATCCACCCCGGAACAATCATCGAGATGCAGGACAAGGGTGGCGTAGTAGCCCTCCCCTATGGTGTTGAAGGCTTCGCTACTCCCAAGCACCTCGTTAAGGAAGACGGCTCTCAGGCTCAGGTCAACGAGAAGCTCGACTTCAAGGTAATCGAGTTTAACAAGGACAACAAGCGCATATTCCTTTCTCACAGCCGTATCTTCGAGGATGAGGCTAAGGCTGAGAAGAACGAAGCCCGCAAGGCTCGTCGTCAGAGCAAGAAGGAAGAGCAGCCTGCAGTAAGCACTCCTATCGAGCGCACTACTCTCGGCGACCTCGAAGAGCTTGCAGCCCTCAAGGAGAAGCTTTCAGGCAAGAAGTAATCAAGGATTACAGATTGACTGTAACAATAACAAAGGCATGGCGCACTAATCTGCACCATGCCTTTACTTTATATAACACAGCTATCTTGATTAAGTAACCCAAAAATCGAGCTGATATATAACAAATAAGTATATCTCATCCCGCCGGGTTATTGAAATAAAAATATCCAAACTGATTTTAAGAGTTATTTATGAGCGAGATATTACAATCATGGCATATGCTCGGGCTGACAATCGGTGTATGCACATTTCTTGTCATCGGAGTGTTTCACCCCGTAGTGGTAAAATGTGAATACTATTTCGGCACACGCTGCTGGTGGTGGTTTCTACTGCTCGGAGCCATTGCCGTCATGGCATCCATCATCGTAAGCGACATCTTCTGGTCCACTCTGCTCGGTGTCGTAGGATTCTCTTCATTCTGGACTATCAAAGAGATATTCGAGCAGCAGGAGCGCGTAAAAAAGGGGTGGTTTCCGCGCAATCCGCGCCGCACCTACCCCTGGGACAAAGAGGGCGTATAAATACCCTCCGATATATCTTCCGGCAAGCTGACTTTTACCAGCCGCCCGAGGCACCGCCACCACCGGTCATACCGCCGCCAAACGAGCCTCCGGAAAAGCCGCCGCCACCAAAACCGCCGCCTCTGCCTCCGCCCGGTATAATAACCACGGGAGGAGCCACCACTTTCGGGATGTTGTAGTAACGGTTGTCTTCGTAACCGCAGTTACGGCAACCATAGATTTTCACGCCTTTACCCTCGCTGCGCTGAGTCGGGTGCACCACTATACGGTCGGCACGCAGCGACTCGGCACGTGCGCCACAACGCGGACACACCTGATACTGCGACGCCTGGTTGACAAATGGCAATATGTCGGTCTCTCCGCAATTATCGCAGAGCCACACATCGTAATCCACCGAATTAATACGCTCCTCGACATCCTGCTGCGGGGTCAGATAGGCATTGTCCTTATCCTCCGGCAGACGGTGCATCTTGTGGTGGCAGTTGGGACACACACGCTTGCGCACCCTCATGTAGCGCATCACAAGCCATATCAGCCCGAAGGCGACAAAGGGTATTCCAAGACCTATAAACCCGACAAACAACGCCGGTGTCAATATCCGCTTCAAGGCATGATAGCGGTTGTAGCGGTCATCTTTGCGGGTGTGTACTACCACATAGAGCAGTATCAACAACATGATTCCGGTAAGCGCAGTGCCCGCCACCAGCCAGTAAGTGAATATCTCGTCACCGGTTGTATCCCACTGCCTGTCATTCTCATACTTCGACATAAGTTCTTCAGTGGCTCCGGGTGTAGTGGCAAGCCTTTCGATCTCGCCTACAGCGTCAATCACGCCTCCGTCAAAATCGCCCTCCTTGAATCGCGGTGCGGCGAAATTACGTATGATACGTCCGGCAAGAATGTCGGGCACCACGCCCTCCATGCCATATCCTGTACGTATAGCCATGCGGCGGTCATCTTTGCTGATAAGAAACAGCAGTCCGTTGTCCTTGTCTTTTTTACCGATACCCCACTCCGAAAAAAGCCGCGTGGCGAAGCCGTCAATGTCGTCGCCATCTATTTGGTCGACGATTACGACCACTACCTCAGCCGAGGTCTTGTCCCACAACCCGGCAAGCTGAGCGTCAAGGCGCGACTGTGCCCCCGGGCTAAGGATACCGTCGGGATTGCTCACATAGCGAGTGCGGTCGGCGACATGCACGTTGGGTATATCCTTGACTCCGTAAGTGGCGGCAAAAGCAGTCACCCCGGCAATCATCAGCATCATAAAAATAAATATTCGTCTCATAGTTTCAATCATATCATTAATTTATACGGCAGGCAGACTCATGCCGTGTAACTTGCGGTAAAGGTCGAGCGCATACACGTCGGTCATGCCCGAAACATGGTCGAGCACAGCCTGCACCTTGTCAAAAAGCGTGTCGGCGTGAATGTCATACTGGTTTGGCACCTTGCTCAGCAGCAGCGACGAGTAATTAAGCTCAGGATATCTCACCGCATGTATAAGCTTCTCCATCAGAAACGATATGATGCGGCTACCGGCAAGCTCCACATCAACCACATCGCTCGCGCGGTATATCTTGTCCCAGGCAAGCGCCGAACATCCGCGGTAGGCATCGCGCTCCAGGTCGTCGACATGATCAAGCAGACACCCGGCAAAGTCTCCGGAAAGTATCTCATCCTCATGCGAGACAAACGCCTTGGCACACTGCTTCACAAGGGTGCCGATGACACAGCTGCGCAGATAGGCTATCTTCTCGTTAGGGTCTTCCACGTGCCCCATGGCGCGTTTCATGCGCTCCTGCTGCTCTTCTCCGAAAAAGGCGAGAAACAGGTCGATGACCTCACCGGTCGTAAGCACCCGCAGCTTGTGGGCATCCTCGATATCCATCACCTGATAACAGATGTCGTCGGCAGCTTCCACTATATACACGAGCGGATGGCGCGAATAACACATCTCGCCCCCATCACCCGGACGCGGCAGCAGTCCAAGCTCGTCGGCTATGCGCCTGAATGTCTCGCGCTCCGAGGTGAAAAAGCCAAACTTGCTCTTCCTGCCGGCAAGACGCGACTCATAGGGATATTTCACAATCGAGGCGAGCATAGAGTAAGTCATGGCAAATCCGCCGGGGCGACGGCCCTTAAACTGATGGGTGAGCAGGCGCAGGGAGTTGGCATTGCCCTCAAAGTGGGTGAGGTCACACCATTGCGCCTCGGTAAGCTCATCTTTCAACACAGCTCCCGGCCCCTCGCTGAAAAAGGTCGATATCGACTTCTCGCCCGAGTGTCCGAAAGGAGGGTTGCCGAGGTCATGGGCAAGACATGCCGCCCCTACTATCTCATCGAGCGCGTCAAGCTTGTCGACCCACGGCTCACAGGCATATTTCGCCTTCAGCGCCGAACTTACCTCGTTGGCAAGCGAGCGTCCTACCGACGCCACCTCCATCGAGTGAGTCAGGCGGTTGTGTACAAATATGCTTCCGGGAAGCGGAAACACCTGGGTCTTGTTTTGCAATCTCCTGAATGGCGATGAAAACACGAGCCTGTCAAAGTCGCGCTGAAAGTCGCTGCGCGTGCCCGGCTTAGACTGATGATAATCCTCAAGGCCGAAACGCTTGTCGCATATCAGCTTGTCCCAGTTCATTCGTTCAATTGTCCTATTCATAATTCAATACACCGAAATTACCATTTTTTTCCCAATCGGCAAAATTGTCGGGAGTTTTCAGGTTTCATACCTCAGATACAGAGGGACAGAAAGTCACAAGTAACAATATCTTTCCATAAAGCAATAACGAAATTTAAATCACTTCTGTTTCTCCCATCTCTCTGTATCCCTATCTGAAAACCAAAAACCAAAAACTGAAAACCAAAAACTGAAAACCAAAAACTGAAAACTGAAACTGAAAACCAAAAACTGACGACTGAAAACCGACAACTGAAAACTGAAAACTAAAAACTAAAAACTCCCAACTAACAACTTTTCCCTATCTTTGCAATATAAATTCAATCTATGAGAAAAATACTTATATATATAACAGCGTCTATTTTAGCTTGTTGCTTAGCCTGCTCGCGCGATAAGGCGGCGATAGCGCTGCTCGACGGTGCCGACTCGCTGATGGAAAGCCACCCCGATTCCGCCCTCTGCATCCTGGAGTCAATCAACCGTGACATCATTACCGGCAACGAGACAAAGGCCCGCTATGCCCTTCTTATGTCGCAGGCACTCGACAAAAACTATATCGATGTCACTTCCGACTCCCTTATCGCGACTGCGACACGCTTCTACGCCGACCGACCCGACTCGCCGGAGCTGATGAAATCACTCTTCTATCAGGCAACGACATATTATAACGACGGGAGGTTTGACCGCGCGGCTGCCGATGCCACACACGCCTACGAGATTGCCCTCAAACTCGACGACCCGTTCTGGACCGGCAAAACCGCCTACCTCATCGCCGACATATTTTGTGAAACCTATAATCGAGAGGAGTGCATAAATTTCAGAAAAACAGCGATTTCATCATACGCGTCGGCATCAAACATTTATTTTCATGACTGGGCACTTACTAATCTCGCAATAGACTACCTTAATAATGAGAAACCAGATAAAGCCTTATCGATTACTGACTCTTTAATGCAAAATTCATCTTTTGCTTTTCAAGATTCAGCTTTTACTGCACAGTGCCTTAATATAATGTTTCAATCATATTTTGATAAAAATCAATTAAACGATGCTAAGGAATTTATATATAAGATTGCCCAATATACCTCCAAACCATTTACAGCTGTAAATTACAGCGACATGGCAATAATCGAAATTCAAATTGGAAACTTATCAACAGCCAAATCTTACATCGATTCTGCCGTAATATTGTGTGACACTTCAAATATCCAAGATCTCATCGCCATTGAAACAGCAAACCTGGCATTTGCTCGTAAAACGGGAGATATATACGCACAATCGGAGCTAACTGAAAAAATCTTCAGCATCCAAAACAACGAAATAAGAAAAATCCTTAAGCAATCAGCCATAGGTGTCCAGCGTGATTTCTATAACCACCAGCTGATGCTTACATTACAAAAAGAAGACCGCATAAAAAAATCCATTATTACATGGAGCATTCTTTCTTTCATTATATTTGTCGCGTTATTGCTCCTTTTCATTACCACAATTAAACTGAAAAACAGGAACCTCGAATTAAAAATGAACGAAATAGCACTTCTCTCTGCAGAAATCAACAAGAGAGAAAGTGCGACAGAGAGCGTTAATGACAACCGTTTGCGTAACATGGTAGACAAACTGCTATCAGAAAGATTCACTCTAATAAACAAGTTTTTTGATGAGTACTATGAAAATGGAGACTCACCGGTTGGTAAGACAGCCATATTTAACCGAGTAGAAAAGGAGATTAAGAATCTATCCTCAAAGAAAAATCTAAATGAAATTGAGAGTTTAGTCAACGAGACTCTTGATGACATTATATTTCGCTTTAGAAAAGAATTCCCTGAGTTAAGCTCTGATGATGTAACTTTTTTCATGCTTAATGTTGCTGGCTTATCACCACGAGCCATAGGTCTTTTCTTGAAAATAAAATTAAAAACAGTCTATACAAAAAAAGCCCGTCTAAAGGATCGAATTTTGAACTCAACCTCAACAGATACTGAAGAATTCCTCACAAAACTATCATAAACGCCTAATTAATAATCGATTACACCAGCTTCTTCACCTCTTAAGCCAATTTCCTGAAACACAACAAATTACACGTTGAAGAAAAATTAAATTTTCTCCAACGCATACAATTCTGTATATCAACACATTGTTAGTCTTTGAAGAATATTTGAAAGTGGAAAAATTTCTTTATACAGCCGATATAGTACTCTCATGATTTTTATCTAAATTTGCACAAGAACATAAATCTATGAGAAAAATACTTATATATATAACAGCGTCTATTTTAGCTTGTTGCTTAGCCTGCTCGCGCGATAAGGCGGCTATAACGCTGCTCGACGGTGCCGACTCGCTGATGGAAAGCCAACCCGATTCAGCCCTCTGCATACTGGAGTCAATCAACCGTGACATCATTACCGGCAACGAGACAAAGGCTCGCTATGCCCTTCTTATGTCGCAGGCGCTCGACAAAAACTATATCGACGTCACTTCCGACTCCCTTATCGCGACTGCGACACACTTCTACGCCGACCGCCCCGAATCGCCGGAGCTGATGAAATCACTCTTCTATCAGGCAAGGACATATTATAATGATGGGAGATTTGACCGCGCGGCTGCCGATGCCACTCACGCCTACGAGATTGCCGTCAAACTCGACGACCCGTTCTGGACCGGCAAAACCGCCGAACTCATCGCTGACATATTTAACTGTACTTACAATTACGATGAATGTCTAAATTACCGTAATATAGCGGTCGCTTCTTATGCCAAAACCGGAAAACAAAATTTTCACCAATGGGCATTGCTCGAACTCGCTACCGGTTATTCCAATATTGAAAAATACGATAGTTCCTATACTATAATAAAAAGACTTGTATATCAACCAAATTTTTTAAAGGAAGATTCAGCATTAGTTTATCATTGCCTTTACATGGTTTTTAATTACTTTTTTGAAACAGAAAAATTTGATAGTGCTAAAATTCATTTCAATAAATTCAGAGAATATAATTATCGACCTCTCAATACTGCAAACTACGGGGAAATAGGAATAACTGAAGTTTTTTTAGGTAATCTTGACCAAGCCAAAATATATATTGATTCAGCATATTCGTTGTGTTCTGATAATATACATGACATCCTATCCGCAGATATGGCTTCTTTAGAATATGCACGTATCACTAAAAATCACGTAAAATATGCAGAATTAACAAGAAAGATTTTACATCTACAAAATGATATCGTCAAAGAGACTACCAGACAATCGGCAATGGGTGCGCAACGCGATTTCTACAACCATCAATCTGAACTCGCTGCTGAAAAAGAGAGTAAGATGCGGGGATATGTCACAATTGGCATAATTATCGCAGTGGTTATCATAGCAGTCATTATAACTTTCTTCAAGACAAGAATGACACTAAAGAACAATGCCATCGAACTAAAAATAAACGAAGTGGCTCTACTATCTGCTGAAATAGATAAACGGGAAAACGAATGTCGCATGTTGAAATCACAACTTATTGATATCGTAGAAAAAGCAGATACGCAACTTGAAGTTTCACAACAAGAAGCGAAACTACGGCAACTTGTCAACCGTTTACTTGCAGGGCATTTCAACTCCATAAATAAAATTCTTGATGAATATTATGAAAGCACCGATACTCCGACCGCAAAAGCAGCCATCTATAACCGAGTTGAAAAAGAACTGAAAAATCTCTCCTCATCAAAAAGCATGAACGAGATAGAGGAAATGGTCAATGATGCCCTTGACGGCATCATGACTCGTTTTCGCAATGAATTTCCCGATGCGACCAAAGAAGACATTACCATATTTTTGCTTAATGCTGCCGGATTATCACAAAAAGCTATTAGCCTCTTGACCGGCATAAAACTAAAATCATTATATACAAAAAGAGCGCGTCTAAAAGAGCGCATATTGAAATCAGGAGTTTCTGGCAGCAACGAATATCTCGCCAGATTATCATAATCTACTAAATATCAGCAAGATACCCGACTTTTCTTTAGATAGATTCGCAACCCATTCATAATCAAGCGATTATAAGGTGAAGAAAAATTAGTTTTTCTTCACCTTATAACTTCTTATATATCAGGCTTTTATATCTTCACGTGAAGAAAATTTAATATCCTAAAAATTTCAAAAAGACCTATTCCAAACACTAAATTTGTGCAAAAAGTATTCTTGCATTATGAAACAATTTAATTTATCTGTCGCATTTCTATTAATAATTTCATTTTGGTGTTTTTCGGGCAATCTTTCCGCACAAAAATCATACCAAAACGAAAAAGCGGAAATTTATATGAAGAAAGTAACCGACACTACTACCGGTTTTACCATGACCGGCACTTTTGACTCGACCCTACCCCATACAATATATAATATATGATATTTTACCATCAATCGTTAAAAGCGATGCGTAATCTTAACAAACAACAAGATTGTTTTGGATTTTCCAACTATATTTAGTTACTTTGTTTTAAAATAACACTAATAATTTGCGCTATGTTAAAATTTCGCAGTACTTACCTATCATTAATCACAGCTTCAATCGTTGCCACACAGACATCTTGCAGCAATGACAATGACAGCCCCGAGCTGCCAAACGTCCGCGGAGAGATTACACTCAACGCCACAGAGCAGAAGCTTATAAACAGCCAGAATCAGTTTGCTTTTGACTTGGTAAAGGGAATTGAAGCCGCCGGCATTGACGACGACAGCAAAAATGTAATAATCTCGCCGATAAGCGCCTCATATTGCCTCGGCATGATTGCTGCCGGAGCGCAAGGCGCAACCCTGGAGCAGATTACCGATGTGCTCGGTCCTACCTCTTCTGATGAAATAAACGGTCTGCACGGCAGACTTATCAAATCGCTACAGGCGCTTGACCGCACCACTACCGCCACTCTTGTCAACTCAATGTGGATTGACAACAGCGTGGCTGTCAAGGAGCAATATCGCGACCATCTCGCTACATATTATGACAACAGCCTCTACTCAATCAACCTGCATGAACAGGCGGCTGTAGAGAAAATCAATCGCTGGTGTGCCGACAATACGGGCAATCTTATCCCGACAATTATTGAAGACATCCCGTCGGGCAATCTGCTGCTTGTCAACACACTTCATTTCGAGAGCAAGTGGACCGATGTATTTCATGAGGCGGAGACCAAGGCTCATACATTTCATAACGCCGACAACTCAAAATCAACCGTCAAGATGATGTACGACATCCGACAGATTGAATATAAGGAGATTGACGGTGCGCAGGTCGCACGTCTGACATACGGCAACGGTGCATACTCAATGATGATGATGCTTCCTGCCGAGGGTCAAGATGTCAACAGTCTGCTGACTCCGGAAAAATACGCCATGCTCACCGCTGAAAATGGCATGGAAGAAGTGAAGGCTATTGTTGAAATACCGCGCTTTGACATGACAAAAGAAGTATCACTCAACCAACCGCTCTCCGAGCTCGGCATGAAACTGCTGTTTAGCACAGATGCCGACCTGTCGGGAATGACTGAAAGCGCGATGCCGTCATGCAGCATTGTGCAGAAATGCCGCATCATCGTTGACGAAGGTGGCACAAAAGCCGCTTCCACGACATCTACATCGGTTGACATAGCATTGCCGCCGGAATACAAAATCACATTAGACCGACCGTTTGCGTTCATAATCCAAGAACAGTCTACCGGGCTTATCTTGTTCATCGGCAAAATAAACAATCTGTAACCCCGTATGCAGGTTGCGGGCATTACCGATACAAAAATCTATATGAGGAGGGCTGTTTCAATGTGTTCCATGAATATCAAAATCTCAGTGACTTGGAAACAGCCCTCGTAAACTCCATCAAATCATAAATCAATCACTTAATAATGAGAAGTTTAATCTGCTTGTTTGCTTGGATTATAATCTTTGCCGGGACTGTCTATGCCGGGACAGTCAGCGGCAAAGTGTTATCTCATGATGGAGAGCCCCTTGCCTTTGCCAATGTCATAATCACCAAGTATAATTCCTCGGAACTGATTGCCGGTGGCATAACCGACATTGATGGGAAATTTGACATCGACCTCGGAAACCATGACGAAAGAATAACCGTCACGATTTCTTATGTCGGCTATGAGACAAAAAACATCACACCCGAAAAGGAATCTGATTTAAGAAGAATCATATTACAGCGCAGCGACAATACACTCAATGAAATCGAAGTAAGAGGAAAAACACAGAACACAAAAATAACAGGCAGAGGATTAGTAACAACGGTCGCAAACACGCAACTCAGCCAACTTGGCACAGCACAGGAAGTATTGCAGTTTATCCCTCTAATGGAAAAAGAGGGAGATTCTTGGAAAGTGACAGGTCACGGCAGCCCTATGTTTTATATAAACGGGCGGCTTATGCGCGATGCAACAGAATTGACACGCCTGCAGTCGACCGACATAATAAACATCGAAGTCATAACCAATCCCGGGGCAAAATATCCGGCAGGGACAGGCTCTGTAGTAAAAATAAAGACTCGCCGCCCGCAAGGTGAAGGACTAAGCGGCATCGCTATGTCGAGCTACACACAACAACATAGACCGAGCCTTGCCGAGTATCTTTCGCTCAACTACCGATACCGCCAATTTGACTTTTTCTCGTCAGTAACCTACAGCCGGTCGACATCACGTAATGAGAATTACGGTGTACACAATCTCAACACTCCGGTATCTCACAGATACGACAACTCCGAACGCCTCTATGACATATCGGAAAATCTGAATGTGACCGGCGGTTTCACCTACACCCGCTCGATAGAATCATCATTGGGAGTAAGATACAACTTTTCGCTAACCCCCTATGGAAAGGGCTGGGGATACCACAACACCGAGGTATATGACAATGACATGTTACGCGACCAAATCCACTCTGCAATAACCGATTATCAGAAGAAATCGCCTGTAAATATGGTAAATGCCTATTATATAAATAAAATAGGACGTACATCGGTCGACCTGAATATTGATTACATGGGGACAAACGGAGGTTCACGCCGATACACCACCGAAGCAAGCCAAAATGAAGAAAGCCGCTCACTGACATCGTTTAGCAATATGTCAAGCGACCTTGTGGCAGCCAAACTGGTACTTGGCAACAATCTCCTTAACGGCACAATCGAATGGGGAATGGAATATACCCACACCTCCTGGCGCGGTTCTTACCATAATCAGGAACAAATCATAGATGCATCACATTCAAAATTGCGCGAGGACAACATCGCTCCATTTGTCGAATACTCCATCACGCTCCCCATAGGATATCTGTCGGCAGGATTGCGTTATGAACATGTCGCCTCCGACTATTTCGAAAATGGCGTTCACATCGACAATCTCAGCCGCAACTATGACAATCTTTTCCCATCATTTTCATGGGCTGCACAAATAAAAGCGATGCAATTACAACTCAGCTACAATGCTGTCACGCAACGTCCTTCCTATAGTCAGCTCGACAACAATGTATCGTATGGAGACCGTTTCCAGTATCAGAGCGGTAATCCCTACCTTAAATCCTCACTCACCCACAATGTATCATTGCTTGGCATGTGGGACTTCATCTATGGAGAACTCAGCTATAATGATGACCGTAATGCAGTGACAATGTGGAGTGAACAATATGCCCCCAATCCGGAAGTGACACTACTTACCTTGAAGAATGCAAAATCAATCAAACGCCTAATCGCTTCGGTCACGGCTTCACCTGAATTTGGTTGCTATAAGCCGCAACTCACTTTGACACTTGTAAAGCCGTGGTTCAAGATGCCGATAAACGATGTAATGACAACATTTAACCACCCGTCATATTCGATAAGATTAAACAATATTATCACTTTACCTGATGACTGGATGTTGACAGCGACATGCAATTTGTCAATAAACGGGGATTATGAAAACAACCGCAGCATTAAAAAAAGTAATTTTATAATGTCGGCGACCGCCTATAAATGGTTTATGAAGCGCAGTCTGCAGCTAAGCGCAAGCGTTATGGACATTTTCAATTCATCAGACAATCATTTAACTCTCTACACCGGAATCTCGACAATCTCGCAGCATTCAATCTCCGACACAAGAAGCGTAAATATTACAGCCCGCTATTTCTTTAATCTGCCTCAAAATCAAAACAGGAAATATAAAGGAAGCGGAGCCGGTGAAAATGAGAAAAAACGCATCGGCGTAAATCAAAACCAATAACAGGAGTAATTTAAACTTATCTAAAGCTCTTAAACAATAGATTAAAACAAAATCAATTATTGCTGTCCGATAAAACTCAGATAATGCAATAAAGTATGGCTCGAACGCT
>CAJTSK010000051.1 GCA_910578835.1 uncultured Muribaculum sp.
ACCTCTACGTCCATCCCGGAGCAGAGCAAAAGAAAAAGTGCATCGACAAAATGCTACGCTCTCTCTGAAATTCTCCGCGTATAATAAGTTTGGTTTGGTTCGGGCTTTATGCCCGGACAAACCTTTCTATGTAAGTTACTGGGCAAAAGAAATCTATTTGGCTTTTGTGACTGCGAGCCGGTTTATGTCTGGTGTCAGCTTTGCGAGTGGTGTTTTTGCTTTGTTGTTATCTTTGGATGTTTCAACTTATGGATTGAAGCTGGCAGGTCTTTGGCTGCTTCTTTTTCTTCTTCGGTGTTATTGGGCTAAAAGTGGCGATATTTTTATTGCTATTCTTTATGCTTGCCTTTCTATGGCTTTGGATTGTTTCCTCTGTGTTTATAAAGAAAGATGGTACCGGTCAAATGCCGATACCATCTCTCACGTTTCAACTATTTATTTATGAGAACCTCAGTGCCCGGTATCACTACCCGATAAAGAGGACGAGGGATGTGAAAAAGCGGGTAATATCACTGTTTTCATTACTTATAACAATCTAAAACCATTTGTGGAAGCCGGATTGGGCGATTTTATAGTGTAAAAACGCTTAAAAAAAGCAAATCAGATAACAAATTAATGCTAATATTATCAAATTAACTTAATCCTTTAACATTCAGTGGTTTTGTGGCTCAGTTTAGAGGTGGTTGGAATGTGTCACCCGATACTTTGGTTAAACTCTTCATAGACATCGGGTAGGGTGTGTAGCACCCCGCGCAATCTTTTGGTTGAAGCGAGCAGGTCGTCGATGCGTCGGCGGTATTCGTCGAGCAGACCGGTGGTAAACAGATAGTCAAGTGTGTCGGTAAACATCGTTAGTGCCGTGCCCTCATGTGATTCCTTGACCCAGCTTCTTGTTGCCGTGGCATAGCGGCATATAGCCTCTACGAGCCAAAGTCTCAGGTCGGCTATGAGCCTCGGACTCGGATGAAGCGTCGTGAACTCCTTTATCGCTTTTTTACATACTGAGGTGCGGCCTTTTGCCCTGCCTTTCTGCGGGAAAAATTCCTTTGTGATTATGCCCTTGTATTTTTCGTGCATCTTTTTTTCATCGGGATTGGCATAATATTCCAGGTATTCGCGTGCATCTTTTCGCGCGTCGTAAAGTTCAAGCATCACGTCGATCAGCTGCTCGCGGGTAAGCTCGTTTAATTGTCGTTTAAGGGTGGTCTTTGACATGTGGTCGGCTATCGTTAGGTATTGATAATATGTCGGCAGGACGTAAAATGTTTTTTTTAATACTGGAGATAGATAAACGGCACAATGTCGCTTTGGCGCACCTGTATTATCACCAGCAGCACGATGGCGAGTATCACAGCCTGGAGCACGAGCGGCAACGCTGTGTAGCGTTGTTGAAGAGTTGTGCCCCAGCGCTCCGGAAGGAAATGTAGCAGATATCCCGCTGCCATGATTATCACGATGAGCAGATAGCCTTCGACAAACTGTGGCACTATTTCGGGATGGAAATTGGTGAAAATCTGTGTCAGCATGTCCTTGACATTTTCCATCGAGCGTGACCGGAAAAACATCATGCCAAACGCCATGAGATTGAACGTCAGAAACACATTTGCAGCGACCCTCCACCATTTGCGCCGGTTTTCCTCTTTCACTCGTGGAAATATGCGCCGTGCCGTCTTGTGAGCTACGAGCAGAAATCCGTTCCAGCCGCCCCATATGATATACATCCACGACGCTCCATGCCATAGGCCGCCTATGAGCATGGTGTTAAACAGGTTGGCGTGGTTGCGTGTCTTGGAGCAGCGGTTTCCGCCCATCGGTATGTAGAGATAGTCGCGCAGCCAGGTGGATAGTGATATGTGCCAGCGTCGCCACCATTCCGAGGGGTTCTGCGACTTAAACGGAGCGTTGAAATTGTCTTTAAACCGGTAGCCGAGCAGCAGCGCTATGCCTATAGCCATGTCGGAATATCCCGAGAAGTCGCAGTAAAGCTGCAAGGTGAATCCGTAGGTGGCAATCAGGTTCTCAAATCCCGAATACATGAGCGGATTGTCAAATACGCGGTCCACAAAGTTTCCGCTGATATAGTCGGCTACGATTACTTTTTTTATCAATCCCGCCATAATCAGAAACAGTCCCGCGCCGGTCATCGAACGGGTGGCTACAGGGTTAGCCTCGATTTGTCCGAGCATATCCTTGGCGCGCACTACAGGTCCCGCAAGCAATGGCGGGAAGAAGGTGAGGAAAAAGGTGTAGTGCAGGAAATTGGTAGCCGGCTTGATGTCGCCGCGATATATGTCGACAATGTAGCTTATCGAGCGGAATGTGAAAAATGATATTCCTGCCGGCAGGATTATGTCAAATGCGTCAAACGGCTTGTCGGCAAAATTTGCAATCGTGGAAAATATCAGGTTGGTATACTTGAAATAGACAAGCATCCCTATATTGAGGATGATATTTACCGCCACGATGCATTTGCGCCCCGCTCTGTTTTTAATCGCCCCGAGCCAACGTCCGAGCAGATAGTCGCTCACACATACACCAAGCAGTATAAAGCAGCATTCCGCGCTCGACTTATAGTAGAAATAGAGCGAAAATGCTATCACCATCACAAGCTTGGCGCCATGCCATCGCCTTAGCAGCCTGTAGAGCAGCAAAAAGGCAAGAAACAGCAGCAGAAACAACCCTGTGTTGAACAGTAGCGGGCTTGACGGGTCGTATAGCAGCAGTGACTGCAGCTTATCTATGTCAATAGTCGGCAATGTCATTGGAGCGAGTTTTTTAATGCGTCATAGAGCAGCGAGCCGTGCAGGCGATAGCCCTTGTAGGAGTGGTGGATGCGGTCTTTTGCCATAAGACCTTCTTTGACCCACTGCCGGGAAGCCCCGGTGCCTCCGGCTACTTCATACCAGTCATAGACCGGCACATCATGGTCGCGGCAATATTTCAGGATTACATTACGTACAGTCAGTATCTTGTCATTGACCGCATAGGTGCGGCGAGTGCGCCTTTTCCCTTTTACGCGTACCCGGGTGCTTTTCTGACACTCCATAGGGGTGGTCAGCAAAATGTCACTTTCAGGGTAACAATGCTTCATGCGTTTGACAAATGCATCGATGCTTTCATAGATTTCATCGGCTGTCTGCTTGCCAAATGCCTCGTTGGCTCCAAGACTCACTATTATAAGGTCGGGGGAGATGTCGCCCAGCCGGCGGCAATTCTCCGGGAGGGAGTTATAGCTGTGAAATGTCGCTCCGTTGTTGCCGATGGCGTGATATAGCACTCCGCCCTTGTTGCCGTTGGAGAGCACGATGCCACTTATCGAAGTGCCTGGCGCGGTGTTGAAGGCGAGTGTCACCTCTGTCTCCGGGTCAGGGAGCGTTACTGTGGTCACCGAGTCGGTGTGAGTCGCAGAAAAGGCTATGGCTCGGTCGCCGGCACTGATTGAGTCGATAAACAGGGTGCCGCAATGATATATTTTCAGGGTGTTAAACTGCTCCGCGTTGCCTGTGCGTGAAAGTGTGGCTACGGTAAGACGTGTGCTGTCACATTCCGGAGCGATACCTACACCTGTAAATCCCAACGCTACATTCTCGCTCCGTTTCATCAGCTTTGAGCCATGCCATTTTGTCTCGCTTTTGATGAGATAGTCGCGTGGCTCGTTGGTGCCGGCGAGTTTCAGCGGCACAATCAGCCCTCTTCCGGCGTTGCCATATTGAGCCTGCATCAAGGAGCGCGTCTTTCCTGTCGCGAAATCAGCCTGTATATGGGAGTCGCCTATATGTACTATCGTCATGGTGAGCGAGTCGGTGGCAGCCGCTTTATCGCGGAGCGAATGCCAGTCGGTGCCGTTCATCTCTATGTGGTTGCTCCCTTGGCGGATAAATGACGGAATGATGTCAAAGTCCTCGTCGGAAAATTCAATCTGTGGCGCCACTCTTATCTCGCAGTCGGTTGTGTCGGCGGCTTCCTGCGACTTTGCAGGAAGAGCAGCTATCGAGCAGAGCAGGGCGGTGAGTAACGATATATGTTTAATTTTCAATCGCATTTACAAATGATTTTACAAATTCTTCAGCAAGTCGTGCGCCTCCGGTATGGGAAAGATGCACGTAATCCTTGTTGGCAAGCGGCGGCTGTGCGTTTGCCCACTTTATGATGGCGCCTTCGCCACCCATTGCCTCGCGGGTGTCCCAGAACACACATCCCGCGGTTCTTGCCGCTTTACGCTGCGCGCTGACCATTGCGGCAGCGGTCGCCATCGACTTTACCTCGGAACCGTTTTTCTGTCCGCGGTCGCCTACGCCCATCAACAAAATGTCGGCATTGGGATAACATTTCCGTGTGTGGTTTATCACCTTGACCATCAGATTGCAATAAGCCGAGTAGTCGCGTTGTGAAGCCGACATGGCGTTTATGCCAAATTCCAGCACTATAAGGTCGTAGTCGATGTAACGGCGCATCTCACTGCTAAGCGTCTCGTTGACACGCATAAGCGTCACGCCCGAAAATCCTCTTGACGACATGCAGTCGACCGATACACCGCAATGCTCGTCGAGCCACACACCTATCGCTGCTACCGAGGGGTCGGAAAGCGACACGGAGAATGACGGTGTTGCCCCAGTCACTTCTATACATTGCGCCTCCGTTGAGCCGGTGATTTCATGGGTCTCCCATGCATCGTCGGTGCTTTTGGTGCGGATGACTGTGTTTTGAGGGCTGACAAACAGGAACCGTGAGACACCCCATGAGCTGAGGGTAGGGTATTTGCTGACACCTTTATACGTGGCATTTGCAGTTGCCGATTCGCTGTTTTTCACCGAATATTGTTCGGTGATTGACATGTAGGCGCCACGCCTTCCCGACGAACTTACATTGTACACGGTCCAGCCACCGCCCGATTGCCTTACAGAGCGGCGGAAACCGGGAAATTCGGAATACATGTTGACATATCCCACGCCTCCTCCTCCATAACGCTCCTGTAGCTTTTCCCTGACGTTCTGGGTGAATATGTCGCCTTCGATATAGGAGTCGCCTACCACTGCTATACGTGCGAGGCTGTTGCCGCTACGTGAGAGTGCCGCTTTTATGCGGGCAAGTCCGTCGCCGTTTTTCGAGTAGTCTTCCATTATCACGATGCCGTCAACTTTCGGATTGATTTCATCGGGCAGGGGAGCAGCGGCTACGGTGGTAGTGTCGGGCGTTGTATCAACCTGTGTTCCGGCTTTCGTTACGGCAGGTTGTGATTTTTCGCTTGCAGGTTCATCGCCTTTTTTCTGTTCCTCGATTGCGGCAATGAGTTCCTTGTCTACAGGCTGGCTATCGTCGGAGGTTGCCACGGTCGCCGTGTCGCAGCCGGGCAGTATGTCGGCAATCAGGTTGAAGTCGTTGAGTTTCCCTTCGCTTATCCTTGACAAAGGAAGCAGCGACACGGCAGCCACAATGATGATGGCAGTCAATATTATTAGAAACGGTTTACCCTGCGACTCGTCATTCATGGCTTTCCGATTGTATTATTGACAACAGTTTTTTTACTTTAGCCTCTGTCTCTTCCCATTCGCTTTCAGGCGATGACGCCGCTGTTATGCCGCCGCCGGCGTAGATGCAGTAGTCGCCCCCGTCAAACCGTACACTGCGCAGATTTACAAATGCATGTAGCCCGTCATTGTCACATACACCTACATAACCGCCATAACAACCTCTGTCGTGGCTTTCGTAGGTGGCTATATGGCGAAGTGCCGAGTCAATGGGCACCCCGGCAAGAGCCGGAGTAGGGCTGAGATGATGGAGCAGGGGGAATATCTGTCCTTCATAATGAGCCGTGATGCGGTGACACAGATGCTCGATGTCACCGTAAGCCACATTTTCTGCTTCATGAATATGCGGCTCTATTCCCTCTGATTGGAAAATATTGACGATATAGTCGGTCACGAAGTCATGTTCGGCTCTGTTTTTGCAGTCCCACGGCTTATCGCTACGCATTCTGGTTCCGGCAAGCGACATTGTGGTGATAGTGGAGGTGGCGTTGTCACGCGACAATAATATCTCAGGTGTTGCGCCAATCCAGCTTCCTGTCTCCGGTGTATGATACATGAACCGGAATGTGGCTGGATATGCCGTGAAATATCGTGCTGCTACCGTTATCCAGTCGATATGTCCGGCGCTTCCGCATATTACCCTTGATATAACGGTTTTACCTCCTTTACGCTTCAGCGTGTCGGCGAGATTTTTGATGTCAAGCAGATATTTTTCGCGCGGTGTCGACATCTTGTTTATCTGCGCGTTGAGATGACCTGATGCGGGAGTGTTTTTTAGGCTTATCACGCTGTTGCAGTCAAGACGCGGCCGTATCAGTATCGGCCGTGGAAGACGGTTGAGGAAGGTGTTGATGAAAAATCCTTTCATTTCCCGCTCTTCAACGTCACATTGCGCGCCGTCATCGGCAATGAAGGTGACTTCATTGCTTCCGGGCATAGCGTAGAGGGCGAAGTTTATACCGTTGGCAAGACAATATCCTGCAGCCTCGGCTATCTTTGTCGAAAACATCATATCTCCGCTATGAGATCGAAAAATTGAGAGTCAGTTATGCGCACATCATAAAACTCGCCCTTTTCGAGCTTGCGGCTCTTCTTTATAAGCACTTCCTGGTCTACTTCGGGCGAATCCCACTCGGTGCGCCCTACGTAATAGTCATCTTCCTCGCGGTCAATGACCACGCGTACCGTGCTGCCGATTTTTGACGCGTTAAGTTCTGCGGCTATTTCAGCCTGCAGGTCCATTATCTCGGAAAGACGCTGCTGTTTCACTTCATCGGGTATGTCATCGGTGAAATGTTTTGCGCCGTAAGTATCCTCTTCCTCGCAGTAGGCAAAAGCGCCCATACGTTCAAATCGCTGTTCGCGCACAAACTCTTTCAATTCCTCAAACTCTTTCTCGCCTTCACCCGGAAATCCGGTCATAAGGGTGGTGCGGAGATGTATGCCCGGCACACGTCGTCGTATTTCGGAAAGCAGCTCGCGTGTCTGCTCCCCGTTGATGTGTCTGCGCATGTTTGACAGCACATTGTCACTGATATGCTGGAGTGCGATGTCAAGATATTTGCACACATTTTTGTGCTTGGCCATCACATCGAGTATATCCATCGGGAAGTCGGCGGGGTAGGCATAATGCAGGCGTATCCACTCTACACCCTGTATCTGCGCCATGCGGTCAATCAGCTCGGCAAGGCGGTGACCGCCGTAGAGGTCAGTGCCGTAGCTTGAAAGGTCTTGCGCTATGATGTTGAATTCTTTTACTCCACGCGATACCAGACCGGTTACCTCCTGCAGTATCTCTTCTATGGGACGCGACTTAAATCGCCCCGTTATAAGCGGGATGGCGCAGAATGAACAAAATCTGTTGCACCCTTCGGCTATTTTTATGTAAGCGTGGTGGCGCGGGGTGGTGATTACCCTGTCATATTCGGAAGTGGCGGGATTTTGCTTTGACAACATGGTCACAAGTTCATGCCAGTCAAATTTGCCATACCAGCCGTCGACCTCCGGCATTTCTGCCTTCAGTTCGTCAAGGTAGCGCTCCGACAGACATCCCATCACGTACAATGACTTTATCTTGCCACGGTTTTTTGCGTCGATGTAGCTGAGTATCATCTCGATTGACTCCTCTTTAGCATCGCCGATAAATCCGCAGGTATTTATCACGGTGATGTCGCCGCGTGAGTGTTCAGGCTCATGGCAGGCATCAAAACCGCTTCTTGCAAACATACTCATAAGCCGCTCGCTGTCAACGAGATTTTTGGAGCAGCCCAAGGTTATGACATCGACTTTTTTTCGAGCCATAGTGAATTATAGATTATTTATTGTCACCAAAAAGTGACTCTACAAACTCTTTTTTATGGAATACCTGAAGGTCATCGATACCTTCGCCGAGACCGATATATTTCACCGGTATCTTAAACTGGTCGCTGATACCGATGACAACGCCTCCCTTTGCCGTGCCGTCAAGTTTGGTGATGGCGAGCTCGTTGACCTTTGTGGCGGCTACAAACTGGCGTGCCTGTTCAAAGGCATTCTGTCCTGTCGAGCCGTCAAGCACCAACAGCACTTCATGGGGTGCATCGGGTACTACCTTCTGCATCACATTCTTTATCTTGGTAAGCTCGTCCATAAGCCCTTTCTTGTTGTGAAGACGTCCGGCTGTGTCGATGATTACCACGTCGATGTCGTTGGCTTTTGCCGACTGGAGGGTGTCAAACGCCACTGATGCCGGGTCGGCACCGAGTTTCTGCTTGATTACCGGCACTCCTGCGCGTTCGCCCCACACGTCAAGCTGCTCTACAGCAGCGGCACGGAACGTGTCGGCGGCTCCGAGCATCACCTTGTTGCCGGCTTTCTTAAACTGGTGGGCAAGCTTGCCGATAGTCGTGGTCTTGCCTACACCGTTGACGCCTACCACCATTATTACATGAGGCTTGTGAGACGCCGGCACAGTGAAGTCTTCAAGTGCTGAGTCATTATTGTTTTCAGCGAGCAGGTCGGTGATTTCTTCACACAGGAGATTGTTCAGTTCCGATGAGTTGACATATTTGTCCCTTGCCACGCGTTTCTCTATGCGGTCGATTATTTTCAGGGTAGTCTCCACTCCCACATCGGAGGTGATGAATACTTCTTCGAGATTATCAAGTATCTCGTCGTCAATCTTCGACTTGCCGGCTACTGCGCGAGCCAATTTTGAGAATACACCTTGCTTGGTGCGTTCCAACCCTTTGTCAAGAGTCTCTTTTTTCTCCTTTGAAAAGAAACTGAATATGCCCATCGGAATATCAAATAAAGTATTACGCGGCAAAGATACTAAATTTTTATCGTTGCCGCGTAATCCTTGGTGAGTTAAATGAGGTTTAGACGCGTGTTTTATGGCGCCGAGTTGTACACGCTTGTAAGTGTGTACTCAGGGTCGTCACATGTTGCAGCCTTTACCATGATTTCGATTATTTCCTTACCATTGTTGAGGTAATTTCCGTTGGCATGGTCGAGCAGTCCCGAACATTCACGTCCGGCATCGCGGCTTCCGTTGTCCCAGTATATTGCCGGCATGCCATATTCGCGGGCGGCTTTGCACACATATTCGAGATAATACTTGCGGAACTTTTCAGCGCGGGCACTGCTGCGATGTACACAGCCTGTCTCGCCGATATATACCGGTATGCCTTTGTTTACAAACTTGTCTCTGAGTTTGCCGAATGTGTCTTTTACTGTCTGTTCGTCACCATAGTTGGCTTTGTTTGCGGCATTGGCGGTGTGTCCCCATTCGCTGAACTTGTCTTCGAGGGAAAATTCGGTCGGGGTGTAATAGTGTACCGACACCATCAGGCGACCGGGGGTGGGGTCGGAGGGTAATACGAAGCTGCTGAGAATGGCGAGGTCGGGATTAGTGCAATAGCTCGGCACTGCAAGATAGCGTGTCGCGTTGTTGCCGCCTGTGGCGCGCACAGCGTCGACAAATGCCTGGTTCCACTCATTAAGTGTGCGATACTGCTTGCCGCCGTCTTTGCGGTTGTCGCCCCAGCCCCAGCCTCCGTCATGGATTTCGTTGAGGCTCTCGAATATAAGAAATTCGCCCTTGTCGCTGAATTTTTGAGCAATCTGGCTCCACATTGCCTTGAGTTGCGCCTTTACGCGCTCGTTTATTGTCGCGTCATTTGCCGCGCCCTTGATGTCAAGCCAATATTTGCCGTCGGCTCCGTCATGATGGATATTGATTATCGCTTTCAGACCTGCTTTCTCTGCATAGTTTACCAGCTCGGCGACGCGGTTGAGCCATGCGCTGTCGATAGTGTAGTCGGGTGCCTCGCCGAAGTGTCCGAGCCAGGTCACGGGGATGCGCACGGTCTGTATGCCCGACTCGGCAAGGCGGTCAAAGAGGGCTTGTGTGGCTTTGCCGTTTCCCCATGCTGTTTCCGATGCGACATTATTGTTGTAGGCATCCATCTGGTTTCCGAGATTCCAGCCCATGCCCATACTTTGCGCAAACTTCACGGCATCGCTTACCGGCACTTCCGGAGTTTCGGGCTTTATTGGTTCTTCGGGTTGTTCCTCAGTCTTTGCCGCCTGGGTTACTTTTATCTGGCGTCGGAGCTCGCCTGCCGCAATGGTGAGGTCGGTGGTGCGTTCTTCGCTTGATTCATTTTTCTTGACCTCTACAGTGACGATTGAATATCCCTCGTCATTTGGCTTGTCGGCTGTGGCTGTACACCATTCTGGCTGACCGGAAATCACGGTTATATCCTTATTTGATTTCACCGAAATCTCTCGCGAGACATTGTCGCTTGTAAAGTTCATGCCATCTTTAAGCAGAATTTCAGAAATCTCTATAAATGCCTCCTGTTCGGCGGGAACGGGAGTGTTTTCATCTCCGCATGATGTCAGTATCATTGCAATTATTGCGGTAATGAATGACAGGATTGGTTGGTAGTGCATTGGTTGAAATAAAGTTAGTTGGATTATACAATGCTACAAAGATAGTGTGTTTTTTCGTATTTCCGTTGTTCAATATGATACTCTGCCTCTGCATTATAAAAGATTAACGTTATATGAAAAAAGAGGGATGCATCAATATTTTTGATACATCCCTCTTTTTATGGTCAGTGACTGTGGTTAGTCAACCTGTATTACGAGATAGTTGGACAGGCTCCAGAATTTTTCCGGATTAGTGATTGTGATTACTACCTGGTCATTCTCCTTTTCAAGTGTATAGGAGTCGGCGGGCATGTTGGTTACAATCTTTGCCTTCTTTGAGTGGGTCGGAATCACGGTAAGAGAGCGCTTGTCGGCCTTGGTGAAGTAGCTCTGCTGGAAATCAGCCTGCAGAAGCTTGGTCTTGCGGAGAAATCCGGTCTCGATAATCTTTGCCTCTTTCAGCTCCTTCTTTGTGCCGATAGCATAGTAGCAGGTGTTCAACTCGTTGGTAAGAGCCTGAGACTCTTCCTGTGCGCGGGTCTTCTCTTCAGTTACGCTTGCCACGGTCGTATTGAGTGAATCCACCTTTGTGCCGAGGTCGGCAATCTGGATTTTGGCGGTAGCAAGATCGTTGCGGAGGGTCGAGATGGTTGCTTCCTGGGTTGCTATTTCAGCCTTGAGATTGTCAACGGTCTTCTTCAGTGTCGAGTTGTAGCTCTGAGAGTTCTGAAGCTTTGTCTCAAGCTCGTTAAGACGCTCGCGACGCTCTTTCAATGCCTGCTGGATAGCCATCATGTCGTTGCGTATCTGGTCTTTGCGCGATTGTGACTCGGCTGTGAGGTCGTTAGTGTTGCTAAGGATTTTTTCAAGATCCTTGATTTGGTTCATGCCATCGGTGATGTCGTTTAATAGCACAAGTAAGCTGTCTTGGTTGGCGAGAGCCACGCGGAGAGAGTCGTCAAGCACGGCATTCTCACTTTCTGCTTGCTTAAGTTTTCCGCCATCGCATGCTGTCAGAAACACCAGTCCTGCAGCAATAATTGAAACGATTTTTTTCATATCCAATATAATGTTTGAATGAGTTATGTCTTAATTTATATCAGGGTCTTCTTCATTTTTGTCGCGGTATTTGTTGCGGTGAACTTTACGTTCCTGTGCTTCCTTAAACCCGCTTACAACAATAACAATTTCTCCTTTTGGAATGTTCATTTTGAAATGTTCGGCAAGCTCGCCAAGAGTTCCCGTCACTGTTGTGTCATGTAATTTTGATATCTCGCGTGATACCGATGCCTCTCTCTCTCTGCCGCAGTATGCCGCCAGCTGTTCAAGTGTCTTGACCAGACGCAGGGGCGACTCGTAGATGATAAATGTGCGCGGTTCGCGCGACAATTCCTCCAGCCGCGTGTTGCGCCCTTTTTTCTGAGGCAGAAATCCCTCGAAGGTAAATCGATCGCAGGGCAGACCGGAGTTTACAAGGGCGGGTATCAGTGCAGTTGCGCCGGGAAGTGTCTCTACTTCGATTCCGTTGCGCCGACACTCCCTGACGAGCATGAATCCCGGGTCGGAGATGCCTGGGGTGCCGGCGTCGCTTATCAGGGATATGGTTTCGCCTGACTCGATGCGTTGCACTACAGGCTGAACGGCTGTGTGCTCGTTAAACTTGTGATGGCTCGCCGTAGGCACATTGATGTCAAAATGTCGTAGAAGCACTGCGCTTGTGCGCGTGTCTTCGCAGAGTATGAGGTCGCTCGACCGCAATGTGTCGATGGCGCGCGGTGTCATGTCGCCCAGATTGCCCACCGGGGTAGGCACTATGTATAATTTGCCACTCATTTTGCCGACAGATGATGTTCGATTATTGCCATGAAGTCTGCCACATCGCCCGATGTCTTGTCCAGACCTAAGGTGTTATAAAAGTAGTTGTGTGCTTCCTCGATGGTAGCCATCGCCTCGACGTCATGCAGGGCGGTGTTCATCTTATCGTCGGAATTTCCGAAAAGCTCGCGCTTGAAGCGGAAGCGGTCGTTGAGGGAAAATGCTTTTTTGAGGTCGCGTGAATTTTCTCGCGCCAGCTTCTCGTCAAGCCGCAATTCCGGTGTCGACGGTGTTACTGTTGCCGTTGAACCCGCTTTTTCCTCTGCCGTCTCGGTCACCTCGTCGGCAACCTCCACGACAGCGCGGGTCGTGGCGACTGTGACTGCCTCGTTGACTACGGCGGGAAGTTCTTCGCTTACAGGCGTATCTTCTTCATTTGTGACAGCTTCGTCTTCAACCGGTTCTTCGGGTGCAGACTCATCAGCTTCAGGCATCGTTTCTTCGGTCTCCTGAAGTTCTATCTCATCACAAGGAGTGGTCTCCTCCTCCTCGGTTGCCGTTTCGTTTACCGCAGCTTCTGTAAATGAACATGCTTCCTCGATGATTACCGGTTTTTCCTCATCAACAAGGATTTCAGTCATCACGGGGGTGTCATCTATCTCCTCTTCAGGGGTCGCGGGGATGTTGACTGATGTGGAGATTCCTGATTTCAGCGAGTCGATTTTCTCTGAAATCATATCCCACACTTTCTGTGGGGTGTCGTCACCCCTGTGAAGAGCGAGATAAAGAAGCCCTTCAAGCTCGTAATTGACTGTTATCAGCTCTTCTATGTTGGGTGTCATAAGCTATATACTTGAATTGTTAACGCAAAGATACGATTTTTTTCACTAAAACGCGAAACCGGCAAAATGAAGTGTTAAATAAATGTTAAAATGGGGGGGGGGTAAATTATCTCCTATAATTAATGTATATTTGTGAAAATATACTTTTTATGTAAGTAGAACACACACACACTGACGGGGCTGCCTCATCTTTATGCCGGGGCGCCCCTTCTTTTTGGGGACAGGCATCCAATAAAAAGATGCTATGACATTGTGATGCCATTCACACAGGAGGGAAGTCGTTTTTTTATGTAATTTGCTTGTGGAATCCGGTTTAAATAGCTGAATACATGTAATTGTATGTATTGTTAATTAGGGTTAAAAGAGTTAAAAATGCTTGCATTCCGTATGAAGTGCTGTAAATTTGCACGCCTTTAACTATAAATCATTAATTATTATTAATTTCTTATCTAATGAAAAAGTTTAAAAATTACTTTCTTCTCGGTCTTTTGACCATCTGTATGGGTTTTGCATTTACTGCATGTGGTGATGACGACGACGATGATTTCGCAACCTCTGATTTGGTAGGCAAATGGAACATTATCGGATATGAGGCTTGGGAGACTGAAGATGGAGAGAAATGGGAAACTAATTCAGTCAAGGATTCTGATATCACAGCCCTTAAATTTAATGAGGATAATACTTGCAAAGTCTATTTTGATTACTTCTCAGAAGAAGGTACATATCGCGTAAGCGGCAATAAGCTCATCATCGTTCTTGATAATGACGACGATAACGCGGGAGCAATAACTATCGCCGGTCTTAATTCTACTACGCTCGTGCTTGAAAACAGCTACTCAGAAGTAGAAGACGGAACCAGATATGAAGGATATGAAAAATATACTTTCACTCGTGTTGACTAATCTTAGACAACTTTAAATAGCAAAGGGGAACGCCATTGGCGCTCCCCTTATTTTTTTAGTATGGTGGGCATGCCATACATCTGTGGTGAAAGTCCACACGGGGCG
>CAJTSK010000052.1 GCA_910578835.1 uncultured Muribaculum sp.
CGGCGCTGCCCGCGGTTAACGGGATGGTGCCCTTTCAGGGCATTGCGAGATGTGGGTGTGCGACCCGTTGCGGGATTGTGTTCTGTCGGGGCGTGATGGGCGGTTTTAAACATTCCTGTGGGTATGGTGGTTATAAAGGCATACGAATAAAATGTGTCATCAATAAAAACTGATAAAGCAATGGCTACAAAAAAGAAGAGTATTAAAGGCACCAAGACTGAGAAAAATCTTGTTGCCGCCTACATGAGCGAGTCGTCGGCTTATACCCGCTATACTTTCTACGGACAGCAGGCGACCAAGGAAAACTATTTCCCGATTGCCAGGATATTTGCTGAGACAGCCGACAATGAGCTGCGTCATGCCAAGGTGTTTTTCAAACTGCTTGAAGGGGGCGTGGTGCCCTGCGAGCTTAATGTCGATGCCGGAGTAATCGGTGACACCGCCTCCAATCTTGAGACTGCCGCGCGTGAGGAGTTGACCGAAGGCGTAGAGCAGTATCAGAATGCCGCAAAAGATGCCGATGCCGAGGGATTTACCGAGATAGCCGAGCATTTCCGTGCTATCGCCGAGGTCGAGGCACATCACCGCGAACGCTTCGAGCATTATCTGAAGCAGGTGAAGGACGGTACTGTGTGGAAGCGTGACACACCTATAAAGTGGCAGTGCCTTGTATGCGGTTACGTGTTTGAAGGCAAGGAACCGCCAAAGGAATGTCCGGCATGTGATCATCCTTATCAGCATTACATGGCTTTGGACTATGATGTGATTTAATCAATCGGTATAAACTGTCATTGGCGGGGATATGTCATGAATTTGATATTGGCACATCCCCGTTTTTTTACTTATGTGGCAACTATTTTGCCATATAAGAAATGTTTTTGTATTTTTGCTGACTAATTAATTACTGATTGGATGGTTAAGACTGACGATTGCGGTGCGTCGCCTATGGAAAAATGGACTGAAATCACTCTGCTTCCTGAATGGGAAGAGGAGTATTATCTTGTCTATACGGCGAAAAAACATGGTAAATGGGTGATGCTTAAGACGCTGAAACCGGAGTATGTCGACAATCCCGACATGCGTGCCATGATTGAAAAGGAATTTGATGTGCGCTACAATCTTGCCCATTCCCACATTGTCATGATTAATGATTTTGAGGATGTGCCGGGGCTGGGTCGATGTATCATCACCGATGACGTGTATGGCGACTCTCTCCGCAAGCTGATTGATGAAAAGAAGGTGACGCCGGAGATTATCGAAAAGCTGCGCCACGACCTTGTGGACGCTATCGACTATATCCAGACCAACCATATCGTGCATCACCCGATACGTCCCGAGACCATCATTTTTACCGAAAACATAGGCAATCTGAAACTTATCGACGTGGGGTTTGACCAGCGTCAGCATATGGAGCCTGCCGATGTGTCGGAAGACATCTATAATTACGGGCTTGTGCTTGACGAGGCGCTTGGCTGTCTTGAGCATAAAGATTCAAAGCTTCAGAAGGTGGCGCGACGCTGTGCCGATCCCGACCCGAAAAAACGTTACCGCGACCTGCAGGACCTTCATCTTGCGCTGGAAAGCAGGTCGAGCAGCCAGCTTTACCTGCTGGTGGGTATATTTGTGGTGTTGATGAGCATCCTTGCAGTGTGGGTTACGGTGGCAGGAATCAGTAAATAGAAAAAACTTAAAAAGGTATTATCGAAACAGATATGTCAATAGAGATAAGAGAAATAGCCCCGGTTAAGGCAGAGCTTGAAAAATATGTAAAGTTTGGGATTGATCATTATAAAGGTAATTCTTACTTTGTGCCGCCGCTGATACTTGATGAGGTGGAGACCCTTACCCCGGCGAAAAATCCGGCATTTGATTATTGCAAGGCAAAATCATGGATGGCATATCGCGACGGAAAGCCTGTCGGCAGGATTACAGGCATTATAAATACCCTGGTCAACGAGCGCACAGGCTCAAAGGATGTGCGTTTCAGCTTTCTGGACTTCATCGATGATGATGAGGTGGTCGACGCGCTTTTCGTCACTCTTGAGAAATGGGCTAAAAGCGAGGGCATGACTTCTGTGGTAGGACCGATGGGATTTACCGACATGGACCATGAGGGCATGCTTACCTATGGCTATGACGAGCTGGGCACAATGGCAACAATCTACAATTATCCCTATTATCCGCGACATATGGAGCGCATGGGATTTAAACCCGATGCCGAATGGGTGGAATATCGCATGACTGTGCCCGACGAGATTCCCTCTCAGCTGCAGCGAGTCGCCGACATTGTGCGCCGCAAATATGGCTTACGTACCATCAAATATACCAGCGCAAAGAAAATCAAGGCTGATTACGGAGTGGCGCTCTTCGAGCTTATCAACGAGGCTTACGACAAGCTTTACGGCTACTCGCCCCTGTCGAAGCGTCAGATTGAGTATTATATCGACATATACCTCCCTATCCTGAGACTGGAAAATGTATGTGTGATTGTTGACAGCAACGACAAGCTTGTGGGTATCGGTATCTCTATGCCGTCAATGTCGAGGGCTCTCCAGAAGTCGGGCGGCAAGCTGCTGCCTTTCGGATGGGTGCATCTGCTTAAGGCGATGTACGGTCACAACGACATCGTGGACCTGCTGCTTGTGGCTGTAAGTCCGGAGTATATGGGCAAGGGTGTCAACTCGCTTCTTTTCAGCGACTTGCTGCCGGTGTATATCAAAAACAAGTATAAGTGGGCTGAGAGTAATCCGGAGCTTGCCGACAACGAGAACGTGCAGCAGCAGTGGAAATTTTTCGACCGCCGTCAGCATCGTCGCCGTGTAGCATTCCGCCGCGATATAAAATAGGCTATTCTTCGGGAGCCGCTTCAGCGCTCTCTTCCGGAATCTCAAATATCGAGAAGTTGACCGAGCCGTAGACGCGGTGTTCCGCGAAATGGGGCAGGGTGGAGAAGTCATATGCCTTGGAATGCTCGATTATGAAAATCGAGCCGGGCTTGAGCATCTGCGATTCAAGCACCAGTCCCGGAATCTTGCCGAAGTCGGGCAGGTCGTAGGGGGGATCGGCAAACACGATGTCATATTTTGCCGTGCATGTGGCGATGAAGCGGAACACGTCGCCCTTGATGAGGCGCAGGTTTTGCACGTTGAGCTGCTGTGCCACCTGCTTGATGAAGCGGTACTGTGTCTGCGCCTTCTCTATTGCCGTTACCTCGCGACATCCGCGCGACAAAAATTCAAAGGTGATGGCACCGGTGCCCGCGAAGAGGTCGAGGGCGTCTTTGTCGTCGAAGTCCACGATATTTTCAAGTACATTGAATATGTTTTCGCGCGCGAAGTCAGTAGTGGGTCGCGCCGAGATATTGGTGGGCACGTCAAAGCGTCGGCGCCCGTATTTTCCTCTTATTATTCGCATTGTGGGATGATTATTAAGTCAAACGGTGCTTTAAGCGCGTCTTTGGGCGCGTGGACAAGTGTCGCCGGATATACGGCTGGCATCACGTAGCCTACATACTCGCGGAGTACCGAGGTGATTTCATCGCGTAGGGTGTCATCGCCCGATATCAGCAGCTCGCGGTCGTCGCCGTCGCGGTCGACAAGCATTTTCCTTACCGACATTATGTAATATATCGCGTCGGCACTTTCCCGGAAGGCAAATGTGTTGGCGAGTTCGAGACGGTTGCCCGTGAAGGCGAGGAGCTGTAGTGAGCCTTGGCTTATGTTGACATATATCTTGCCTGAGTGACCTATGCGGCTGCTTTCATAAAAATAGCGTGAGAGCGGAGTCACAGGCGCGTATATGGCAGGGTTGTTGAATGTGCGGCGCAGGAAGGCGAGCAGCTGCGACGGCAGCTTGGCGGCTATGGTGGAGCCGGTCGGCGACATGGGTGAGAAAAGTATCTCGGTGCGTAGCTCCTCGCCGGTATCGGGGAGCATGGTGTCGACAAGTGTCTCGGCAAAGAGAGGGTCGCCTGTCGCGCTGTCGGGCAACACCGTGTAGCGGGTTGTGTCGACGACAACGGTCACTTGCCGGAAGTCGGCAAGCAGAAGGGGGTTGTTGTATATGGTTTCCTCCAGCCTTCTCTCATGGGATAGTCCGGGGGCGTCGAGCGGCACGGCGCGATACACTATCGACTGTGGCTCGCCGTGGCGGTAGAGCAGCACGTGGAGTGTTTCAGGCTCGACCTTTATGGCGAGGTCGTAGAGACGCGGTTCGCCGATGAGTTCTTTGTCAATCAAGGCATTTCCCATTGGTCGATGATTTTAGCGGAATCCTCCGCGGTTGTTAAATCCGTTCATGCCGTTGCCGAAGTTACGGCTTCCGTTATTGTTGCTCGGACCGAAGAAGTTGCCATCGTTATAAGGGTCGTCTTCTTCCTCAAGGTCACGGTTGGTGTTGTCGTCATCGATATATGTACCGTCCTTGTTGCGGCGGCGCTTCTTGGCGGTCTTAGGCTTGTTTTTGACAATCTCCTTCGGCTTCTGGAGGTCGATGGGTGTTTCGTAGATGTTCCATGACTGCTCTACATCCCAGTTTTTTTTCAGCACTATCTTTTTGGGATAGTAATAGACTTCCTCAGGCTGCAGGGAATCGAGCAGGGAGCCTGTGTCCCACTTGCCGTTGCCGTTGCGGTCTATGTACAGGCGGGCGTAATATGTGCCGGGCTGCATGTAGGGGAACTGCGCGACACCTCCTTTGAGAGGTGCCTCGTCGACCGGCTTGTCGCCTTTGTCGAGTACTTCGACTATGGCAGAGTCGCTCACTCCGGTCACATTAAAGTATAGAGCCGAGTAGTCTTCGAGCTTTCGGGTTGAAAATTCGTGGTTGAAAGTGTTGTTCCACTCGTTGTATGCGCCTATTATGGATGCCGAGTCGACGACATATTTGTATTTTGTGCCCGGTGTCCATTTCATGTCGAGCTTGTATTTTAACAGCCCGAACGAGTCTACAGGCACGAGCGGGGGAGCCTGGATTGTGTCCCATATGGTGTCGTTGAGGGTGAGCATATGGAGTCCGCTCTGTATTATAGTGTCAATCGGCTGGTCGACGTCGATGAAAAGCGGCTTGTAGATTTCCTGTGTGTTGCCGCCTGTTGCCGTTATCTTTATAAATGTAAGCCGTGCGGCTTCAGCAGCCTCGATGGAGTCGATGTTTTCACCGCGTTTCTCAGCCTTTTTGCGTCGGTCGGCGGCTTTTTTCTCGGCTTCCTCCTTGAGTCGCTTCTCTTCGCGGGCTCCCTTGAAGAGCACACGGAGCGTGTCGGTGTTCCACGACAGTTGGTCAAGCGTGTCGGTGCGAAGATATCGCATCTCGATCATCATTGTGTCCTGGGCTATTACCGCGGTGTCGGTAATGAAATATTCCAGAGAGTCGAGGGTCGCTGTGGCGTTGAGGCGCGCCCAGCTGTCGATGGGCAAGCCTGAATCGACGCCGTTGAGCATACGTATGTCGGGCAGGGTGTCGCTTGGCGCCGAAAACTTTATGAAGAGGCGGCGGCGTTCAGGGCGGCTGTAATCTTTTAGATACTGCGGGGTGTAACCTTCGTTGAACCATGTCAGCAGTATGTCGTTGGGGAGATATTTCGTGTGGCTCACGCTGACTATCGAGTCGCTTCCGTCGGCAGCGGTAAGGGTGTCGGTGACGGTGGTGGTCTCGGCGACGGGAGATACGGTCATGTCATAAAACGCCACATCTTCGGAGCGGTCCCAATGATAGTCGCGGTTTATGTCGTTGATGGCAAAGATGTGATAGTCGCCCGGCTTCAGCCCTCTCACGGTAAATTGTCCGAGCTGGTTGGTCTTGGCTATTCGTTCGAGCGGGAGAGTGGTGATGGTGGTGTCGGTGAGGTCGGAATATACGCCTACAAGCACTCCCTGGGCAGGCTCAAGCGTGCGCGCTTCAAATACCATGCCCGAAATCCGGAGCGAGTCGATTGAGTCGCCTGTAGAGAAGTCGATGGCAAATCCGTCGAGCACATTTTTTTCGTTGAGGTCGCTGATGGCGTCGGAAAAGTCGATAGTGTAGGTGGTGTTTGGCAGCATCGTGTCGCGCAACTCCACCGACACGCGGTGACCGTTGGCTGTAATCTGCGGTATGTTTTTCTGCGCGGGTGACACGACCACCTTGTTCATAACATCCTCTACCTGGACATTTTCGTTGAAATCAATGGTGATATTGTTGCGGTTGACCCCGGTTGCGCCGATAGCCGGATTGCTTTTGACAAACACGGGCGGCTCGATGTCATAGTCGCCACCGGTAGGGCGCCCCATTGAGGCGCATGCTCCTAAAAGCGATGCTACCACCGCTCCTGCAAGCAATTGCATATATGTAGACTCGTTGCCTTTCATAGCTACAAATTTACACTTTTCCCGTCATAAACCGACCTAAAAAACTTATTTTTCATAATGGGATTAAAAAATCCTGTCAAAAAGTGATTGTTATATCAGGAAAAAGTCTTATCTTTGCGGTCGAAATTAAAAGGCGCTCGGGGTGTAGCACAGTTGGCAGCGCGCCACGTTCGGGACGTGGAGGTCGGAAGTTCGAGTCTTCTCACCCCGACCAATAGACAAGCTTTTGTATTGATTCAATCAAAAGCTTGTCTATTTTTTTGTGCCCAAGTCCAATCCGCCGGGCAAAAAAGTAACACCCGATTTCGACCGAAATGGGGTGCGGAATCGGGTGTTGTGCTTATAGATTGCTGATTGTCAGCATGAGTTGTGGAGTATAGCGGACTCGAACCGCTCACCTCGACACTGCCAGTGTCGCGCTCTAGCCAGATGAGCTAATACCCCGGTCTTAAAAAAGAAAAGCCTTCTGTCTAAGAAGGCTCTGTGGGCGCTGAGGGATTCGAACCCCCGACCCTCTGCTTGTAAGGCAGATGCTCTGAACCAGCTGAGCTAAGCGCCCGGTATCGGTTGTTACCGGAACTTTCGACTTAAGAACTGCGGAGTTTGTTGAGTGGGCGCTGAGGGATTCGAACCCCCGACCCTCTGCTTGTAAGGCAGATGCTCTGAACCAGCTGAGCTAAGCGCCCGTGTTCTTTGTCGAAAGCGATGCAAAGGTACAACTAATTTTTGAACTTGCAAACATTTTGGGTAGAAAAAATCAAGGAAATTTCATTTTTATTGCGTAATTTTGTGGTGTCCAATCATTTTACAATTTCAAAATTCACTCATGCAACTGACACAACTTACTGCAATTTCTCCTATTGACGGTCGTTATCGCGGAAAATGCGAGCGACTCGACGAGTATTTTTCCGAATATGCCCTTATCCGCTATCGCGTGAGGGTAGAGGTGGAATATTTCATTGCCCTCTGCGAGATTCCGCTGCCGCAGCTTGCCGGAGTCGACCATGGCGTGTTTGTGAAATTGCGCGACATATATAAAGACTTCACCGTGGAGGATGCCGCACGTATAAAGGAAATAGAGTCGGTGACCAACCACGATGTAAAGGCTGTGGAATATTTCCTTAAGGAGCGTTTCGATGTTCTCGGTCTGGAGGCTTACAAAGAGTTTATCCACTTCGGGCTCACATCGCAGGATATCAACAATACTTCTGTGCCCTTGTCGCTCAAGGAGGCTTTGCGCGATGTATATCGCCCGCTGCTCGTAGAACTTATAGAGCATCTTGAGGCTCGCGCCGATGAATGGCAGGAGCTTCCCATGCTCGCCAAGACCCACGGTCAGCCCGCATCGCCCACCCGTCTCGGCAAAGAGATACGTGTGTTCAGCTATCGTCTGCGCCGTCAGCTCGCAATGCTCGACGCTGTGCCTGTAAGCGGAAAATTTGGTGGTGCCACCGGTAACTTCAACGCTCACCTCACTGCCTATCCCTCGATTGACTGGCGTGAGTTTGCCGCAAAGTTCCTTGGCGAGAGCCTCGGCATAGAACGCGAGGAATATACCACCCAGATTTCCAACTACGACAACCTTGCGGCAATATTTGATGCATTGCGCCGTATCAACACTATCATCCTCGATCTTGACAAGGATATGTGGCAATACATATCTATGGAATATTTCAAGCAGAAAATCAAGGCGGGTGAGGTCGGCTCGTCGGCAATGCCCCATAAGGTCAACCCTATTGACTTTGAAAACTCTGAAGGCAACCTCGGCATAGCCAACGCTATCCTCGACCATCTGTCGATGAAGCTGCCGGTGTCGCGTCTGCAGCGTGACCTTACCGACTCTACCGTGTTGCGTAATATAGGTGTGCCTCTCGGTCACATGATGATTGCCCTTGCATCGACATTGAAGGGTCTTAACAAGCTCCTTCTTAACGAGGCTGCAATCAATCAGGACCTTGACAACATGTGGAACGTGGTAGCTGAGGGAATCCAGACAATCTTGCGTCGCGAAGGCTACCCCAAGCCCTACGAAACGCTGAAGGAGCTTACGCGTGTCAACACCACCGTCACCGCCGAGAGCATCGCCGCATTTATCGATACTCTCAATGTGAGCGACGAGGTGAAGGCTGAGCTTAAGCGCCTGTCGCCCCACACCTATACCGGATATTGATAAAATAAGTATCTTGTTGACACCATGAAAAAGATTATGTTTATGCTTGCGGCGCTCATTGCGACTGCCGCGCTGTCCTCAGGCAAGCCCGCCTCTGTCGACACTCGAAAGTGGATGGAGAGCGGGGAGTGGAACAATGGCTGGAATGTAGCCGTACACCCGTCGGTCAACGCCGATGAGTTTTACGGGCAGTACATCAAAAACAAGGAGCTGTGGGATACACTCTTCAGCTATCTCGCCACTCTTGACCTTGATTCGCTCCCTGTGGGGCGCATTGACCTTGTGCCGGGGCGCTGCTGGATTAAGATGAGCGAGTACACCCCGAGAGCTGCCGAGGATGTAAATATCGAGCAGCACCACAATTTCATCGACCTCCAGTACACCCTGCGAGGCAATGAGAAGATGGGCTACGGTCATGACGTGACTATAAAGCATGAATATAATCCGAAAAAGGATGTGGCTCACTTTGATGCCGACAGTGTCGACTGGCATGTCGCCGGTCCCGACGCGTTTTTCCTCTTTTTCCCTACCGACTATCATCAGCCGTCGGTAAGGATGTCGGAGGAGCCAGGCATGAGCCGCAAGCTGGTGTGCAAGATTGAGTACATATGATGCCATGCTGGCGTATGGCGTCAGGATTTAGGAGCGTGCATCGGGATTCCGATGCACGCTCAATCGTTTTATTTGTGATTTTAAGAGCTTGTTTAATAATAAATGTTGCTGTCAGGGTCGTATAGCTTGAGACGATTTTCAACATGTGACGAAGGAGTGTACTTTATGTACACGACTGAGGAACAGGCTGAAAAGCGACCAAGATATACGAGACTAAAGGTAACTTTATAATCACTCAACCTCTTGATGACCTTTGAAACAAATGTAAAAATATGTCAACGATATGAAACAAATTACCTCCCGTCGGTCATTCGCCGGCATCTTTCCGCCTGCTCTTCGGTCGTTATGGAATCCCATAACTCCCTCATCACAAACAAAAATCTGCTCGACGAATGACCGCCCTGACAGTAACATTTATTATTAAACAAGCTCTAAGTCAATTCGCCCACACATGTTTGGTGAATTTGATTTTATTTATTACTTTTGACTTATCAAGTGTCGCGAAGGTTTTTTACGGTGCTTGAGTGACGGTTAATACTTCTCAGAGATATGGCTTACGATCGATTAAAACTATTGCTAAAAGATGAGCTTGGCTATCTTCCGAGAGCGGGGCTTGATGAATTGTTCTCCAGAGGAGAGGTTAATCGCCTTTCCCGTGGAGATGTCGTTATAGCAGAAGGCGTGAAGTGTCCTGATGTGTATATCATCCAGGACGGTATCGTGCGTTTTGTTGACATGAACGGAGACAAGGAACGTACGTTTGGCTTCGGCTTGCCCGGTACGATATTTTCGTCAAAACACTCTTTTGCCATGGACCTGCCGTCATATTACAGGGCGGAGGCGTGTTGCGACACTGTGTTGATGCACATCAAGAAAGAGGATTTCTGGGAGGTGGTGCCTAAATATCATGAATTGACCATATGGATGTTGCGCTATGCCTATGGTGAACTGTTTTATCATGAATATAGAAATGCGGTCGTGCACAAAGGGAGCGCTGTTGAGCGCTATCGCAGCATGGCGTGTGACCGACCTGAGATTATCAGGAAAGTACCCCAGAAAATCATCGCTTCTTATCTGGGCGTGACTCCCGAGTATCTCAGCAAGCTCAAGAATATATATCTTAAATCGCGTAACTGACGTCGGCTGCGTTAACGGTTCGTCGTTCAGGGATTTACTTAAAAATATTAAAAAAATAATATCGCGGCTTCGGTTGGCGATATTTTTTATATATTTATTTGTATAATTAATTGTTACACTCGCAGAAAAATCTTAATTTTGCATTGTTAAGAAAGATTGTATGCATATGTAATGCAGCACATATGAAGAGTAGTAATTCAAAATCTTATAATTAATCGATAAACTGAAGTTTTTAATCGGGCATATCGCCCAACGACGCCGAGAGGCTTGACATCTATTCCAAATTACTTACTTAAAGGAATTAATGCATTATGGAGAATAACGAAGAAAAGAAACCAAAACGACCGAGAATCGGGGAGAACCGCATTGCTGCTTCGTCGGAAGGCGAGACCGCAATCTATGGTAAAGTGGAAAGTGACCATTCAGGTGATTATAGTCAGAATGGCGAGACCACATCACGCCAGTATGGCAGTTACGACCGTCCGTATCAACCCAGAAACAATTACAACAACCGTCAGGGAGGATATAACAACCGTCAGAACAATTACGGCAACAACCGCTATAACAACCAGGGCGGCTACAACAACAACCGTCAGGGCGGATACGGCAACAACCGATACAACAATCAGGGCGGTTATCAGCCCCGTCAACAATATCAGTCACCGGCTGTGACCGAGGGCGCCGAGACAAGTGCAGCAGAGCATAGCGCTTCGGAAGGATACACTCCCTCTACTTCACAGGAAGGCGGCTACAACAACCGCTACAACAATCAGGGCGGCTACAACAATAACCGCCAGGGTGGTTACAACAACCGTCAGGGCGGCTATAACAACAACCGCCAGGGTGGCTACAACAATAACCGTCAGGGCGGCTACAACAACAACCGCCAGGGTGGCTATAACAACAACCGTCAGGGCGGCTACAACAACAATAACCGTCAGGGTGGCTACAACAACAATAACCGCCAGGGCGGCTACAACAACAACCGTCAAGGCGGCTATAACAACAACCGCCAGGGTGGCTACAACAATAACCGCCAGGGTGGCTACAACAACCGCCAGAACAACAATAACCGTCAGAATTTCGGAATGCCGCGTCAGGGCAAGAGCTTTGTGCCCCGTCCCAAGCGTATCGAGTATGAAATGCCTATACCCGATCCCAATGAGCAGATACGTCTCAACAAGTTCATGGCAAATGCCGGAATCTGTTCACGTCGCGAGGCTGACGAGTTTATCCAGCAGGGACTTGTAAAGGTCAACGGGGAGGTTGTTACCGAACTCGGTACCAAGATTTCTCACAACGACGTAGTGGAATATGATGAAAAGGTAGTGACACTGGAAAGCAAGTGCTACATCCTTCTCAACAAGCCGAAAGATTGCGTGACCACCAGCGACGACCCCAACGGACGTACAACCGTGATGGATCTTGTCAAAGGTGCTTGCAATGAGCGCATCTATCCTGTAGGACGACTTGACCGTAATACCACCGGTGTGCTCCTGCTTACCAACGACGGTGACCTTGCCTCAAAGCTTACCCATCCGAAGTATGTCAAGAAAAAGATATATCACGTATGGACCGACAAGGATATCGCTGAAGACGACATGCAGGCTATCGCCGACGGTATCGAGCTTGAAGACGGACCGATTCACGCCGACGCTATCAGCTACGCCACGGAGACCGACCGCAATCAGGCCGGTATCGAGATTCATTCCGGACGTAACCGCATCGTGCGCCGTATTTTTGAAAGCCTCGGCTACCATGTAACCAAGCTTGACCGTGTTTATTTCGCCGGACTGACCAAGAAAAATCTTCCTCGCGGTCGCTGGCGTTATCTGACTCAGGAAGAGGTCAACTTCCTCAAGATGGGTTCATTTGAATAACTTCAATATTATAAAATTGTAATGAAAAGAACTAAGATAACCGACCTCTTCAATCCGGAGCTTATCGGAAAAGAGGTGTGTGTGATGGGTTGGGTACGTACCCGCCGAGGCAACAAGCATGTACAGTTTATCGCGCTCAATGACGGCTCTACGGTAAAAAATGTGCAGATTGTATTTGATATGGCGCAGTTCACCGACGACCAGCTTAAGCCTATCACCACCGGTTCGTCAATAAAAGTCGACGGAGTTCTTGTGGAGTCTATGGGCAAAGGTCAGAGCGTGGAGGTTCAGGCAAAATCGCTTGAAATCTTCGGTACTGCCGATCCTGAAAGCTATCCTCTCCAGAAGAAGGGTCACACTCTTGAGTTTTTGCGCGAAAAGGCACATCTCCGCCCTCGCACCAATACATTCGGGGCTATTCTCCGAGTGCGCAGCGCCTTGGCGTTTGCTATTCACAAGTTTTTCCAGGAAAGAGGATTTTTCTATCTCAACACTCCTCTTATCACCGGAAGCGACTGTGAGGGAGCCGGCGCAATGTTCCAGGTGACCACGCTCGACCTTAACAACCTTCCCAAGTGTGAGGATGGCAAGGTCGACTACTCGGCAGATTTCTTTGGAAAGCCCACTGCGCTCACTGTGTCAGGACAGCTTGAAGGTGAGCTGGGTGCAACCGCTCTCGGTGCCATATATACCTTCGGCCCTACTTTCCGTGCTGAAAACTCCAATACTCCCCGCCACCTGTCGGAGTTCTGGATGATTGAGCCGGAAGTTGCCTTCTTTGACATCGCTGACAATATGGATCTCGCCGAAGACTTTATTAAATATTGTATAGCCTACGCGCTTGACCATTGCAAGGACGACATCGACTTCCTTGCCGAGCACTATGATCCGGAGCTTGTAGAGCGTCTTAAATTTGTGCTTGACAATGAATTTGTGCGCCTTACCTATACCGAGGGCGTGAAAATTCTTGAAGAGTCAGGTCATAAATTTGAGTTCCCGGTATATTGGGGCGCCGACCTCCAGAGCGAGCATGAGCGTTTCCTCGTCGAGGAGCATTTCAAGAAGCCTGTGATTCTGACCGATTATCCGAAAGAAATCAAGGCTTTCTACATGAAGCTCAATGAAGATGGCAAGACTGTCCGCGCGATGGACGTGCTTTTCCCGAAGATTGGTGAGATTATCGGAGGCTCTGAGCGTGAAGAAAACTACGACAAGCTCAGCAAGCGCATTGAAGAGCTTGATATCCCGATGAAGGATATGTGGTGGTATCTCGATACCCGCCGTTTCGGCACTGTGCCTCACGCCGGATTCGGACTTGGATTTGAGCGTCTGGTGCTCTTTGTGACCGGTATGACCAACATCCGTGACGTCATCCCCTTCCCGCGCACACCAAACAACGCAGAGTTCTAATCAATACCTTATTAATAGCAAGACGGGTGTATCATCGATACACCCGTCTTTTTTAGTATGGTGGGCATGCCATACATCTGTGGTGAAAGTCCACACGGGGCG
>CAJTSK010000053.1 GCA_910578835.1 uncultured Muribaculum sp.
GGTGCACCTCCGGCGCTACCCGCGGCTAACAATATCTTGCCCCTCCAGGGCAATGTGCGCCCGCGGCGGGAGGGGCGGTTTACCCGTGGTGAGGGGGCGTTTATCACTTTTTTTAGTTAATTGTTATTTAGAATCGGTCTAAAAATCATCAAAAGTGAGTATTTCCCGATTTTTCTTGGCGCGGTAACTTTGCAATCGTAAAAATTAACCAAAAATCAGATGAACGGAAAAAGTAAAATGGCAGGATTGCTGCTTGCGTTTCTTGCCGCAATGCCGGTAACCGCACAGGAAGCCGCCGACACGGCAGGATATTCAAAGTTCAGGTTTGGCGGCTACGGCGAGATGGTGGCCTCATTTAAAGATTACGGCATCAACCGCTTTCAGAAAGATGGCGTGACCAAGGAGCGCCGCAACACAGTGGCGATACCGCGCTTTGTGCTTGCACTTGACTATAAATTCACCCCGAAATGGATACTCGGCGCCGAGATAGAGTTTGAATCAGGCGGCACCGGGGTCGCCTATGAGATAGAAAACAGTGAAAACGGCGAGTATGAGACCGAGGTGGAAAAGGGTGGCGAGGTAGCTCTCGAACAATTCCATATCACGCGCCTTATCGTGCCGCAATTTAATGTGCGCGCCGGACATATGATCGTGCCTTTCGGACTCACCAACACCCATCACGAGCCTATCAACTTCTTCGGCACAGTGCGCCCCGAGAGCGAGACCGTGATGCTGCCGAGCACCTGGCATGAGACAGGAATCTCGCTGTTTGGTACATTTGGCGGCGGACACGCACTTTTCGACTATCAGGCGATGGTGGTGGCGGGACTCAACGCCAACGGATTTGACCGCGACACCTGGATTGCCGGCGGAAAGCAGGGATTTTTCGAGACCGACAATTTCACGTCGCCCGGCTATGTGGCGCGTATCGACTACCGTGGCGTGAAGGGACTGCGCACGGGAGTGTCATTTTACTATTGCAATGACGCGGGTGCCAACTCCGACAAGTCGCAGACCTATGCCGCCGACGGCAGGATTCCTGTCACCATGGCGAGCTGGGACGGCCAATACCGCAACCGCTATCTGACTGTGCGCGCCAATGTGGTGTATGGACATGTAGGCAACACCGCCTCTGTCAACAGCAAAAACAACAAGCTCCCCGGCGCGTCGCCCTACAGCCGCCTGCTCCCCGTGGCTAAAAACGCACTCAGTTATGGCGCGGAGATAGGCTTTAGCCTCGCCGGCATATCCGGGGTGAAAAATATGCCGGTCATCTACCCATTTGCCCGCTATGAGTATTTCAACCCGCAGAAGTCGGTGGCAAGTCCCGCGACCGCCGACCGCCGTCTGGAGGTGAGCAAGTGGAGCGCCGGTGTCAACTGGTATGCCCTCCCCAACCTTGTGGTGAAGGCAGATTACTCCAACCGTCAGATAGGCACCTCCAATCCTTTCGGCAGCGGACGCTATAACAGCGAGAATGAAGTGTCGATAGGCATAGCCTACATAGGATGGTTTGTCAGGAAATAACAATCAGGAAAATAAAACAAAAAAACTATATGACAATGGAACGAAAAATTTACTCAGCACTCGCTGCAATTGCACTTGGCTGCGCGATGACAGCATGTAGCGACAACAACAGTGATGAACCGGGCGCAAAGGTCGAATCAAAGAACCTTGAGTACAGCGCCTCAAACGCCAACGCATGGCACAACTATTCAACACAGGTGGCAACCCTGTTGAAAGATGACGCCGAAAGCCTCTACAATGCATGGGCGGTGGCGTATGAAGGCGGCGACGCATATGCCGTGACGTTCAAAAATCACAACAACTCCACTTACAGCAGCGCCATCAACTGCATCGAGGAGATAATCGACGGCTGCAGCAGCATCGCCGACGAGGTGGGAAATGCCAAAATCGGCGACCCTTACAATCTCTACAAGAGCGGACAGCTTGAGGCAGCGCTCTATGCCGTCGAATCATGGTACAGCTGGCACTCACGCGAGGACTACACCAACAATATATACTCAATCCGCAATGCATATACCTGCACCTACGGCAACAACAGCAGCTCTCACTCAATCTCCAATCTCGTGAAGAGCATCGACCCGGCTCTCGACACAAAGGTTAACGCCGCCATCGAAGCCGCGGCAACGGCAATTCTCGGCATACCCGCGCCTTTCCGCAACAATATCAACTCACAGCCTGTGACAGTCGCCATGGATGCGTGTGCCGAACTTGACGAGGTATTCAACCGCGACCTGAAGGCATTCTTTAACAATCTTGGTGAGGGACACGATGCCGAGCTTGACGCAATCGTAAAGGATTATGTGGATTATGTGATACTTCCCACCTACAAGGATCTGCGCGACAAAAACGCCGCCCTCCTCGCGGCAGTGAAGGACCTTGGCGAAAAGCGCACCGATGCCGCTTTCGAGGCAGCATGCAACGCATGGCTTGAGGCACGTGCGCCGTGGGAGATGAGCGAGGCATTCCTTTTCGGTCCAGTTGACGCTCTCGGTCTTGACCCCAACATGGACAGTTGGCCTCTTGACCAGGATGCCATCGTCAACCATCTATCTTCGGGCAATGTATCAGACCTTATCTGGGGCGGCGACGATGACGAAATCAAGGTGGAAAGCGCCCAGAACATACGCGGATTTCACACTCTTGAGTTCCTTCTATTCAAAGATGGCAAGGCAAGAACAGTAAAATGAGACCAAGACACATATATATATCAGCAATCATTACAGTAGCCGTCGGCCCTCTCGTGTCATGTGACCGGGAGGGTGTCGACGTGCTTGATGTGGAAGTGCCGCAGGGCTATGAGCTGTCGGCGGGCACCTCGACCATATTTCTCAACTCGTCAAAGGCGTTTGACACCCAGGCAAGCTGGGTGAGCGGTGCCAACACCACCCGTTTCTTCCGTGGCGACAAGCTCTACGACGACATGCGCACCTCATCCAACGGTTATGGTGGCGGTCTCGGTCCGGTATATGCCGGATATTCCTGCGGCAGCTGCCACAGCAACGCGGGTCGCACCAAGCCCGCGCTCTGGGCCGACGGCGGTTCGGGGTCATACGGATTTTCAGCCATGCTGGTGTATGTCACCCGTAAAAACGGTGCGTTTTTCAAGGATTACGGCAGGGTGCTCCACGACCAGTCAATCTACGGGGTCAATGCCGAGGGCAAGCTAAAGGTCGACTGGCATTACGAGACATTTACTTTCCCCGACGGCGAGCCTTACGAACTGGCTTACCCCACTTATACGATTACCGACTGGTATGCCGACGAGATATCGCCCGACGACCTTTTCTGCACGGTGCGCATACCGCTCCGCCATGTGGGCATGGGGCAGATGATGTCGCTTGACCCCGCAGAAATCGAGGCACTCGCCGCCAAGAGCAATTATCCCGAGCTTGGCATATCGGGACGATGCAACTATGTCACCGAGCGCGGGGTAAAGTGTCTCGGCGTGTCGGGCAACAAGGCGCAGCATGCCGACCTTACCGTGGAGCTTGGCTTTTCGAGCGACATGGGAGTGACCAACAGCCGCTATCCCGAAGAGATATGCGAGGGGCAGATACAGATGTCGCAAGGGTCGATGATGGGGCTTCTCTACGACAAACTCGATGTGTCGACCGAGGAGATGGAAAATGTCGATTTCTACATGCAGTCGCTCGGAGTGCCGGCGCGCCGCAATGTCGACGACCCTGCGGTGAAGCGCGGCGAGCAGGCATTTTACGAGGCTAAATGCCACCTGTGTCACGTGACCACCCTCCACACCAGACCGCGAGGCTCGACGCTGCTCAACGGCACCCAGCTTCCCTGGCTCGGCAACCAGACCATCCATCCCTATTCCGACTATCTGCTCCATGACATGGGCTCGGAGATAATGGGCGTCGGGCTTAACGACAATTATGTGTCGGGACTCGCCGCGGGCAACGAATGGCGCACCACTCCCCTATGGGGAATCGGGCTGCAGGAAAAAGTCAACGGTCACACCTACTTCCTGCACGACGGCAGGGCGCGTAACTTCATCGAGGCTATAATGTGGCACGGCGGTGAAGGCGAGGCGTCAAAAAATCTGTTTAAGAAGATGTCTAAGACCGACCGCGACGCGCTTGTGGAGTTTCTCAAGTCGCTATGACGCGATAAATCCATGATTTTTAAGAGCTTGTTTAATAATAAATGTTGCTGTCAGGGTCGTATAGCTTGAGCCGATTTTCGACATGTGACGAAGGAGTGTACTTTATGTACACGACTGAGGAACAGGTTGAAAAGCGACCAAGATATACGAGACCAAAGGTAACTTTATAATCACTCAACCTCTTTATGACCTTTGAAACAAATGTAATAATGTGTCAACGATATGAAACAAATTACCTCCCGCCGGTCATTCGCCGGCATCTTTCCGCCTGCTCTTCGGTCGTTATGGAATCCCATAACTCCCTCATCACAAACAAAAATCTGCTCGACGAATGACCGTCCTGACAGTAACATTTATTATTAAACAAGCTCTAAATTTAAATATTAATCGTTATCTTTGTTATGTCAAGAATAAAATCAATCATATCGTCAATAATAATGGTTTCGTTACTTCCCGTGGCAGCATCGGCGCAGTATGAGTCAGACACTGAAAACGGTGTCGTGTCTCTTGCCGGTCGTGACGGATTTTCATGGAGTACACGTAACGGCGATTTCCTCTTCAAGCCTTACCTGCTTGTGCAGACCTCGGCAAACTTTAACTATTACGACAGCGAGGGACTTGACGCTGCATACAATCAGGACAATGTGGCAAATACCGGCTTTTCAATCCCTTATGCAGTGCTCGGTTTCACGGGCAAGGCATTCGGCATAGTCACCTACAACCTGTCGATTAACGCCGCCGCTTCCGGGGGCAACCTACTCCAGCAGGCGTGGGCCGACGTGAAGCTCCGCGACCAGTTTGCGGTGCGCATCGGCAAGTTCAAGACCCCTTTCTCCCACGCCTATCTTACCACGCTCGGCGAGACGCTGTTCCCGTCACTACCCGTGTCGCTTACGGCATCGGTGATTATGCCTCATTCGCTCAATGCCGTCACACCGCATATCGGCACCGGTTTTGACCTCGGCGTTGAGGTTCACGGCATGATACAGAAGAAGTGGGGTTACCAGGTAGGGGTGTTCAACGGCACCGGCGCATCAATAAACAACGCCACCAAGACCTTCAGCGACGACTGGCACATACCCTCGCTGCTGTATGCCGGACGGTTTACCTTCCAGCCTAAGGGTGTGATGCCCGCCACTCAGGGCAATCCGCGTCAGCTCAACCTTGACAAGATGCTCATAGGGGTGTCGGCTTCGCTCAATGTGGAGAGCGAGAATGAAAGCACCAATGATTTTCGCGCCGGAGTGGAGTTTGCCTGGATTAAAAACCGCCTTTATCTCGCTGCGGAGGCTTATTACATGAGAGTAGGATTTACCAAACGCCAGAAAATCGACGAGTCATACAATTATCTCGGCGGATATGTACAGGCGGGATATTTCGTCACCGACCGTATTCAGGGAGCATTACGCTACGACATCATGGACCGTAACGGGCTTGACCGTGGCGGACTCCTGAATATGCCGGCCGTAGGTGTGAACTACTTCTTTAAAAACACCGGGCTGAAATTGCAGGCGATGTATCAGTACATGGGCAGGACCGGTCATGCCACGCAGCTTGACCGCGACAATGACGACCTGGGGCTTGCCATGCACTCGGCGACAGTGCTTTTACAATATACATTCTGATGACATGAGGCTGTACAATACCATATTATCCACGATGATGCTGGCTGTAGCCGCCACTTCCTGCGACGACGGGAAAATCTACGATGAAACCCTCCCGGGTAGCGGCGATGCAATCACTTCTACCGTGAAATTTACCGGCGATGTGCAGGGGCTCGATTCATGGTCGGGAGGATACACGGTGGTTGTCGCCGGATTCAGCGACACCGACTATGCAGAGGTGTCATGTCAGGTGACAGGCTCCGAGCTTGAGCTTGGGGGGATAACCGACGATATTACCGGAATCGAACTGTGTGCAATCAACCGTCTGCGCAAGCGTGTCGCCACTTTTGCCTCGGCAGAGCCGGTGAAGGGGAGCGACGGCTACATACATTTTGACGTTGGGCAGATAGATGCCGCGATGTACACTGCCGTGCAGACAGCCGTGTTCAATGCCGCCTGCGTGCAGTGTCACGGCGGCAGCAACCACTCCGCGGCATCGCTTAACCTTACTGCCCCGGATAGCTATTCAGCTTTGGTCAATGTGGCTTCGGTAAAGTCGCCCGACATGATGAGGGTTACGCCCGGTGACGCGTCGGCAAGTGTACTTTGGCGTGCCATCGCTACCGATATGTCGGATGAGTGGGCCTACAGGCATCAAACGATTATTTCTAACACTACCTCTGCCAATCTGGTGAAAAACTGGATTGACTCGGGTGCTAAAAATTGACGTGACATGTTACTTGAAAGTGAAATCAAAAGGGAGATAACTACATATCATAATACTGATGCGTCTACAACTGTGTCGGTTTTCATGCAGGGCAGCGGCGTTACGGAGTACCACGCCATAATCAAGTCAACTGCAGTCGGCGAGACTTTTGCCGTTCAGCTGTCGACCGTAATGGCGGCTTACAAGACATTGCGCGAGCGTCTTGGCGCTGACGTGGTGCCGGTGTTCAAGCGCTATTTCCTGAGCGATGCCGCCAATCAGCAGTCACAGCTTCCGCGAGAGGAAGAGTGTGCCGTGTCGATAGTAGAGCAGTCACCGCTCGACGGCACAAAGCTTGCTCTATGGGTGTATCTGCAGGAAGGAGTGGCGGTAAACAACCTCTACAATGGCTTGTATTCAGTGACCCACGGAGCTTATACTCATTTCTGGCAAGGAAGTGCGTGTACGCCCGATGTGCAGTCGGAGGTGGCTACCCGCGCGCTGCTCTACGACTATGCCCTCCGCCTTGAAGATGAGGGTTGCTCGATTGCCGACAACTGTGTGCGCACATGGTTTTTCGTGCATGATGTCGATGTGAATTATGCCGGGATGGTCAAAGGCAGAAACGAAATGTTCATGACCAACAATCTTACCTCCGACACCCACTTTATCGCAAGCACCGGCATAGGCGGTCGTCATGCCGACCCGCGTGTGACCGTCGAGATGGACACTTATGCGGTCAAGGGAATCATGCCCGGTCAGATGCGCTATCTCTATGCGCCCGCTTATCTGAATCCTACCTATGAATACGGGGTGGCGTTTGAGCGCGGCACTTATGTGGACTACGGTGACCGTCGCCATGTGTTCATCTCAGGCACGGCAAGTATCAACAACCGTGGAGAGGTTGTGCACAAGGGCGATGTCAAGGCACAGACCCTCAGGATGTGGGAAAATGTAGCGGCGTTGCTTGCCGAGGCTGACTGTGACTGGCACGATGTGGGTCACATGATAGTATATCTGCGTGATATCGCCGATTATGCGGCGGTCAATGCGATGTTTGAGGAGCGTTTCCCCGGGGTGCCGAGAGTGATAGTGCTCGCGCCGGTGTGCCGTCCCGAGTGGTTGATTGAGATGGAATGTATGGCAGTGCGCCCTGTCGCCAGTAATGGTTATGCGACTTTCTAAACCGGCGTGGCTGCTGCACTTGTCGCTGCTTGTGATAGTTGCCGGAGGGGTCATGACATGGCTCACCGGCGACCGCGGGCAGGTGATGCTCGGCAGAGGCGATGAGGTGACCTCGTATCTCCTTGCCGGAGGAGAAGAGGGGCAATTCCCTTTCAGCCTGTCGCTCGACAGCTTCGTTGTGGCATATTATCCGGGCGGAGAGGTGCCGCGCGACTATGTGAGCTATCTTCGCGTCGACGGGCAAAAGGCGGTTGTGTCGGTCAACAATATCCTGTCGGTCGATGGCTACCGCCTCTGCCAGATGTCGTATGATAGCGAGGGTCACAGCATACTCGGTGTTAATCATGACCCTTACGGCATAGCGATTACTTATTCGGGATATCTGATGTTTGCCGTTGCCGGGCTGTGGCTTCTGCTGTCGCGTACATCGGGCTTCCGGCGCGGTCTGAAACGTTTCGCAGCAGTGGCTCTGCTTGTCACGTCGGTGACCGGGGTGGCGTCGGCTGAGACCATTGCGGGTGTACCGCGCCAACATGCCGATTCGCTTGCCCGCAAGCAAGTGATGTATAACGGCAGGGTGATGACATTTAATTCGCTTGCCCGCGATTTCACGCTCAAAATCACTGGGTCGACCGAGTATCGCGGACTGTCACCCGAGCAGTTTATGGCATCATGGCTGCTATATCCCGGGCAGTGGCAGGATGAGCGTGCCATACTTGTGAAAGACAAGACGCTGTGCAATCATCTTGGCGTGGAGGGACGCTATGTGTCGCTCAACGATCTCTTTTCCGCTTCCGACTACTATCGTTTGCGCGGATTGTATGGCAAGGGTGACACCGGGCTTGACCGCGCCATCGAGGAGCTTGATGAGAAGGTAGGGCTTGTAATGGACCTGTTGGGTGGCAACCTTATAGTGCGTTGTCCTGATGATGTCGCGCTCCTTTCCGAGGGTAGGGTCGATGTGGAGCTGTTTTATAACAGTATTTCGTTCTCGATGCTGATATTCATAATCCTCTTTGCCGGTGCTGCAGTGGCTTTTGCCGCACTCCTGCGCTTTTCGCGGCTTACGGCGGTAGCGGTAATGTTGCTGTCGGCTGCCTGGCTGCTGCAACTGGTGGCATACACACTTGAATGGTATATATCCGGTCACATGCCGCTTGCCAATACCGGCGAGACTATGGAGTTTCTGCTCCTGATATTGTTGCCGTTGCTTCTGCGATTTTACCGCGCGTCATCGTTGTTGCTGCCCGTAGGGATGCTTTTTGCCGGGGCTGTGGCGCTTGTAGCCCATCTAATCGGGACTAATCCTGTGCTTACACCGCTTATGCCGGTGCTTGCTTCTCCGTGGCTCAGTATACATGTCACACTTGTCATGACGGCATATGCGCTGTTTGCTTTTACCGTGACGTGCAGCGTGATATCGTTTTTCTCCCCGTCACGGCGGGAACGCCTGATGTGGCTTGACAGGACATTGCTTTATCCGGCGCTTTATCTTCTCGGGCTTGGCATCGTTACCGGTGCCGTATGGGCTAATGTGTCGTGGGGCAGATATTGGGCATGGGATCCAAAGGAGACCTGGGCGCTCGTCACATTTGTAATATACGCAGTGCCGATGCACCGCACCTTGAAGACTCTTAACAGCCCTGTCGCCTTCCACTTCTACATGCTCTTCGCCTTCCTCGCCGTGTTGATGACCTACTTCGGCGTCAATGCCCTCTCTTCGCTTCATGCCTACTCCTCTTGACGACTGTAAATGGCTGTGGCAACATCCCGATACTACCTGTGGAGCGGCCGTAAGGTTGTGTCGCGCGGTAAAATTCATGAATTTGCTGTAGTCGTGTCATGTGTTGCGATAAAAATGATTATCTTTGTATTTAAGAAACTATTCTTAAATATGACTGATATACAGCAATCAATGCGCGAAATCCTTGACAGTGAAAGCCGCGCCATATCCAATATCCCGATTACACCGGCTTATGACACTGCCGTAGAGCTTATTCTTGAACATGTACACCGTAAAGGGGGAAAGGTGGTGACTTCCGGCATGGGTAAGGCGGGACAGATAGCGATGAATATCGCCACGACTTTCTGTTCGACCGGTACTCCTGCCGTCAATCTACATCCTGCCGAGGCGCAGCACGGTGACCTTGGCGTGATTCAGCCCAATGATATCATGCTCCTGATTTCCAACTCAGGAAAGACTCGCGAAATCATCGACCTTGTGACGCTTGCCCACAATCTGTATCCCGGGCTGCCGCTGATTGTGATTACCGGAAATCCCGACAGCGAGCTTGCTTCTATCGCTGATGTGGCTCTTTCCACAGGAGGGTCGCCGGAGGTGTGTCCTCTCGGTCTCACGCCTACTACTTCCACAACCATGATGACTGTGATAGGCGATGTGCTTGTGGTAAATGTGATGCGTCTTGCCGGATTTACCCGTGAGCAATATGCGTTGCGCCACCATGGCGGTTATCTGGGAGTGAAATCACGTAAAGTTGAATAATACGATATAACACCATGAGAAAGATTATAGCAATAGGCGAATGTGTACTCGACATCCTGTTTGACGGCGATGCGCCCCGTGTGTCGGCTCCCGGCGGACTGATACTCAACGTGGCGTCAAATCTCGGCAGACTGGGCAGGAATGTAAGTTTTGTCGGCGAGGCGGCGCGCGACCGTGTAGGCGACATGATTGTAGATTCCTTGAAGTCAAGCAATGTGTCGGTCGACCATATTGACCGTTACACCGAGGGGGTGACACCGACCACACTGGTGTTTCGCGACAGCGACGGCGGCCCGCAGATTGTGCGTTACGGGCGTAACAACAATGACAGCTTTGATGTGGTGTGGCCGCGTATAGAGAAAGATGATATATTGATATTTGGGGGATTTTATGCCATTGACCCGCGTGTAAGACCCCATCTGTTTGAAATAGTGAAGCATGCCGCCGAGCGCAAGGCGATTATTGTATATGTGCCCGGTTTTGCCCCCGAGAAAGAGCCTCGTATTACGCGTGTGATGCCGGCGATACTTGAAAATTTTGAGATAGCCGACGTGGTGATTACCCGCAACCGTGACCTGAACACGATATTCCGCACCACCGATGACGCTGCAGCTTATAAAAATAATATAAGCTTTTATGCACGCGACTTTATAAATCTTGACCGCGATAACGCCAGATTGCGCTATTATCACGATAAGGAAATGGTGGAGATGGCGGCGGCAACGGGAAACAACCATTTTGCATGGAGTGTAGGAGCGATAACCGGTGTAATCGACGCAATGATTGAAAACGATATCACCCGCTTTACACTCAGTGGTGAGGGAGAGGCGGTGATGCACACCATTACACGTCTTGCCCAGGAAACAGGACAGCCTGTCGCGCAGTTGCTTTCTCAGCTTGAAGGAGAGCGCGACCTGTTGAGCGAAAGGCTTGGCAAAGATGCCATGACGGCTCTTCTTGTGAAGGCTACAGAGTGGGCTGAAAGTGCCTCCTCGTCATCTGACGGGCTTATTCCGGTGAAGCAAAATTAACTGTTGGACCATGAAGTCGACGTCGCTTGAAGAAGGATTTATCGTCCGTCATGTTGAAGGGCGCATGCCGGTTGACGGCAATGTCAGTGATGCCGTGGCGTTGCTGGAGGCAATGTCATTTGACGATGCCTGCGACTTTGTCAGCGCTTATGCCCGGAAGTCGGTAGACGGCGGTCACGGCGATGATGCTGTGGCGCTGCTTTCCGGTATTGCCTCTCATGAGGCGCCTGGCGACACATTGTTAATACGTGCCGCGCTCAAGCAGGTGATTGCCGCAGTGTTGATAGAGCAGGACGACATCGACGGCGCGCTCGATTGTATCGTCGAGGCGTTGAAGCTTCTTTCTGAAAATGCCAAAAGTAAAGATGTGCGGTTCCGCAGTGTGCTCGCCTCGCTTCTCTATGACCTTGCCACGGTACATGCCGCACGTAATGAATATAGCGCGGCAGAACGCACTATCGAGCGGTCGATAAGCATCTTTGACAATTTGGCAAAGAGCAATCCGCAACGCTATGGCTCGGCTCATGTCTATGCCTTGAAGTCGGCTACATCCATCTATAGGTCACGCATAAAGCAGGTAAATCTGCTCGCCCACTATCAGGTGGCTACATCCACATATCTGTCAATGGCGGTAGACGGTGCCCCGGCTGCTGTCGGCAAGCTTGTTGATTCGCTTGTCAATGAGGCAGAGACATTGTTGAAACTCGGCAAGCCGCGTGATGCCGTGCGCAATCTGTCGCGCGCATTGAAGTATCTTGATAAAACAGAGGATAGCTTTACTTTGCGCAAACTAAAGGTGTCGGTGATGCTTGGCACTGCGCTGCTCCATACTTTCTCGACCCGTCAGAAAGGTGTGCATTTGCTTAACACTCTGCTGCAAAAGGCTAAAAAGATGGGTGCGACAGCCCAACAGGAGCAAATCGAGCGTCTGCTTGATGAAAATACATCGTCGTTGATTGATATGCTTTCGCGATGGCATAAGATGTTTTCGCGCAAATAGTGAGGCTGGCTGATAAACGGAAACCTTAGGAGATTTGTTATTATACCTGATTGTAAATTAAATAGTAAACAATATAAATATGTCTACAGCATTATCTTCGGGAGCACCCCATGGCGGACTCCCCGTACTTGATTCCAAAACAAAGGTGGCTATTGTCACTGCCGAATGGAATGCCCATGTCACTGAGGCACTGACTGAGGGCGCGGTCGCTCTGCTTAAGGAGCAGGGTGTGGCTTATGACTGCTATCATGTGCCCGGAGCGGTGGAACTGACTTATGGCGCTGCCGCCTTGGTAAAGAAATATGATGCCGTGATTGTGTTTGGCTGCGTTATCCGTGGCGGCACCCCTCATTTTGATTATGTGTGTGACAGCGTTACTCAGGGTGTCACCCGGCTAAATGCCAAGGGCAAGACTCCGGTCATATTCGGGGTACTTACTGTTGATACTGAGCAGGATGCTATCGACCGTGCAGGTGGAAAATATGACAATAAAGGCACAGAAGCCGCTGAAGCTGCAATAAAAATGATAGATTTTGCTTGCAAAGTAGAAAACTTATAGCTAAATTTGCAATCCCGTTAAGGGAATGGGCGAATACCAGAGTGGCCAAATGGGGCAGACTGTAAATCTGCTGGTTTCTACCTTCGGTGGTTCGAATCCATCTTCGCCCACGCTACTACTATTATAACTGCGGAAGTAGCTCAGTTGATAGAGCATCAGCCTTCCAAGCTGAGGGTCGCGAGTTTGAGCCTCGTCTTCCGCTCAAAAAAGGTCCAGCCGTGAGGCTCGACCTTTTTTGTTTCCCCTATCCCGCATTATTCAAAACAAATGTCGGCTCAGTAGAAAATCAGTGGGGAAATAAATTTTTCACAGCCAAAGATTATAGCG
>CAJTSK010000054.1 GCA_910578835.1 uncultured Muribaculum sp.
GTGCAAAGGTAGACACTTTCTGTATATCCTCCAAATTTTTCCGCAACTTTTTTCAGGAAAAATTTCAGACACCCGCATTTTACACATTATATAATATATCTCGCGAAAAAAATTTCACCGGACCACACATAACCACACGCCAAACGACGTCACAAGCCCGAAATCGCGCGACATTTTTTTTGCAAAATTTTTACTCAACCTCGCGCAGCAAGAAGATTTCTGTAGGAAAATGGTCGGAATATCCATTCAAAAATCTTCCTCCGGAGTAAGTGCGGTGAGGATAATTTTTGAATTTTCCTGAACGGGTGCGCAAAAAAGGCTTGTTAAAAACCGTACATTTCCAATATTCAAGTCCGGGAATTGACCCGTCGACAAGGTTACCCGACAAAATTATCTGGTCAAAAAGATTCCAGACACCGTTGTAGCATAAAGAGCCGACACCGTGATCCAGGATATCCCAAAACGGATTATAGAAACCATGAGCCTTTGCATCCTCGCGATTACGCACACCGCCGAACACCTTTGCACACGATTTATTGAACGGGTCGTCGTTAAGGTCGCCCATCATCACGATACCCTGAGAGGGATCCACACGCCATAACGAATCGGCAATCTCACGCGACAACCGCGCGGCAGCCTCACGCATAGGGCTCGACTCCTTCTCGCCCCCAAGACGCGAAGGCCAATGGTTGACGATAAAGCTCATGGGCAAATCGAGCAGCGAACCGCTCACACAAAGCTGGTCGCGGGTAAGGAAATCAGGGTCATCAGGAATCACAAGACGATGATTGTTGACATTATCCAAAGAAAAATAGAGCGGATTGTAGAGCAGCCCGACATCTATGCCCCTACGGTCGGGCGAATCATGATGCACAATCTGCAACCCCCAGGGGGCTTTGCCTTCAGCCACCAAGGTAGAGTCGATAGCCTTCACAAGGTCTTCGACCACACCACGATTTTCCACCTCGGCGATACCGATAATCGCCGGTCCGACGGGCGTTTCCGGCGTGGCAAGAGAGGTTATGGCACGCGACAGGTTGCGCAGTTTCTGGTGATAACGCTCCGAAGTCCACTGTCTCGGCCCCTCAGGCGAAAATTCATAGTCAAACTTGCCATTGTCATTGATTGTGTCAAAAAGATTTTCAAGATTATAAAACGCCACTCCGGCGACAAGATATTTCTTCTCTCCCACGCTGCCGGTAGCGGCAGAGAGCATAAGGGCCACCATTAATAATGGCAAAAATAGCAATTTACGCATAGCACAACATATAATATAATTCTATCCACAAAATTAATATATTTTCCCAAAACATAAAGTCAATGCCCATAATCCTACAACTTTATGGGCGATAATTGCGCAAAAACGCGGATTTCTATGTAACTTTGCAGAGTTATAAGCCAATAAGATAATGAATATCACCATCATCAATGGACCCAACCTGAATCTACTCGGGGTCAGAGAACCCGGCATTTACGGCAGCGAAGGTTTTGAAAGCTATCTTAAGCGCCTTCGTTCACAGTATCCTGAAGTAGACATCGAGTATTTTCAAAGCAACCATGAGGGAGAGATAATTGACCGTCTTCATGAGACAGGCTTCGGCAAGACCGACGGCATAGTGCTGAACGCCGGCGCCTATACCCACACCTCACTTGCCATCGCCGATGCCATCGCGGCAATCAACACTCCCGTAATCGAGGTACACATCAGCAATGTCCACGCAAGAGAGGAGATACGCCATCGCTCGATGATAAGCAATGTGTGCCGCGGAGTCATCGCCGGATTCGGACTCGACAGCTACCGCCTTGCAATAGAAGCATTAACCCAAATTATACACCTGTAAAATTCACTTATACTACATATGAAAAAATTTACCAAGATTGTTGCGACCATATCAGACAGACGCTGTGATGTAGACTTTATCCGCGACCTGTATGAAAACGGAATGAACGTAGTGAGAATGAACTCAGCCCACATCCAGTATGAGGGATTTCGCCGGATTGTGGAAAATGTGCGTACAGTGTCACCGTCTATCGGCATATTGATGGACACCAAAGGAGCAGAAATACGCACCACAACCAATCTCGACGACCAGAACATCGAATATCAGCCCGGCGACAAGGTTACTTTCATAGGCGACCCCAAGGGTGTCACCGACAAAACGACAATCTACCTGAGCTATATCAACATAGCCCGCGATGTGCGTCCGGGAGTACGTTTCCTCATCGACGACGGAGAAATCGCCTTCCTCGTTGACTCCATTGAAGGCGACAAGATATATGCCACCGCGCAAAACGGCGGCTCACTCGGCTCGCGCAAGAGCGTCAATGTGCCGGGCGTAAGCATCGACCTCCCATCGCTCACCGACCGCGACCGCACCAACATAGGCTACGCCATCGACCTCGGCGTCGACTTCATAGCCCACTCTTTTGTAAGAAGCGCGCGCGACGTGCTTGACATCCAGGAGATACTCGATGCCCACAACAGCCCGATTAAAATCATCTCCAAGATTGAAAATCAGGAAGGCATTGACAATTTCGACGAGATACTCGATGTGTCCTACGGTATCATGATTGCCCGCGGCGACCTTGGCATCGAGGTGCCGGCAGAGCGCATACCCGTGATTCAGAACCAGCTTATTAACAAGTGTATACTTCGCCACAAGCCGGTAATCGTAGCCACCCAGATGCTCCACTCGATGATCAACAACCCGCGCCCCACCCGCGCCGAGGTCAGCGACATCGCAAACGCCGTCAACCAACATACCGACGCGCTGATGCTCAGCGGCGAGACCGCTTACGGTAAATATCCCGTAGAGGCAATCGCCACAATGACACGCGTTGCCGCCGAAGTGGAGAAATCGCTTATCAACACCCGTCCCGCCCCGCTCGTAGAGCCGGATGTGACCTCATTCCTCTCCCGTCAGGCGGTAATCTCCTCAGAGGTACTCTCGACCAAGGCGATAATCACCGACAGCTACACCGGCAGGACGGCACGCTATATCGCGTCGTTCCGCGGAAGCTATCCCACACTCGCGATATGCTACTATCCCTACGTGGTGAGACTGCTCGCCCTCTCTTACGGTGTGCTTCCTCTCTATCAGGAGCGCATGGAGTCGTCACGAGTCTACCTTCAGAATGCGCTCATCCACCTTATCGAGAGCGGACGCCTCACCAAGGAAGACCGCATAGCATATCTCGGCGGCGCCTATGGAGAAGGTCACGGCACATCGTTCCTTGAAATAAACAATGTGGGCAAAATCATGGAAAATTTCCAGAGCTACAATCTGCCCAACCTTGAAGAGGCCCACATATAATAAGAGCTTGTAATAATAAATGACCGAAGAGTTAGAACAGTACATACTCTCCCACATCGACCCTGAGCCGGCTTATCTTGCCCGGCTCAACCGCGACACGCATGTAAGCTGCCTCTATGCCAACATGTGCTCCGGACATCTTCAAGGGCGCATGCTGAAGATGTTCACGCGCATGATAAAGCCGAGACGGGTGTTGGAGCTTGGCACTTTTACCGGATACTCCGCACTCTGCCTCGCCGAAGGCATGGGCGATGACACCGAGCTTCACACCGTCGAAATCAACGACGAGCTGCAAGACTTCATCGAAGCCCACTTCGCCGAATCGCCGCTGCGCGACCGCATCCACCTCCATATAGGTGATGCCCCGGAGGTGATACCCGCCCTCGGCGCAGGCTGGGACCTGGTGTTTATTGACGCCAACAAACGCAACTACGCCGACTATTACCGCCTTGTGTTGCCGATGGTAAACCCCGGAGGCTTTATAATCGCCGACAACACCCTATGGTATGGAAAAGTCGCCGACCCCTCGGCTCATGACGCGCAGACAGCGGGCATACTTGAATTTAACGACTGCGTAGCCTCCGACCCCTCGGTAGAAAAAGTGATGATTCCGCTGCGCGACGGACTCACCGTAATCTACAAGAAACCGTAAACATTTGCAAAGTAGCCTCCCTGTTAGTAACTTTGCGATAAGTTGCGTGTTAATAGATAAAAGCTTTAACCAAAAAAATTCAAGATTATGGAAACAACCCGCCAAGCCAAAATATCACGTCTGCTCCAGAAAGAGCTAAGCGAAATCTTCCGTCAGCAGACCGCCAAAACCCACGGCGTCATCATCTCGGTAAGCACAGTAAGAGTGTCGCCCGACCTCAGCATCGCCAAGGTATATCTCTCGGTGTTCCCCTCCGAAAAGAGCCAGGAACTGCTTGAAAGCATCAAGCACAGCGCCAAGACCATACGCTACGACCTCGCGCAGAAAGTGCGCTTCCAGCTCCGCAAGACTCCCGAACTCGCTTTCTACCTTGACGACTCGCTCGACTACATCGAAAACATAGACAACCTGCTCAAGTCCTGATGCTGACACTAAGGGTCGCGCTTCGCTATCTCATCTCCAGAAAAAACCATTCGGCGGTCAATGTGATTTCGCTCATCTCCATGACGGGCGTAGCAGTAGCCACGATGGCTATCGTGTGTGTGTTGTCGGTGTTCAACGGGTTCACCGACCTCGCCAAATCAAAAATCTCCCGCCTCTCGCCCGACCTCCGCATAGAGAGCCGCGAAGGCAAGGTGATAGCAAGCGCCGACTCGATAACGGCATCACTGCGCTCACTGCCTGTTGTCGCAGCGGCAGCCCCTACCATCGAAGAGCATGCCCTCGCCATCTATGCCGAACGCCAGACACCGGTAATGATGAAAGGCGTCACCGAAGCCTACGACACCTTGACCGACATACGGGCGACCGTCAAAGAAGATGGTACATGGATACTCACCGACTCCATCTACGGCGACTTCGCCACGCTCAGTGTAGGCGCGGCAATCGCTCTTGAGGCGCACCCCGGCTTTTACCGCACTCTCGACCTGTATGTACCGAGGCGCACCGGCCGCATAAACCCGGCAAATCCCGTCGCCTCGTTTCGCTCCGACTCGCTATTCATAGGAGGAGTGTTTCAGACGGAACAGGCTGAATTTGACACCGACCTGGTAATAATTCCACTTGAAGCCGCGCGCCGAATGCTTGACTACACCGACGAAGCCACAGCCATAGAAGTAAAACTTGCGCCCGGCGTGAGCGACGCCAAAGGAGCTGGAGCCATCGCCTCGGCAATCGGCTCCGGCTATCTGGTCAAAGACCGCATCCAGCAACAGGAGCAGTCGTTTAAAATGATTTCCATTGAAAAATGGATTACATTTTTCCTGCTTGCATTCATCCTCATAATCGCATCATTCAACGTCATATCCACCCTCTCGATGCTTATAATCGAGAAAGATGACAACATCCACACACTTTATGCGCTCGGCGCATCACACGGCATGATATCGCGCATATTCATACTCGAAGGGTGGCTTATCTCGCTCTTAGGAGGCATAATCGGCATCATAGCCGGCGTGGCGCTCTCCCTCGCCCAGCAATGGGGCGGCTTCATCAAGCTTGGAGGCGACCACGACGCCATGTCCATCGACGTCTATCCCGTAAAAGTGGAAATACCCGACCTCATAGCCGTCATCGCCCTGGTAGCACTCGTAGGATGGCTCACATCGGCGCTCACCGCCACAATCATGAGACAGCGCCTGCGCAACTGAACGGAACGCCATTTCCCCGCGTTAATCTTTGTTAAAAAATTCGCGATATATTCTGCCACGATATTGTAATAAACCAGTTTATTTGCATAAGCGGCAAATATTTATTACCTTTGCGACAGATTCGACAACCGGAGGGGGCGACAGTCCCCTCCGACTTGTATAAACCCGTTCAATCAACATTCAGGATGATAGACCGCCAATTACTTACCGCCACAGTAGAGGATGCTATAAAAGACACCCCGCTGTTTATTGTCGACATAAACGTCACCCCCGACAATTCGATTACCGTTGAGATTGACAGCCCCGACGGGCTTGACATCGACACCTGCGCGGACATCACGCGAAAGATTGAAAGCGTATTTGACCGCGATGCCGAAGACTATTCCCTCGAAGTAGGGTCGGCAGGACTCACATCGCCATTCAAGGTACGCGGACAATACCTCAAAAATGTAGGCAATCAGGTCGAAGTGTTGACCAAGGCAGGAGTAAAGCTCAAAGGCACCCTCACCGGAGTAGGCGACGACGACTTCACCGTCACCATCGAGAAGAAAGTGAAAGAGCCGGGAGCAAAACGCCCCGTAATGGTCGAGGAGCCGATCACCATGAAAATGGAAGAGGCTAAATATGTAAAATACTTAATTGATTTCAAATAAAAAACTACAAATATCCCCAATATGGCTAAGAAAGAGGAATCCCCCAATATGGTGGAAAGATTTGCCGAATTTAAGGAGCTTAAGCATATCGACAAGACTACAATGATTTCCGTACTTGAGGAATCATTCCGCAACGTCCTTGCCAAGATGTTTGGCACTGACGAGAATCTTGATGTCATCATGAACCCCGACAAGGGTGACGTGCAGATATTCCAGAATCTTGAGGTAGTGCCCGACGGTGAAGTCACCAACCCTTCCACCCAGATATCGCTCAGCGACGCGCGTGCCGACCAGAACCCCGATGTAGAAGTGGGCGAAGAGCACACCCGCGAAATCATATTTGAAAAATTCGGTCGTCGCGCCATCCTCAATCTGCGCCAGACACTCCAGTCCAAAATCCTCGACCTTCAGAAAGAGGCTATCTACGCCCAGTTCAAGGGTCATGAAGGTGACCTGGTGACCGGCGAGGTGTACCAGACCTGGAGCAAGGAAACCCTGCTTCTCGACAGCGAGGAAAACGAGCTTCTCCTCCCCAAGAGCGAGTCAATACCCGGCGACTTCTTCCGCAAAGGCGAGAATGTAAGGGCGGTAATCCTTAAAGTAGACAACAAGAACAACAATATACGCATCACCGTGTCGCGTACCTCCGACGAGTTCCTTCGCCGCCTCTTCGAGCTTGAAGTGCCCGAAATCCACGACGGACTCATCAACATACGCGCCGTGGCGCGCATCCCCGGCGAACGTGCAAAAATCGCAGTCGAGAGCTACGATGACCGCATCGACCCAGTGGGAGCATGTGTAGGCGTGAAAGGCTCACGTATCCACGGAATCGTGCGCGAGCTTCGCAACGAAAATATTGACGTAATCAACTACACTTCCAATCCGGAGCTGCTCATACAGCGCGCGTTAAGCCCGGCAAAAGTGTCGTCGATACGTCTCAACACCGAGGAAAAACGTGCCGAGGTGTTCCTTCGCCCCGAAGAAGTGCCCCTCGCCATCGGTAAGGGCGCACTCAACATCAAGCTCGCGTCAAAACTCACCGGATATGTCATCGACGTTTACCGCGACTCCGGCGAAGAGTTTAATGACGACATCTATCTCGACGAGTTTAAAGATGAAATCGATGCATGGGTAATAGACTCACTCAAAAACATCGGTTGCATCACTGCCAAAAACGTACTTGCAATGCCGCGTGAGCTTCTCATCGAAAAAGCTGACCTTGAAGAAGACACTGTCGACAATGTAATCGCGATACTCAAGGCAGAATTTGAAGATTAATTCCCCCCGACAACCACCTAATTCATAATATGCCGATAAAAATAAGCAAAGTAGCAAAAGACCTCAACATCGCATTGCCGACCGTCATCGATTTCTTGCAATCGAAAGGCATAAATGTCGATATGAACCCCAATACACGTATCGACGACAATGCCTACAACATGTTGGTGGCACAGTATGGCAATGACAAGGTACCGGCAAAGAGTACCGAACGTCAAGGCAAGACAACCACACCCTCGTCGCCCGAAAAGCAGTCAAAGCCCGCATCAGAGCAGACAATGACCTCAGCCCAGGGACCAAGGGTGGTAGGTCATATCAATCTTGACAAAAATGGTAACCCCGTGGCTCCGGAAAAGCCGAAGGCTCCGGTACAGGAGACGAAGCCTCAACCCAAACCCGAGCCTAAGCCCGAACCAAAGCCCCAGCCCAAGCCGGAACCCAAACCCGAGCCCAAGCCGGAGCCAAAACCACAACCCAAACCGGAACCCAAGCCTCAGCCCAAGCCGGAGCCCAAGGCACCCGAAGCGCCCAAACCCGCGGCAGCACCCCAACCCAAGCCCATGGCTACAAAACCTGCCGAAACAAAGCCGGAAGAGAAGCCTGCAGCACCCGCTGTCGAGAAGAAGGAAGAGGTGGAGATATTCACCACAGGTCCCGTCACAGGAGGTCCGCAGCTTAATGTCATCGGCAAGATTGACCTTTCAGCTATCAACCAGTCGACGCGCCCCAAGAAAAAGAGCAAGGAGGAGCGCAGAAACGAGCGCATAGCCAAGAGCAACCAGACTGCTGCCGGAGCGGCATCACAGCAGGGCGACCGCAAGAAGCGCCGCCGCATCGGCAAAGAGAAGGTCGACATCGAAAAGACCTCCAATCAGCAGCCTGTGCAACGAGGTGGTGAAGGTGGTAAAAACAACAACAACAATAACAATAATAACGCATCACAGTCACGCCACGACCGCGGCAAAGGCAAGGACCGCAATAAGCGTCCCGTCCACACCGAGGTCAGCGAGGAAGATGTACAGAAGCAGGTAAAAGAGACCCTCGCCCGCCTTATCAACAAAGACAAGGGACAGAAGAAGGGTGTAAAGTGGCGTAAGGAAAAGCGCGAAGCGTTCCAGTCACGCGAGCGCGAGGCGGCAGAAATGGAGGCAGCAGAAAGCAAAGTGCTAAAAATCACTGAGTTCGTTACTGCCAATGATCTTGCCGTAATGATGGATGTACCCATCAACAACGTCATCGCTACCTGTATGAATCTCGGCGTAATGGTATCTATCAACCAGCGTCTTGATGCCGAGACCATCAATATCGTGGCTGAAGAGTTTGGCTATAAGACCGAATACGTTTCGGCTGAAGTAGTCGAGGCTATACAGCAGGAAGAAGACAGCGACGAGGATCTCGTAAGCCGTCCGCCGGTAGTCACCGTCATGGGTCACGTCGACCACGGTAAGACCTCGTTGCTCGACTATATACGTAATGCCAACGTAATCGCCGGAGAGGCGGGAGGTATTACCCAGCATATAGGCGCATACAACGTGAAACTTGAAGACGGACGCCGCATCACCTTCCTTGACACCCCCGGTCACGAGGCGTTTACCGCAATGCGTGCCCGCGGAGCAAAGGTGACCGACCTCGTAATCATCATCGTTGCAGCCGACGACAATGTCATGCCGCAGACCGTGGAGGCAATCAACCATGCCTCGGCAGCCGGTGTGCCTATCGTATTTGCAATCAACAAGATTGATAAGCCCACAGCCAACCCTGACAAAATCAAGGAAGAGCTTGCGGCAATGAACTACCTTGTCGAGGACTGGGGCGGAAAATACCAGTCGCAGGATATCTCGGCAAAGAAAGGTCTCGGAGTCAACGAGCTTATGGAGAAGGTGCTTCTCGAAGCCGAGATGCTCGACCTCAAAGCCAACCCCAACCGTGCCGCCACCGGCTCTATCATCGAGTCATCGCTCGACAAGGGTCGCGGTTACGTTGCCAACATACTTGTGCAGAACGGTACACTCCATGTAGGCGACATCATACTTGCCGGTACACACTATGGTAAAATCAAGGCGATGTTCAACGAGCGCAACCAGCGTATACAGGAGGCGGGACCCGCAACACCGGCGCTTATCCTCGGATTGAACGGCGCGCCCACTGCCGGCGACACATTCAATGTGATGGACACTGAGCAGGAAGCACGCGAAATCGCCAACAAGCGCGAGCAGCTCCAGCGCGAGCTTGGTCTACGCACCAACAAGCGCACAACACTTGAGGAAATCGGTCGCCGCCGCGCTATCGGCAACTTCCACGAGCTGAATATAATCGTGAAAGGTGACGTTGACGGTTCTATCGAAGCGCTTTCCGACTCACTCATCAAGCTCTCAACCGAAGAAGTCCAGGTCAACGTGCTCCACAAGGCAGTCGGCGCAATCTCAGAAAGCGACGTCACCCTTGCAGCAGCATCCGACGCCATCATCATCGGTTTCCAGGTGCGCCCTTCACAGGCAGCACGCCGTGCAGCAGAGCGCGAAGGTGTCGAGATACGCCTCTACTCAGTCATCTATCAGGCTATCGAGGAGGTAAAAGACGCCATGGCAGGTATGCTCGCACCCGAGTTAAAGGAAGAAGTCGTCGGAACAGCAGAAGTACTCCAGACCTATCATATCTCGAAGGTCGGCACAATTGCGGGAGCCATCGTGCGTGAAGGCAAAATCAAGCGCTCATGCAAGGTGCGCCTGATTCGCGACGGCATCGTCCGCTACACCGGCGACCTCGGCTCGCTCAAGCGTTTCAAGGACGACGTGAAGGAAGTGCTCACAGGCTACGACTGCGGTCTCAGCATAGCGGGCTACAACGACCTTCAGGAAGGCGACCTCATCGAAGCTTTTGAGCAAGTAGAGGTTAAGAAGCAGCTTTAATCTACTGATATACAACATAGCCATGGCAATGGCTTACATCAATATCGGCTCTAATCAGGGCGACCGCAAGGCTCTCATCGGGCAAGCGGTCGCCTTGATTTCCGTTTTTGCGGATTGCCGCCCCATTTGCTCCGACTATTTTGAAAGTGAGCCGTGGGGATACACATCTGACGCGCCCTACCTTAACCTCGGGGTGGCATTCCCCACCACGCTTTCACCGGAGTGTCTGCTTGAAAAACTCCTCGACATACAAAACAGCATCAGCTCCGGCTCCCACCGCGACGCCCTCGGCGGCTATATCGACCGCGAAATCGACATCGACCTCATCGCTGTCGATTCTATTGTCATAAACACCCCGGAGCTTACCATTCCGCATCCGCGCATGCACCTGCGCGACTTTGTACTTGTGCCCATGTCTCAGATTGCCCCCGACTGGCAACACCCCATCCTTCACCTCAATTGCTCACAAATCCTTGCCTCCCTTGTCAATACGCCAAAGGGATAGACATCTATTACACCTCCTGACTTTATTTCTTATTTGTGTATTGAAGGGCGGTAGCAGTGATTTATCTTTGCACCTGTAATCACTTAACCGCCAATACCATGAAAACATCCAACATCGTAGTTGCCGCCACCATAGCCTCGGTCGAGGCAGCAACACCGGCAAGAGCAAAGGAGACCACGAGCCATTTCTCCATCAACGAACTCACACGAAGCGCAACCGCACAAAAACTCCGCATCGACAACACTCCGCCACCATGGGCTATCGAAAACATGTCACGCCTTATTGACAACGTGCTTGACCCGGCACGCCAGCTGCTCGGCGCGCCAATATACGTAAACAGTGGATATCGTTGTGAAAAGCTCAACAAAGCCGTGGGCGGCGTGACGCGTTCCTACCATCGCGCAGGAAGAGCCGCCGACCTCACAACAGGGTCAATAGAAGGCAACCGCCGCCTCTATGACATACTGAAAAAACTTCCTCATGTAGAATTAATCTGGGAACGTGGAGGCACCTGGATTCATGTCGCATATTGACATCACCTCATCACGCACTCTCAATAAGAG
>CAJTSK010000055.1 GCA_910578835.1 uncultured Muribaculum sp.
TGGAATCAGCCCTAATTTTGTCGTGCCTCAAAAAGTTTTATCGGACAGCAATAATAAAAAATTTCTTTTTAACTAAAATCTTATTGTTGTGATTAAAGCGATGTTATTGGCAGGCTGCGGCGGATTTGTCGGCACCTGCGGTAGATACCTGGTAGGTAAGTGGTGCTCCGGTATGTGGCACGGTTCATTCCCGATGGGAACCTTTATGGTGAATATCATCGGATGTTTTATCATCGGATTGTTCTTCGGGCTTCTTGAAAAGGCTCATGTGATGACCCCAGGTGAAAATGTGTTGCTCATCACCGGATTTTGTGGCGGTTTCACCACATTCTCTTCATTTGCCGATGATATGTGGGTGCTTGGGTCAAAGGGTGACTGGACCACATTTGCCATCTATCTTGTATTGAGTGTGGTGCTTGGCGTACTCCTTGTGTGGGGCGGTCGCGCACTTATCCGTTAAGACACAGCCGGCGCGCTTCGTCGCGGTCAGCCTCAAGCTGACGTGTGAGCTCGTCGATTGAATTAAATGCTTGCTCGTGGCGCATAAAGGCTATAAAGTCAATCGCCACGGGCTTGTCGTATAAATCGGCATGATAGTCAAATATATTCACCTCGATTGAGGGCGGGGCATAGGGGGTGTCGACAGTGGGTCGGTGACCTATGTTCAGCATGCCGTGCCGGCTTGTGCCATCAGGTAGATGCACGACGACAGCATATACTCCATTGCCGGGTATAACGCTGTCAGGGTCGCTTGGCGCGATATTGGCGGTAGGAAATCCGATAGTGCGTCCAAGCTCTTTGCCATGTACCACTGTTCCGGCAAGACGGTAGGGGTGACCGAGCAGGCGCGCAGCCTTTTCTACCTCGCATGATGCAAGAAGTTTTCTTACAGTCGAGGAGCTGACTGCCGTCGCGGTGTCACACTTGTATTCAGCTGCCGACAAGATATTGATTCCAAGCGTCACGCCTATTTCACGATAGGCTTCCATGCCTTCAGGACGGTCATGTCCGAAACGGTTGTTGAACCCCATCACGATATAGTCCACATTGTAGTCGCTGTGGAGCATATCCATGAATTCGCGTGCCGTCATCATGCGTGTCTTCTCGTCGAAGTCGAGCAAGATTACATCTTCCACGCCACATTGATGAAGCTTCTCTACGCGCTCTTCAAGCGACATGAGCATTGCCACTCTTTGTCCGGGCTTGACGAGATGGCGCGGATGATTCCGGAATGTCACGGCGGCAGGCCGTAGCCCGAGCCGGGAGGCTGTCGTCACAAGGTCACGGAGCAGTGAGCGGTGGCCCTCGTGAACCCCGTCAAACATTCCCACCGATACTATGCGGCGATAACTATGGTCAGCTTCTGTCAGTAACATTTCGCCACAAAGATACTCAAAAAAATCAAGAGTATCTTTGTGGCGTGATGTTGTTAGCGTGATTTGTGTGATTCTGTGCCGTGAAGATATGACTTGCTGTAGCCGCCGAAATCCACCACGATTTTCTCAAACACTACTCCCGGGTCAAGCGGCGCGAGGGTGAGGCTTGAATAGCCGTCGGCATCGCGTGTCACGTCAAGATTGACCTTCTTTTCCACCACGCGGCGAGCGACAGTGGGATAGAACACGTCGTAGATATTTTCAGGAGCTTCGTTGAGGTTGGCGTTGAAGTTTACGGTGACAGGCTCCATGCCGTCAAATCCTACATTGTAGCGGTGACCGTCGCGGTTTTTAAATGCGAGAGTCGATTTCACCACGACTGTGACATCCACGTTGTCTACAGAGTCGGGGAGTGCCATGCGATAGGTGAGCGATGCCCCTGCCGGGTCAACAGTGTAGGGCATCAGTGCCACGCCGCTGAGAGTGCGCCCCATGTCGGGGATTACTGTCCATTGCGCGGAGGGTACACCGGCAGACTTGTTGAAATGTTCCGCCTCGATGGCAATAAATCCGTCGCGTCCGGCATCAAAGGTATAGCCTCCCATGGGGGTGTCATCGGCGATGCGCTTTACCTCAGGTAGCTTGTCGGCGGGGAAGTTGTCGTTCCATGATGTGTAGCCGATATGTTTCTGTGTCATCATGCCGCGCCACTTGCCTCCGGCGATATCCTCGTTATACTCACGGCATAGCTCTGCGTCGCGGGCAAAGCAGCGTTTCACATTGTCGGCATAGCGGTTTGCCTCAGGGTCGTCCTGGGCGTGGAGGTACCGGTTCATTGCCTGAGAATAATACATCTCATAAAGATTGGACATAGCCTGTACGGGGAACAATACCAGCTGGCGGTAAGCGTCGTGGTAAGCCGGTTCGAGCTGAAGATACAGTCGCAGTGCCTCGGCTTCAAGGCGCGCATAGTCGTCGGCTACTTGTTTCCACTCGCCGGTGGCGATATTGTAGGTCGACGCGTCGAGCATCTCGGGTGTTACGCGGCCGTTGTATTTGCTGTACAGGTTGATGATGCGGGCAGCCTCGTCGGCGTGGGTGTCGCCAAACTGGGCGCGGCAGAAGTCGCGGGTATGGTCTTTCAGGTTGTCGAGGTTGATTGCATCGGGATTCCAGGCAAGGTCAAGGAAAAGGGTGATAGGGTATTCCATAGGCTTGAGGTCGCCGACATTGAGTATCCACAGGCGGTCGACACCATAGTCATGGGTGAGTTGGAGCTGTTCCCACATGTTCTGTACCGGGGTGACATTAATCCATTTCGAGTTGCGCGGCGCACCCACATAGTCGACATGGTAATACATGCCCCAGCCGCCGGGATGCTGACGCTCCTTTTCATCAGGGAGGCGGCGCACATTGCCCCAGTTGTCGTCGCAGAGTAGCATTATCACGTCGTCGGGCACACGCATGCCGCCGTCATAGTAGTCGAGCACTTCTTTATATAGCGCCCATACCTGCGGGCGTTCCTTAGCTTTTTTTCCGGTTTCGCGGGCGATAATCTTGCGCTGATTTGCCACGATGCGCTCCATGAGTGCGATATCTGTGGCGTCGCCCATAGCTTCGTCGCCGTCGCCACGCATGCCTATGGTCACCACATCTTCAGTGTCTTTAAGGCGGCTTATGCCCTCGGCAAAGAAGCGGTCGAGGTTTTCGCTGTTGGTATTGTAATTCCATGCGCCGTAGTGGGAGCGGCGGCGTGCATATTCCTGATGGTTGCGGCCCATAGGCTCATGATGCGACGTGCCCATGATTATGCCCATGCGGTCGGCGGTCGCTGAATTTTCGGGGTCGTCGGCATAGAATGCCCAGCTCCACATTGCCGGCCACATGAAATTGCCCTTAAGGCGAAGCAGTAGTTCAAACACATCGGCATAGAAGCGGTGGTCACCGTATGGGGTGCCGTAATGGTTTTTGACCCAGCTTGTAAGGCAGGGAGCCTCGTCGTTGAGGAATAATCCGCGATATTTCACTGCGGGCTCGCCGTCGGTGAATACACCGGGGGTTACCGACACATTGTCGCGATGAGTCACCGGCACATCGGCCCACCAGTACCAAGGCGACACGCCCATCTGCCGCGACAGCTCATAGATGCCGTAGACGGCACCGCGACGGTCGCTTCCGGCTATCACCAGGGCGCGGTCTACACCCTCGGCAGGGTTGTCGATGACCTGAAGCAGATATTTTTCATTCTTCCCTTTAAGTTGCTTTACATCGATATGCTTTGCTTTTATCATGCGGTCGATGACGGGCGAGCCTATCGTGCCTACGATTATACAGTTGCTTTGGGGGCTGTTCATAAGCGTCGCATCGGTGCCTGACACGCGTCCGAAGTCGGCGGCAAGCGATTTTGCCGCTATCTTAACGGCATCGTCGGCAGCGGGGTCGACATATATCGCCACGGGACGGCTGTTGTCAACTATGGCAAAATCATCTCCTTTTGCCGGTTGAAATGTGATAAATTGCTCGGCTGCAGAAGACGCGAGCGTACAGAAAGCAGTAATGAAAAGTGATAATATTGTCCTCATGTAAATCTAAGATTTATTTTTTGCGAATTTAACATATTTCCAATAAAGTTACAAGCGGGACAGGCGCTAACGGGCGCATTTATGGGGTTTATTAAGGGAAATACACCAAAATAATAATTTTTTATATTTATGTGTATTTCTTCGGATAATTCTGTTTAACTTTGCACCGCAAAAACAAATTACCTTATTTACTTACCATCAAAATCACTATCGTGCAATGATTACAACTTTGCTGATTATCTTCGTGGTCGGATATATAGCCATCGCACTCGAACATCCGCTGAAGATTGACAAGACAGCCTCGGCACTTCTGCTGGGCATGATTCTCTGGATTATTTATGCGATTGGTGCCGAGTCTATTGTGCCTGAAGTATCGGGCGAGCATTTCCGGCGTTTTGTTGCCGATAATCCTTCTCTCGCCAATGAGACCACGGCTCATCAGGCGCTTCAGTATGTGCTCAACGTCAACATCATCGAGCATCTTGGCGACATATGCCAGACGCTGCTGTTTCTGATCGGCGCGATGACCATCGTCGAGCTGGTTGATGTACATGGGGGATTCCGTATCATAACCGACCGCATTACTACCCGCGACAAGCGTAAGTTGCTGTGGATTATCGGTTTCTGCACATTCTTTATGTCGGCTATACTTGACAATCTCACGACTACAATCGTGATGCTGATGCTTCTGCGCAAGCTCGTGACCGACCCGAAAGAGCGTTGGCTATTTGCCGCGTCAATCGTGATAGCCGCCAACAGCGGCGGCGCGTGGTCGCCCATCGGTGATGTCACTACAATTATGCTCTGGGTGAAAGGAAATGTCACTTCGGTTGCGCTTATCAAGTATATACTCCTTCCGAGTCTCGTGTCGATGGTGCTTCCGCTTGCCATCGTGGCTTCTCGTCTTAAAGGCGAGCTTGAGCCGATTACCGTTACTGCGTCGGGCAACAGTAATATCACCCCGCGTGAGCAGCGCACCATCTTCTATCTCGGTGTGGGCGGTCTTATCTTCGTGCCGGTGTTCAAGTCTATCACCCATCTGCCTCCGTTTATCGGCATATTGTTTGTGCTTGGATTCCTCTGGGTGTTCACCGAACTGTTTTACAACTCAAAAATGCTCGAAAAGGCGGAGGAGCACCGTATACCTAAAGTGATTTCACGTGTCGACATGCCCTCGATTCTGTTTTTCCTCGGCATATTGATGGCGGTTGCCGTGCTTCAGTCGACCGGTATCCTCTCATGGATGGCAGGGGTGCTTGATGAAAAGCTCCACAACATCTATATCATCGATGTGCTGCTCGGCATCCTGTCATCGATTGTCGACAATGTGCCTCTGGTTGCCGGCGTAATGGGCATGTATCCCGTTGCCGACCCCGCTTCAACCGGATATGCTGCCAACTTTGTCATCGACGGCACATTCTGGGAACTACTTTCTTACTGCGCCGGAGTGGGTGGCAGCATGCTTATTATCGGCTCGGCTGCGGGTGTCATAGCAATGGGTATCGAGAAAATCAGTTTCGGATGGTATCTTAAGAATTTTTCCTGGCTTGCACTTATCGGCTATCTCGCCGGTGTAGGTGTATATCTGATTGAGAAGATGATATTCTAAGGTCACGTTTACGTACATCATAATATAATCCCGGTGCATACATCTTATAGATGCATCGGGATTATTTTGTAACTTTGTCGCCATGAAAAGGTCAGATTTTGAGATAATGGCCCCGGTAGGGAGCTACGAATCGCTTCATGCGGCGATTGAAGCGGGCACTGATGCCGTATATTTCGGCGTCGAAGGGTTAAACATGAGGTCGCGCTCATCCAATAATTTCACCCTTGACGATTTACGTGCCATAGCCGCCACATGCAATGAGTGTGGAGTGAAGACCTATCTCACGGTCAATACAGTGATATATGACGATGACATAGAAAAGTGTCACGCTATAATAGATGCCGCGCGCGAAGCCGGCATAACGGCAATCATAGCGAGCGATGTTGCCGCCATATTGTATGCCCGCTCGGTGGGCGTGGAAGTGCATATCTCCACTCAGGTCAATGTGACCAATATCGAGGCGGTGAAGTTTTACTCTCAGTTTGCCGACGTGGTCGTGCTCGCACGCGAAGTCGACCTTGACCGTGTAGGGGAGATTCACCGTCAGATTATGGAGCAGGGCGTTACCGGACCTCATGGCGAACCGGTGCGTATCGAGATGTTTTGCCACGGAGCCCTCTGCATGGCTGTGTCAGGAAAGTGCTATCTGAGCCTTCACGAGCTGAATTCGAGCGCCAACCGTGGCGCATGCACCCAGATATGCCGTCGCGGATATACTGTGCGCGACCGCGAGACAGGCGAGGAGCTGGATGTCGAAAACCAGTATATCATGTCGCCTAAAGACTTGAAGACCATTCATTTCCTCAATAAGATGATTGATGCCGGAGTAAGGGTGTTCAAGATAGAGGGTAGGGCGCGCGGTCCGGAATATGTGAAGATAGCCGTCGAGTGTTACAACGAGGCGATTAATGCCATTATCGACGGCACCTACTCCGAGGAGAAGATTGCAGCCTGGGATGAGCGCCTAGATATGATATTTAACCGTGGATTCTGGAACGGATATTATCTCGGACAGCGACTGGGCGAGTGGACCTCTAAATATGGCTCATCGGCAACGCGTACGAAGGTGTATGCCGCCAAGGGCGTGAGATATTTCAGCAATATAGGTGTCGCCGAGTTCCTCATGGAGAGCGGAGAACTTAAGTTAGGCGATGAGATAGTGATAACCGGACCTACCACCGGGGCAATCATAATGACCGTCGACGAGATACGCGTGGATTTGAAGCCGGTGGAGCGTGCCGTGAAGGGCGACAGATTTTCGATAAAGGTAGACAAGAAGGTGCGTCCCAGCGATAAATTATACATCTGGGAGGAGACCGAGACGCTGAAGAAGCGAAAAACATTAAAATAAATGTGAAATTTGTTGAAATCTGTGGCAGCTGATTGTGATTTGATGTGAATATTTGGTATCTTTGTGAAGGTAGATTGCTATAACCTTAACCATAAAGATACTACATCATATTAATGAAGAATTTGATTACCCGCCTGCTGACGGGGGCGATTATGCTGAGTGCTTTTGCTATGCCTCTTAACGCAGTGTCACCACTTGAATCAGCTCCACATATAGCCTCGATAGACATAAGCTCTGTCAACGGTTGGACTCCGGAACTCCCTACCGAGTTTCGCCTGAAGTCTACAGTCGTTGACGAAACGCCTGAGTTTGTCGCCGACCTTCTTGATTTTGCGCGCACATTCACCGGACTTCGTTACCGTCGTGGAGGTAAGACTCCGAAAGGTTTTGACTGTTCCGGATTTACCGGTTACGTTTTCCGCCAGTTCGGCATGAAGCTTGGTGCCTCATCACGCGACCAATATCTTCAGGGAGAGTCGGTGGAGCGCGACTGCCTGCAGCCCGGCGACCTCGTGTTTTTCAGCGGTAGAGGCGGGGGTACAAAGCGCGTGGGACATGTCGGCATCGTCACCAGCGTGGGCGACGACGGCAAGTCGTTTAACTTCATCCACTCGGCATGCAGTTCGGGCATTACCGAGAGTCACTCTTCAGAGCCTTATTACAGCCGTCGCTACATCGGTGCGCGCCGTGTGTCGGAGTGATGCGCTTCCACCATATTATATAGCCGCCTATAGGGAGTAGTGCGCCGGTCAGTGCCGCGAGCGCCCATATTATGCGTGTGAATATTCCGCCAAAAGAGCCTGTGTGGATGGCATAAATCCAGCCTTGCAACTTCTTGTCGACCGGGGCGTCGCGATAAAGTTCGGCATTTTTTATCTCCCCGTTGTCTTCAAACGTGTAAAAGTCACGTGCCCTGCTGTTTTTGTCTGATGAATAATATCCCGATGCGTGGTTGGGTGACAGCGCAACGAGGTCATATCCGTTTTCGGCGGCATCAAGATGGTGAAACACGCGTGTCCATCCGTGGGCTATCTCTGCACTTAGCTTCGGGTCGTCGGGAAGCATGTCGATATGTGACGACTTTTTCTGCACCGGCGCCACAGCACCAAAAAGATTGTAAAATGCTATTCGATACCATTGGTATGACCATGTAAGTCCGGTTAGCGACATGGCGAGCAGGAATATGCTTGCATATGTCCCCGCTACTCCGTGAAGGGTGAAGTTGAATTTGTGGAGTCCGGAGCTTGCCGGACGGGTCAGTATCTTCCATTTGCCGTGGTGTTTTGCCGGAAGCCATATTATCAGTCCCGTTATCACTATGACGGCAAGCGATATTGCCGTGAGTCCGGTTATATATTTGCCATGAAATGTCTTGTCTGATGCCGGACGTGAGTCGAGCAGGGTACGGTGCAGGCGTTTCACCGTCGCAAAAAATTTGGTCTCGCCCCTGATGCCGAGTATCTGCCCGGTGTATTGGTTGACAAACACCGTAGAGTGATCGGTGTCGGAGAGCTTTACCCGGTAAGATGTGTGCGGGTCGGCGCTGATTTCCATGCCTGCGATTTTTGCGGTGGCGGGTATCGAGTCTTTCACCATCTTCACTATCTCATCCACTTCCATCGGTTTTGCCCCGTCGGGGGTGATGTAATAATAGTCGAGGTTAAGCATCCTGATTATATCACTTTGAAGGGCGAGCATGGCACCGGTGGCACATATGACCGTGATGAGCAATCCGAAGGGAATTGACAGATACAGATGGATTTTTTTGCTGATGCTTGGCATAAATCATGTTTTAACTATTGTCAGTTAAACAATACAAGGGGTCATTTCGTTTTAATGACAAACACGCAAAGAACTGATGATAGGAATCTTAATTCCATTTTGCCCGCGGATGAAATCGCCGCAATCACAGTTCCTGACATAATACAATATTTGAGGTGATGACGCCAAAGGCTATGGCGCTCATCACCTCTTCTTTTTCTACGGTGGCTACAAGGTCAAATATGCTCTTGCTTAGGGATCGTAGAGGAAAATGTTGTGATTTATAACAAAATGTTGTAACTTTGAAGCTGAACGCACCATTAGATGTCAATTGTGAAGCATTATACCGTTTCTTGTTACTAATAATATAAATTAAATAATAATGAATAAGATTATTTGTCTGTGTGTCTGCCTGCTGACAGCGTGGGTGTTGTCGTCATGCGGTGGTATGACTGATGAAGAGAAAAAGTGGATTGAGGAGCAGGCTGAAAACGGGGATCCTGCCTGTCAGTACAAAATAACACGGATGAAGTCGGATTATGGTGGTGGAGATTATGTGTTTGGGGCGCAGCTTGCCAATAAATACAAGAAATCGCTGCTTGACTCAGGATATGTAAAAAGCGTTGATGACAAAGTCTTTGAGGCACGCGACAACGTAAAAGAGAAGGTGAGATGGCTAAAATACGGAGCGTCGAAGGGTAATGGCAAGCATGCCCACCAGCTTGGTGAGATGTATGCGTCGGGCGATGGTGTTGATGCTAATCGCGAGCTTGCTGTCCACTATTATGCGATGGGTGACAGTTTGGGATTCCCATTGAGCAAGTTGTCGCTTATTGACATGGAGGGCGGGCAGCCGTCGGTGTGGACACTTGTCAAGTCTCATTATGATTACAGCTATTCGATGTTTAGCGGCTCATGGCTTGGAAAGAGCTGCGTCGCTGTCATGCAGACGGTCAAGGAGTTGGCTTTTTCGCCTGTGTCCTACCTGAAATGGTGGCATTATGTACTGTTTTACGTCGGGCTGTTTGTTGTGGCGATAGTAATATGGATTATGAATTCCCGGCTGGAGGACAACGTGGCTACAGGCAGGTCGACGTTGTGGCTGATGCCTTTAGCTACCGCCTATGGAGCCTACAATACGATATTGATGGATTTTGGCCAGGCTGTGCGACTTAATATCGGACATCTGTTTGCCGTGAAAGGTACTTTTGGTGATGCATCGCTCTTTGCTACCATTCCATCCTGGATAATGTTGATTGCAATACTTTATTCCGCATATATAATAGTATCGTCGACCATGACAGGCTTTGGCATGGTGAAGCGATTTGTCTTGCTTGCTTTATCTTTGGTTTTCGGGGTGTTTTTTGGCGCTATGATTTCAATCTTGGCAGCCATAGTGCTTGTAGTCGGCATGATTAAGGGGGAATTGTTTTCTCCCGCTTCGAGACCTGCCAATGATGCATCTGGTTATCAGGCTGCTTCGTCTTGCTTACCCTTTCCTCCTAATGTTGAATGTCCTTATAAAATGTATTCCGGCGGATGTAACCTCAATAATGGCTGGTCATGTCATGTTGAGGATGGGGCTTCAACATGTCCTTACGGGGTCAAAGAATTGTAAGGGTTCAGTCAAATAGCTCTTTCATTACTTCGAGGGAGTTGAGGCGCGTGAGTGAGGTATAGTGGACGGTGTAGTAGTCTATTATTGCAGCGAGTATGCGCCGGCGTTGGTCGCGGTTAAACCTGAACATGCCGTAGTTGTCCCAGCTCATGCGTGACAGCATGTAGACCGCCTCTGCGTCGCTGCCGTCAAGGAAGCGCCGATGGAGCGGCGCGCTGTCGCGAAATGTTCCGTCGAGCATGTCGAAGACTCTTCCACGGCGATAGGTGGATGTGTCGGGCTCTATGCCGAGGAATCGTCCGAGGCGGTAGAGGAAATGTATCGGGAAGTTTGCCGTCTCCCCGTTGTCGGCGTCATTTAGTTGTCGGGCGGCATAGGCGAGATAGTCAAACAGGAGCGCGTCTTCCGGGGTTTCGCGCAATATGGTGCCGAGGAGTTCGGCAAGAAATAGCGCCACGGTGATTTTAATCGGGTTGCCCGTAAGCCCCGGGAGCGGTATCGACTGCTTGACATCGGAGATGTTGGCGATGGAGTGTCCGTGGCGATAGTTGGCTACACATTCAAAAAAAGACATTGGCATAGTTATGGCGCGTCGTCGGCGGGCCTCGCGTGATGCCGATGCGGGAATAAGGAGCGACACCCTCCCTTCTTCAAGCGAGAAGGCGGTGAGGATATTGTTGCTGTCGTTGTATCTGACAGTGTGAAGCGCTATGCAATGGAGTGATTTCATGCCTTTGCAAAATTAATTTGTCGTGTCGTGACTTCAAACTTTTTCTGCCATAATTATGACTGAAAAGCGCCGAAAATCGAATTTTTGGGGTCGAAAACACGAAAAAAATGCTGAAAAAAACATAAAATGAGGTATTTGTGTAAAAAAATTTGCGAGAAATAAAAAAAGTGTCTATATTTGCACTCGCTTTTGCACCGAGTGTGAAGCCGGCCCATTCGTCTATCGGTTAGGACGCAAGATTTTCATTCTTGAAAGAGGAG
>CAJTSK010000056.1 GCA_910578835.1 uncultured Muribaculum sp.
AGGTGCCAGCCCTAATTTTTTAGAATCTAAAAAAGTTTAGCGGACAGTAATAATTACCAATACAATAAAAGCACAGAAAACTTCATTTATTTCACATTTATGTAAAACAAATGAAGTATCTTTGCGTTGTAATAAAAAAACTATATATGAGTGAAGTAGAACTGGTTTTAGTCAACGACACAGACAAGTGTACCATTTACACTATTCAGTTCTCGGAAGAAGCCGAGAGTGAATATGAACGTTTTTATTCCAAATTTATTGAAGACGCTCAATTGAATCAAGACTTGTTACGCATTGTACAGCTTGTAGATAAGATTGCCGATGAAGGGGCGCTGGAACGTTTCTTCCGTCCCGAGGGCAAGATGCGTGATTCTGTGGTAGCTCTTCCTGTGCTTCGCTCAAAACTCCGTCTATATTGTCTGCGTCTCTCCGACCGGATTCTTGTTCTGGGCAATGGAGGTGTAAAAAACTCGCGGACATATGAAGAAGATGATTCGTTGCGTGGATATGTCCTGACCTTACAGAAATTTGAAGAACTGTTGAAAGAGGGGCAACGTGACGGAACCGTAACAATAACATCCAAGACAATCGAAACCGACAAAACGTTTAAGCTATGAAAGATATTAGAAACAAATACCGGGAAATGGTCGGTCAGGTACCACCGGCGATGAAGGAGGAAATTAATCTGTCTTTCGCAATATCCAATAAAATCGATGCCCTTATGCGGGAGCGCGGTCTTTCAAAGAAGGAATTTGCCGACCAGCTGGGAAAGCGCCCGAGCGAGATAACCCGATGGCTGAGCGGACAGCATAATTTCACTGTCTCCACACTTGCCATGCTGTCAGCTTTTTTCGGCAAATCCATAATCTCCGTATGAATGAATGTAGTAAAAAAACAGCAGAGATTTCTTCGGTTAGAATCTGATTAGCAATACTCTAATCAAAGGAAACAGGGACCAATTAAGAGGGAGTTAGTTGCGCTTACACTTTCCCGAGAGGCGCTTCAAGATTTCGGTCACATAGGGAGTGGCGCGTATCGAGTCGGCACGGCGCAGATAGCCGAGAGCCTGCGCTGTGTCACCTTTCATGTCATAATAATTGCCAAGCATAAGAAGTGCCTTGTAATTGTCGGGGTGATAATCGAGCAGCTTCTTGTAGACAGCAATCCCCTCGTCATCGTTACCATCGAGCATATATCCCATGGCAAGATTGCCGAGATACTCCGCATTGTCGGGCGCACCGCTAAGCATAATCTTGCTGTAACGGATGATTTCCGGCGCATTGCCCCTGAACATATAATAGCGCAGCAACTGCTTTTCAATGCTCCTTGTAAGCCAAGGCTGACGCTCCTTGACAAGCAGCAGGAAATTTTCGTAGAGCGAATTGTGTCCCATCGCAAAACTCACAGTCTTCACCCCTTCAAACACCGAGTCCAAGGGAATAAGATTTTTCTGTGCGCGCTCAAGCAGCGACATTTCATAATCGGGCAGATTACGCATACCCGCCACGGCTATCGCGTGGGCATAGGTGTCGACCACCTTCGCACTATCTTCCAGCATTACCTCATACATCGCCGCCGCATTAGCCCACTCCTGATACTTGAAAAATCGCTCCGCTTTTGCCGCAGTCGCCGCATAATCACGCGCCGGCGAGCCGCTGAGGGCAACCGGCAGCATCATAAGTACCATGCCCGACACTACATTGCGAATGGAAAATGACAAATTAGACATCTCTTTAATTTGTTTTTATTATCTTTGCTAAATTAAAAAACAATATAAAAATACAATTTATCGAGATGAGAACAAAATATAAGCGCATATTATTGAAATTAAGCGGCGAATCGCTTATGGGCGAACAGGGCTACGGCATCGACACAAAACGTCTTAACGAGTATGCCGCACAGATACATGAGGTAGCGGCTTCAGGCGTGCAGGTGGCTATCGTAATCGGCGGCGGCAACATATTCCGCGGACTTTCGGGCGCATCAAAAGGATTTGACCGCGTGAAAGGCGACCAGATGGGCATGCTCGCCACTGTAATCAACTCGCTGGCTCTAAGTTCGGCACTCGAAGCGGCAGGACAGCCCGCCAAGGTGTTTACCGCCATCAACATGTTTCCGATCGGAGAGCATTACAGCAAATGGCGCGCAATCGAGGCGATGAACGGCGGCGCCGTGGCAATCATATCGGGTGGCACCGGCAACCCCTTCTTCACCACCGACACCGGCTCGGCACTTCGCGGCATCGAAGTGGAAGCAGAGGTGATGATGAAAGGCACCCGCGTCGACGGTATCTACACCGCCGACCCCGAAAAAGACCCCACGGCAACCAAGTTTGCCGAAATCACCTACGATGAAGTCTACAACCGCGGGCTTAAGGTGATGGATCTTACCGCCACTGCTCTATGCAAGGAAAACAAGCTCCCGATCATAGTGTTTGACATGGACACCCCCGGCAACCTTAAAAAGGTGCTTGAAGGTGAACCTATCGGCACACTGGTTTATTAATAATAGTGCCTCCACTATTCACAGGCACCAGCATCAATCAATGTTAATCAATTAACTCTCAATACACATATCATTATGACTGACGTAAAGACTTATCTTGACCCCGCAGAGGAGAAGATGGAAATGGCAATTGCCTATCTTGACGAATCGCTTGCCCACATCCGTGCCGGTAAGGCCAACCCTAAGATTCTTGACGGCATACGTGTAGAATACTATGGCAGCGCGGTGCCCGTTGGAAATGTCGCCAACGTAAGTGTTCCCGATGCCCGCACCATCACCATCACCCCCTGGGAGAAGTCCATGTTCAAGGAAATCGAGAAAGCCATCATCAACTCGGAGCTTGGCATAACCCCTGAAAACAACGGTGAAGTGATACGCCTCTCAATCCCCCCGTTGACCGAAGACCGCCGCAAGGCGCTCGTAAAGCAGTCAAAGGCAGAGGCTGAAAATGCCAAGGTATCGGTAAGAAATGCCCGTCGCGACGCTATCGACGGATTGAAAAAGGCAATCAAGCAGGGTATGCCCGAGGATGTCGAGAAAGATGCCGAGGCTCAGGCTCAGAAACTCCACGACAAATACCTCAAGAAAATTGACGAGCTTTTCGCCGCAAAAGAAAAAGAGATACTCACCGTCTAAACAAGCTCTTATACGACATGGAAATTGGAGATAAATTGCCCGAACTCCTTGGCTATGACGCCGAAGGAAAGGAAGTGAAAGCCTCCGATTTTGCAGGGAAACCGCTTATCGTGTATTTCTATCCCAAAGACAACACCCCCGGCTGCACCGCCGAGGCATGCTCTCTGCGCGACGGTTATGCCGAACTGCGCGACCTTGGATATGAAATCATAGGCATAAGCAAGGATTCCGCTGCAAGCCACGCAAAATTTGCCGGCAAGCACTCCCTGCCCTTTATCCTGCTCAGCGACCCTGAAGGAAAGGTCAACAGCGAGTTTGGCGTATGGCAGCTCAAAAAGATGTGTGGCAGGGAATACATGGGCACCGTGCGCACAACATTTGTAAGCGATGCCGACCATCAGATTACCCACATAATCAAGAAGGTCGACACCAAGAATGCCGCCACACAGCTGCTCGAAACAGTAAAGTAAACAATTGACTACCTATGCAGAAAGTAAAGCCCAAAAAAGCACTCGGACAGCACTTCCTGACCGACTTGTCGATTGCGCAGCGCATAGCCGCCACGCTTGACGGGTCAAAAGGAGTGCCCGTGTTGGAGATAGGTCCGGGCATGGGGGTACTCACCCGTTTCCTGCTTGAAGAAGGTCATGACGTAAAAGTGGTGGAAATCGACAGCGAAAGTGTCGAGTATCTTGACGCCAATTTCCCCGACCTCAAAGGCAGGATTATAGAAGGTGACTTCCTCAAGATGGACCTTGCCGAGGTGATGGGCGGAAAGCCGTTTTGTGTAATAGGCAATTACCCCTACAACATCTCGTCACAGATATTTTTCAAGGTCCTTGACTATAAGGACCTTATACCATGCTGTTCGGGCATGTTGCAGAAAGAGGTCGCCGAGCGTCTCGCCGCCGGCCCCGGGTCGAAGGTCTATGGCATTCTGAGCGTGCTTCTACAGGCATGGTACGATGTGGAATATCTGTTTACGGTCGACGAACATGTGTTCAACCCGCCCCCCAAGGTAAAGTCGGGTGTGATTCGCTGCACGCGCAACGATGTCACCTCGCTCGGCTGCGACGAACGCCTGTTCAAGACCATCGTAAAGACCTCTTTCGGTCAGCGCCGCAAGACATTGCGCAACTCTCTCCGCGGGCTACTCCCTCCCGGCACCGCCATCGGCGATGACCCGGTGTGGGCGCTACGTCCCGAGCAGCTGAGTGTGGCGCAGTTCATCGATCTCACTAATCGTGTCGCCGCTTTACGCGACGCCGCAACCAACAGTTAATGAAAGAATATACACCTGAATATCTTGACTTCCTCCGCGATATTATCGGCAGGCATGACGAAGAAGCTGCACGAAAGGAGCTGACCGGACTGCACCCTGCCGATATTGCGGAACTATATCAGGACCTTGACCTCGACGAGGCGGAGTTTCTCTATCGCCTGCTCGATGACCAGACAGCCGCCGACGTATTGATGGAACTTGACGAAGATGACCGTCACAAGCTCCTCAGCGCCATGTCGACAGAGGATATCGCCCGTCAGGTAATCGACCATCTTGACACTGACGACGCCGTTGACATCATCCAGGAGCTTGACGAGGAAGACCGCGACGAAATCCTCTCCCACATCGACGACGTGGAACAGGCGGGCGACATCATCGACCTGCTGAAATATGACGAGGACACCGCCGGCGGTATCATGGGTACCGAGATGATTGTGGTCAACGAAAACTGGAGCATGCCACAATGTGTGCAGGAGATGCGCAAGCAGGCAGAAGACCTCGACGAGATTTACTACGTCTATGTCGTCGACAATGACTACCGCCTGCGTGGAGTGTTCCCGTTAAAAAAGATGATTACCCACCCCTCGGTGTCAAAGATAAAGCATGTGATGGAAGTCGACCCCGTATCGGTAAAGACCGACACCCCTGTCGACGAGCTGACTCTCGACTTTGAGAAGTATGACCTTGTGGCGATGCCGGTGGTCGACTCGATAGGGCGGCTCGTAGGACAGATTACCGTCGACGACGTAATGGACGAGGCGCGCGAGCAGAGCGAGCGCGACTACCAGCTTGCATCAGGTCTCTCGGGCGACGTCGAGAGCGACGACACCCTCTTCGACCAGACCAAGGCGCGACTGCCATGGCTGCTCATAGGCATACTCGGCGGTATCGGCAACTCCATCATCCTCGGACACTTTGAAAGCGGCTTTGCGGTTAATCCCGCGATGGCGCTCTTCATCCCGCTTATCGGCGGCACGGGAGGAAATGTCGGCATACAGTCGTCGGCAATAATCGTGCAGGGACTCGCCAACGGCTCGCTCGACGTAAGCGGCTCGGCAAAACAGTTGTTCAAGGAGCTTGGTGTAGGCTTGCTCAACGCCTGCATCATATCGCTCATAGTATTTGTCTACAACATGTTTGCCCTCGGGCCTACCCAGGTCACCACTATCGCAGTGTCGCTGTCGCTATTTGCCGTTGTGGTATTTGCCTCGATATTCGGCACCTTCGTGCCCTTGACGCTTGAACGCTTCAAGATTGACCCGGCTCTCGCGACAGGCCCGTTCATATCGATTACCAACGACATCATAGGCATGGTAATATACATGTCGATCAGCTCGGCACTGCTTTCGGCACTCGGACCGGCATAACATTTTTGGCGCGGTTTTTGTTATATATAGTCAACAGATACAACACTTAATATTATAAATTATGGAACAGATCAAACCCGGCAAATATGTCGAAATGGTATATGACCTCTATGTTGAAAATCCCGACGGCGAGCAGCTTGTGCATCAGGTTGACCCGGAAAATCCCGAGCGCATCGTGTTTGGTGTGACCCGCGGTGTAATCGCTCCGCTTGAAAAGGCTCTTGACGGACTCGCACAAGGCGGTGAATTTGACGTAAAGGTTGAAGCAGCAGAAGCCTTCGGCATGCCCGACCCCGAACAGATCGTCGAACTCGACAAGAGCGTATTTGAAATTGACGGAAAGTTTGACGCCGAGCATATCAAGCCGGGCGCCGACATCCCCATGATGACCGCCGACGGCTTCCGCCTCAACGGTAAAGTGCTCGAAATCACCGGTGACAAGGTGAAGATGGACTTCAACCACCCCCTCGCAGGCAAGGATGTGCGCTTCAAAGGCAAGGTAATCACAGTGCGCGACGCCACTCCTGAAGAACTTCAGCCCGCCCACGGCTGCGGATGTGGCTGTGACCACGACCACTGCGGCGACGGCAACTGTGGTGACGGTTGCGGTGACGGTAGCTGCGGCTGCCACTAAGCCACCTCGTTTCGATAAGATAAAAAGCCTTGGCTGCAAAATCGCGCAGTCAAGGCTTTCTTCGTTTAATATCTTACTTATAACAACGTGACATTCCTGACTTTTCGTCAAGCAGAGTCAGGAATTAATAGTTTTTAACACGCCTGTACTTGTATTTTACCTATCTCATATTGTATATTTGCAACACAAAGCAAATGTAATCTAACAACTATGACTACCCACACCCTTTCACCCCGACGCGACAAAGACTTCCTCGAAGCATGCAAGCTACACGCATCATGGCGCTACGACACTACTACGGCGGCTATAGAGACCGCCGCCCATTCACCGGCACCACGCTATTACGTGGACATTGACTACGCCTATCGCCGCATATTAAATATGCGCAAAAATGGCAAAACACCAATTCGCAGGATGTCACGGCGACTTTGGACAGAGATTTTTGACAAAGTTGCCGTAAAAGTCGCCTCGAAACCGGGCATCACCATCCTTGACGCCGTGACCGAGGTAATCCTATCGGAAAAAGCGTCGGGATTTTTCATCTCGCCATCTTATGCCGTGAAAATCGCCCGAGGCTACAACCGTCACCGGCTAAAAAGCATCCGTCTAACAAATTAATATATCATGCAATACAAGTCAGCACAAATCAACATCTCCACTGAAGCAGTTGCCAAGGAAATCTATGCAACAGCTGCGTTGCGCAACATCCTCACTCCCGACTCCGCGCCGTCGCCCACACTACTCACCCCCGACAACCGCCGGGCGCTCATCCCGGTCATACGCAGCTCTTTTCTGAGAGTGGCTCTCGCCGCCGTGGGCAATATCGAGTCGATACATCCGGGAGAAGATGACGACACCATAATGCCAATCACGATTAAGCTTCGCGCCGGCACTACCGATGACACAATAAAGGCGGCCCGCCATGCAATCGAGACTGCTGTCGCGTCGGCGACACTTTCGACATGTTACGCAGGCATCGACCCGGGCGCCGCCTCGGAATTTGAGATACACCTCAGCCGCGACATCGCCACCATCCGTGACCTCCTCCCCTCCACCATCGCCATCCCGCGCCTAACGCCGTCAAACTGACACGGACTACGAAAACGCACAACCGGAAACATAACAATCACTTTAAACGCCACAAAATCGCAAAACAATCATTATCCACAAGAAAAATGTGTCATTTTGAGTATAAAAATTTATAAATATTGATTTTTTTGCATATATTTGCGGACGTTAGCAAACACAAATGGAAAATTTAAAATTTTGCGTATGAAAAAACTTTACTCTTTTTTAGCATCTGCCGTTGTTGCAGCCGGCGTAAATGCCGCGATGCCTGCAAAGGTGGCAGCTGACAGGGTCGGTGACATCACATACGGCGATATCACAAATGTGAAGCCCGTTGACGTGAAACTGACTAAATCTGACAAACAGCTCAACTTCAAGAAGCATTCAAGCGTGAATCCCTTGGTATTCAAGGAATCAAAAGGCAATTCTCGCGTCAACAAGGTGCTTCCCGACGGCGGATACAATTGGGAAACAATCGGTGAAGCCGACTACTATGACGCCATCACGGTAGCTCCGCTTGCCGATTATGGTGTACCTGTACAAAACTTCAAGGTAGAGATTCAGGAATCCCAGACACAGCCGGGCATATACCGCATGGTAAACATCCACGACAACAATCCCAATGTCGGCGACATGGGTCTTTCTCTTGCCGATCCGAATGTAGACTCCTACATGATTTTCAACACCTTAGATGGAGGTCCTGTTATCACGGAGGCTGAATACAACCTGCTTGACCCCTTTACCTATGAGAATAAATATGTAATCTCACAGACAGATTTTGGCTCTTTTGAAAATAAGGTTGCCGTCATTCCCGCCGGCGCCATAGCCGTGGGTCTTGGCATTGAGCCGTGGAATGTACTTGAATTTGACGAAAATTACAAGCCGGTAATTCCTTCAGAATACAGCGAAACTGTATTCATGACTCAGGAAGATCTGGTAATCGTGCTTCCCGGCGGCACCTACACTCCGGATACCGGTGCCGACTACAGCTTCGAGTTATTGCAATTGAACATGTGTGCCAACGATGACAATATTGCTCTTATCGGTTTTGAAGGAGGTGAAGACATCAAGTCATACAAATGGGAGGCAATCCCCGGTCGTTATCTCGCAACAGCCGGAAATCTTAAGATTATAGCAGAAGATGGACGTGATATCGAACAAGGCATATACAATATAGGTCTTGGAAACGAAGCCGGATGGTTCAGCATATTTGTAGTAGGACTTAACGATGCCGGCGAAGTTGCGGCAGGAGATGTTTTGTATTTCTACAATTTTGCTCACAATCCCGAGGATTGGACCTCTATTGGCAATGTTCAGTTCACCGACGACACTTTTGGTCCGGTATATGGAATTGACGACGCTATTGCCCCAATAAAGGTTGAAATGCTTGAAAGCAAAACCACTCCCGGTCTTTATCGCCTTGTTAATCCTTATGCAACTCATAAACTTGCAGAAGAATATGAAGAATTAATCGAGTGCCACTTCGATCACAACCACTACATCGACATTGACGCTTCTGACATAGAAAACGTAACAATATCAGAAGTTCCCATTGGTATCACTATATATGGCGAAGAGCATATCACATTGTTTAGCAATGAACCGGGAACACTTGTCGACAATAAGATTACCTTCCCCAAAAGAGGTCTTGGTGTCGGTATCTTCGGAGGTGAAGAGGAGGGATATTATTATGCCAATCACGCGGCTCGCTTCGCGGTAGAGCTTCCTTGCACCCTCAATGTAAAGGCATTTGACACCAACGACAATCCTGTTGAAGGCGCTTATGTATATGCCGGAAGCAGCGAAGCTGTTACTGATGAAAAGGGCGAAGCTAAAATGGAGCTTTACGGTGTTATCGGAAAAACCGTTGCCGTGACTGTTATGAAGGACTATATGTTCTGGGAAGGCACTGCCGACTTCACCGAAGGCATGGAGGCTACTGTGATTGCAATTCTTGAAGAACCTGCTTGCACTCTTACCGTAAGAGCTGTGACTGCCGACTACGACCCTGTTGAAGGTGCTTATGTAACGGTCAACGGAGAAGAGAAAGTGACCGGTGAAAACGGTGCTGCTACATTCACCCTTGAAGGCGTTATAGGCAAGACTCTGCCAGTGACCGTCATGAAGGACTATATGTTCTGGGAAGGCACTGCCGACTTCACCGAAGGCATGGAGGCTACTGTGATTGCAATTCTTGAAGAACCTGCTTGCACTCTTACCGTAAGAGCTGTGACTGCCGACTACGACCCTGTTGAAGGTGCTTATGTAACGGTCAACGGAGAAGAGAAAGTGACCGGTGAAAACGGTGCTGCTACATTCACCCTTGAAGGCGTTATAGGCAAGACTCTGCCAGTGACCGTCATGAAGGACTATATGTTCTGGGAAGGCACCGCCGACTTCACTGAAGGCATGGAGGCTACTGTGATTGCAATTCTTGCAAATCCTGACTGCACACTTAAGGTGAGCGTCATTGACGAGGAAGGCGAACCGGTAGTTGACGCGACAGTAATCGCTAACGGACAGGAAGGTACTACCAATGAATACGGTCTTGCGACTCTTGAAGTAGGCGATGTTATCGGCACGAAAATCTCTGTCAAGGTAACCAAGGAAGGCTACGAAGATGGCGAAGCTGAGGCAGACTTTACTGAAAGCATGGAACACCACGCAGTAGTCACTCTCAAGGCTAAGACCGTAGGACTTTCACTTGCAATTATCGATGGAAACAAAGATATCAAGGTTTATGACCTCAACGGCCGCCGCATAGAGCATCCTTCTGCCGGCAACATCTACATCATAGATGGCAAGAAGGTAAGAATCGTTGAATAATCCCTGATTTTTCCACTAAAAACTCACCGACAGGGTGTAGCGCTTCTCGCTACACCCTGTCTTTTTACACCCCGATGCAAGAATAACACACCCCACCGCCATGCGCGCGCATTCCCCGCAGGGGATTGTCCCTCGTGTAGCCGTGGGTTGAGCGCAGCGATACCCACGGAACCCATGACACACCGCATGGTTTCCGAAAGGAATCCTCCCGTTGCTAAATTTTGATGATTCCTATCGGAAACAAAAAATGGGTTATTCAATACCCGGGGTATCGCTGCGCTCAACCCCGGGCTAAACAAAGAATATTCCCCGCCGGGGAATACAGAGATATCTTTTTACTCCCCGATGCGGGTTGCATAATGCCACACGCACCTGTGCAACCCTTTACAGGGTAGGAATGGGATTGGGGGCGGACATATTAACCACGGGTATGCCATCG
>CAJTSK010000057.1 GCA_910578835.1 uncultured Muribaculum sp.
CTGCCATGCAGGAAGTTGGACTCGACTTTTTATGGTTTAGCGGACAGTAATAATTGGTAATAAAAAAAAGACAGGCTGCCCATCAGGGCAGCCTGTCATGTTATAGTAAAGGTTGGGGGTTATGCTTTCTTTGAGTTGCGGCGACGGTCGGTGAGATATGCTACCGGAGCTGCAACGTAGATGGTTGCAAGTGTACCGGTGATTACACCGAAGAGCATCGCAAAGGTAAAGCTGCGGATTGAGTCACCACCGAGGATGAAGATACAGAGAAGCACCAGGAGGGTAGAGCATGAGGTCATGATTGTACGACCGAGGGTGCTGTTGATTGAGTTGTTGATGGTGGTGAAGAAGTCTTGCTTGGGATAAAGCTGTGAGTTTTCACGCACACGGTCAAACACAACCACTGTATCGTTAATCTGGTAACCGATCACGGTAAGGATAGCGGCGATAAACGACTGGTCGATTTCCATCGAGAAGGGAAGCACGCCCCAGAAGAGCGAATAGAATCCGATGATGGTGAATGCAGTGAAGGCTACCGCTGCGAGCGCACCTACCGAGAATGCCACGTTGTGGAATCGGAGCAAGATGTAGAGGAACATTGCAATCAACGACAGGATTACGGCGATGTAAGCATCTTTCTTCATGTCGGCTGCGATGGTCGGTCCCACCTTCTGTGAGCTTTGGATACCGATGTTTTCGTTGGTTGTTGAGAAGTCGGAGAGCGACATTCCGCCAAGCTCGCTGTTAAGTCCCTTGTAAAGGATTTCAGTGATTTCAGCGTCAACGCCGTCGGTTTCCTCGTTGATTTTGTAGTTGGTTGAGATACGTACCTTGGTGTCATTGTCGATGGTGATTACTGACAGTGACGAGTTGGGGAACATCGGGGCAAGTTTCTGCTGAAGCTCGGCAGTCTTGACAGGATGGTCAAACTGTACGATATAGTTACGTCCGCCTGAGAAGTCGATACCCTGGTTCATGCCGCGAGCAAAGAGCGAAACAACTACAATCGCAACGAAGATGCCGCATACAAGGAATGATACCTTGCGGGCGCCAAGGAAGTTGAACGCTGTGTTGTTGAGCATGTTGCGTGAAAGCGGAGTGGTGAAGGTAAGACGCTTGAAGGGAGCGGTGTTGCCAAATGCCACAAATACCAGACGGGTAAGGAATACTGCCGTGAAGAATGAGCATACGATACCGATGATAAGAGTGGTGGCAAATCCCTTGATGGGACCTGTACCGTAGAGAAGCAGGATTACTGCGGTGATGATTGACGTAAGGTTAGAGTCAAAGATTGCAGAGAATGCGTTGCTGTAACCGTCGGCGATAGCCTGACGGATATTCTTGCCGGCGCGAAGCTCTTCCTTGCCGCGCTCGAAGATAAGCACGTTGGCATCGACTGCCATACCGAGCGCAAGCACGATACCGGCGATACCGGAAAGGGTGAGCACTGCCTGGAACGATGCGAGGATACCCATCGTGAAGAAGAGGTTGCATACAAGACCGATGTTGGCGATAAGACCGGGTACGACACCGTAGAAGAGCATCATGAAAATCATCAGTAGCACAAGGGCGATGATGAATGACATGAATCCGTCGTGGATAGCCTGCTTACCGAGCGACGGACCGATTACGGTGTCGCTGATGATGTCGACCTTAGCGGCCATTTTACCTGACTTGAGCACGTTGGCAAGGTCCTTCGCGTCTTCTACCGAGAAGTTACCGGTAATCTGAGAGCGACCGCCTTCGATAACGGAGTTGATGCGCGGGTAAGAGTAAACATGGTCGTCAAGCACGATTGCCACGGGCTTGCCGAGATTGTTCTGTGTTACACGTGCCCATGCTTTTGAACCTTCGCTGTTCATGTTCATCGACACATAGTTACCCTGCATGGAGTCAAAGTCGCTTGAAGCCGATACCACGACATCACCGCCAAGAGCGGGCTTGCCGTTGTTGGACTTGAGGGCGATGAGCGAGAAAAGCTCTGCCTTGCGGGTAGCGTTGGTGGTTGTGTCGGTGTACTGTACTTCCTGCGGTTTTACTTCCCAGCGGAGTTTGAGGTTGGAGGGAAGTATGCGCGCTGCGGTTGCGGTACCGAGGATAGAGTCGATGATTTCGCGGTGGGCCTGGGTAGCCATACCTACGATGGGAGTGCCGGCGTAGCCCTGTCCGTCGAAGTTGCCGAGGAATGTCTTGGCAACACCGGTTGAGTCGGCGCGAAGCGCGGTCTCAAGTGCCATCAGCTGGCTCTGTATCTCGTCGATAGTGTAAGTTTCGTAAAATTCGAGGTTGGCCGACGCTTTGAGAAGCTCACGTACACGGTCATGCTCCTTTACGCCCGGAAGCTCAAGAAGTATCTGTCCGTCTTTTTCAAGCTCCTGGATGTTGGGGGCAACCACGCCAAACTGGTCGATACGATTGCGAAGCACGTTGGTAGAGCTTGACACGCGGTCTTTTACCTCCTGCTTTACAGTGTTTTCAACCTGGTCGGCCGATTCGCCACGCTTGGCAACGTTTTTAAACACCACCGCCATGTCGGCTGTGGGGTCGATGCGCTTATATTCTTTGAAGAATGCAGCCACGTAGTCGCTTGTCTTGGTTTTCTTAACCACTGAGTCGGTGGCGGCGAGAACGCGGTTAAATGTCTTGTTGTCGTCGGCATTGGCGATTGAACGCAGGATGTCGGGCACTGACACCTGAAGTATCACGTTCATACCACCCTTTAGGTCAAGACCTAAGCCTACGCCCATCTTTTGTACCTGATTGAACGTATAGCCGAATACGGGATAAACTTTCTCCTTACCGATTGAATCGATGTAGTTTTTGTAGGCTTTCTTGTAGGCTTCTCCGTTGGCGTCACCGTTAGCGACAACCAAGGCATAAGTCTCCGCTTTCTTCTCATAGCGTGAGGTCACCCAGCTGAATGAGAGGTAAAACAGACACACGAGCACCAAGAAGATTGCTATCACACCGGAGATTACACTTCCGGTAGTACCTTTGCTTTGCATGTGTTAGTTAATAATGATATTAAAGTTATAAAATTTTTTGTGTCTAAAATTTCAAGGTGCAAATATAACTCTTTTTTCCTTTAATATCACAAAACTAACTCAATAAAATGGCTTATAATATGCTGTAGTGACGTTTTTTTATGGATTGATTAATAAATGAGTTGGATATTGTCGACCCATAGCGTCATGCCGGGTGTGCCCTCATAGGCTACCCCGCAGCCCGATGAAGCCATCACGAGCAGATGGGTGGGGGTGGCGTCGGGGCTGTCCCATCCCACTTCCTTCACCGGTACCATCTTTCCTTTTGAGTTTTTTGCATAATAGCTGCGCGATGAGGGTATTAGCCCCATGTATTCACGGTAGTCTTTATGGGTGCTCATGTCGCCGTAATATACCGGTATGTCATGTTTCAACACCCAGCCCGACGTGGATTTTGCGTATCGCTCCCTGCCTGTGCCTACACGCTTGGCGTAGATATTGCCGTCGGCGTCTTCCCAGCGGCGTTGCAGCAATATGTAGACTTCGGCATTGTCTTTGCCGGGGAGTGTCTTGGTGGAGGTGCCGGTGGCGCGTATGCGTTGCACTCCTTCGGGTATCTCGACGCGGTAGTCAAAGCGAAGCGACTTGGGCCGGCGCGTGAATGGGATGCCCATCTCCATCTTGGCATAGGGGTTGGAGGTGTTGCGTATAGGCTCGATGTTGTAGCCGAGATATATGGAGCCGGCTACGAGCACCTTGAGGTTTACCATGCCGAGCACTTTTACCTCCTCCATCATGGTGCATAGCTTGCAGCATCGCCCTCCCGCGGGGTTATGGTCGGGAAATACGGTGTTGCTCGCTTTCACGATGCCCATGACATTTGCCATCACATTGGAGGTAGCCCAGGGGGAGCCGCCTGTGTTGTGGTAGGGTTCCGCTCCGTTTATCGTGGCGTTTGGCGCTATTTCGTAGACCTGTTTTGTCTTGCCGCCTATCAGTTTTGATTCCGGGATATTACGGGTGGTCCAGTTCTCAAATTTCCCATATTTTACCAGCTCCGCTTCTCCGGCGTTAAGGCTTGCAGTCAACAGCAGCCCTGATAAAAGTGCCCCTATCTTCTTCATTGTTATGCTTTTGTTGATTTATTGTGGGCAAATATACAAATAAAAAGTTTTAATCGCAATCTTTATGACAATCCGTCAGCGAGGCTCACGCTTTTGTGGCGCGTATCATGTAGCAGCGGTCATTGTCTTCGATGTAGTCGGTGGTCAGCCCGGCATCGTGCAGCCGGGCGGCGAGCTCTTCTGCCGAGTCGAGAAAATGACTGCGGAGCATCCCCGTGATGTCGCGGTGACAGCTGTTGATTTTTTCTTTGCTGCATGAAAAGCCTATGAGCAGTTTTCCGCCCGGCATGAGGTTGTGGTCGACAAGGCGGGCGACAGTACCTACCGGGTCTTCCAGATGGGGAAGCATACAGAACATCACTATGCGGTCGTAGGCGCCAAACAGCGTGTCATGCTCGATATCGCCAAGTATGAACCTCGCCTTGCGGGTGGCTGCGTATTTCTCATGAGCCTTGTTAAGCATTCCGGTGGATATGTCGTAGGCGTCGACCCATCCGCTTCCGGCGAGACGTGAGGCATAGTAAGGTATCAGGATGCCTGTGCCTGTGCCGCAGTCAAGTATTATGTTGTCAGGCTCGATTTCAGCTTTGTCGAGTATGTAATTGATGATTTCCGGGTCGGTTGTAAACATTTCGTCCCATTTGTCAGCCATGCGGTTGAAGTAATCGGCGGTGCTCATCTCTTTTTGATTTATTGATGTTATAGCAGTCTAACCTCCGTGAGTCGTGATTTGTTCAATTTAGTGTTGCTAACTTGATAATTATCATTATCTTTGCATCTACTAACCCAATCGCTATGAAACAACTGTTTACTTTTGTCTTTACATTCGGAATTGCTGTTGCCATGCATGGCGCCGACATGATATGGTGTGCGGTAACTGACCGTGCGGAAAGTATCGAGCTTTCCCGTATCAATTGTCTTGTCGCTGCCGATGGTGAAGACATTTTTTCTGTGCTTCTTGATGACGGCTCTACTGTCGACGATGTGAAAAGACTCTCGTTTGAGCGACTGGTCCCCACTTCAATCTCCCCTGTTTTAACCGGCAATAATCCTGATATATTGTTTGATACGGATGGAGTGACACGCTCCGTCACTGTCACCGGGCTTGCTCCGCTTGACAGGATTGCCGTGATGTCGCTTGACGGGCGCTCCCTGATATGCCGTGACAATGACGGTGCTCTCTCTGTGACCCTTGATGTGTCGGGTCTTTCTTCCGGATATTATATTTTGTCAGTCGGGACGACTGTTACTAAATTTTATAAGAAATGAAGCGTATACTCTCTGTAACAGTTATGACCGCCGCTATCTGGACTGGTGTGCAGGCGGAGTTTATGATAGAATGTCACGACGGCACTGTCGCCATGTTGAGTGATGCCTCTGTGTCGGCGACCGACGCGGGGTTCAGCATAGGCGGGTATCCTGTCGAAAATGTTAAGAAAGTGTGGCATAACGCCATGTCGCAGACCGAGCCGGGCGAGTCGGTGGTCTTTCCGTCGCAACAGGTGCGTCGTGTCGCCGTGTTTGACATGAACAGCCGTAATTACGAGACGGAGGCGGGCGAGGAAAACAGCCGTAATCTTTATTCGGCACAATATATGGCTGAAGTTGCGGGAATGCCGGCATTTACCACCGACAATCTTGACGAGGCGCTTGAAAAAGCCGACATGATTTTGCTTTCGTCGCGTGTGAAAGGAGGGAGGTCGGCATCATTTACCCCCGAGGAGATTGACGCGCTTACCGATTGGGTGAGCCGTGGCGGTGTGCTTGTGGCGCCTTCGCTTGAATCCACGCTCAGTGAGAAAGCCTGCGCGCTTTTTGGCATAACCGAGGCTAAACAGCAGAAGAAAACTCACTCATTTATAAACTGGACCGATGAGTCTTACCCCGAACTTGTATATTTCGACGAGCCGGAGGAGAAAGAGGTCAATATTTGCAACAAGCTGATACATGCTACAGAATATGTAGTCGCCGAGAGCGGCACCTCACTTGCCTGCTATGAGGATGGCACCGTTGCCGTGGTGAAAAACAGCCTGGGCGACGGCTTGACATATACTGTCGGAGTGAAATGGCGTGATGTCATACAGCGTCCGCAGCTTAACAAGGATGACGGTTCCCATGAGACATCCAATACATTTGTGCCGGGTGCCGATATATATTCACTGTTCCTGCGCGCGATTTACGTGGCGGCACACCCTGTCGCTGCATGGAAATATACCGTGCCCGACGGTTATGATGCGGTGCTTGTGCCTACTCATGACTGCGACTCCAATACCGCTTATGAGGAGATGCACTTCCTTGGCGATTACGAGCATAGCCTCGGAATGAACGGACACTATTTCCTTACCGTGCATTATTACCGTGACAAAGGCTATCTTTCACAATTCTATAATGAAACAAATATCGGGTTGGTAAAGAAGCTGATGGAGCAGGGTCACACAATCGGAAGCCACTCGATAGGTCATTTCCCCGACTTCAGTAAGTCGGAGCATTTCCCCCTTACCGTGGTGACTGAAGAGGATTACGCTGCCACTGCCGACCATGACGAGACCACAGGCATCACGACAGGAGGCTCTACCTGGGCGGAGATTGTATTGTCAAAGCAGATACTTGAGCGCGACCTCGGGATTTCGGTGCGCGGATTCCGCTCCGGTCATCTTTGTGTCAACAAGTATATCCCGCAGGCTCTTGTGACGGGCGAATATAGTTTCTCGTCATGCTATACCGCCGGCGATGTTATGTGTGGCACTCCTTTCTTCACCCGTATGCGAAATGACTGGTCGGGTGACCTGACTGATGTGTTGCAGATGCCGCTGCACTTTTCCGACGTGTTCTCAAAGGATAAGATGACCGAAGACAACTGGCATGAAAAGCCCGCCGTGTGGCACAAGATATTTGAAAAACTGCGCGGTAATTATATGTCGTCGATTATCCTTATCCACCCCAACCGTGAATGGAAGATGGAGGCGCAGAAGATGCTTGTGGAGATGATGGACCTTTCAAAGTCGGGTCTTTATAATTTCCACGATTACGGCGATTTCTGGATAGGTCGTCACAACTTTGATTTTGACTATGTGTATACTCCCGATGAGGGAAAGGTCATTGTACAGGCTTCAGCTGCCGACATAGCCCGTAATCCATCACTCGGGATAATGATTGAGGTATCGGTTCCTGTCAATGACATCACTCTCGTGGATGAAAATGGTAACGTGCATCCGGTACGCATCACAACCCCCGCTCCCGGCAAATACCTCCTCCTCTCCCACTAAAATCCGATTTGCCGGGAATACTTTTGCTAAAGTAAATAGTCATAGTAACTTAGTTTTTTTTTAATACCAATTAATCGGCTGAAAAATAAGAGCATATTCAAAAAACTGAGCCAGGCGACTGTGCGAAATAATGAAAAATAGAGACTGCCTAACCTTGGTTGTTAGACAGTCTCATTGCTGATGAGGAGTCTTAAAATTGGTTAATTTGGGTTGTTATCGTGTCATCGCCTGTAATACGAGAGGTGCCTCGGGTCCCATATTAAATATAAGGTCGAGCACACTCAGTCCGGGGGTGAAGCCGAAACGTTCGGCCCATATCTGGTAATACTCGACGTCACGGATATTCTCGACCCGGTTCACTATTGACGTGTCGCTTCCGGGCACGGGCAATGTTTCGGGCAGACCGAGTGCTGAACGGCAGAAGCGGTCAATCATGTCGTCAAGGTCGACGAGCATCTCTATGTCGCCGCTGAACGCAGGGGCGATGTCATCGGCGTAATATTCAAAAAACGGTGTGCGCCCGTAGGCGGAACAGATTGCCTCCCAATGGACATGCCACCATTTGCCATGTGACGACACGCGCACATCTTTCAGTCGTGTGCTGTGCCATTCCTGCGGCTTCTCCAGCGGCACGGTAAGGCGTTGTATGCCGTTTGACCCCTCGATTACACATCTGTGGCACTCTTTATCGCGCTTGTTGAAACGGCGCTCAGTGTCGACCGCCGACGCGCCATGCATGGCTATCGCGGCATAACGCCTTATGCTGCCACAATAGGCGGGCGGCAGCACAAGGGTTGATTCGGGGTAAAGTATCAGGGGCGATGAGCCTGTCATTTGTCGGGATTTGCGTCTTTCAGTATGCGGTTCCATCTTATACCGCCGTTAAACAGATTTTTGTCCTTGTCAAACGATATCAGCACTTTCCAGGGCTTGCCTACGATATGGTCTTCCGGCACAAAACCCCAGTAACGGGAGTCGGCTGAATTGTCGCGGTTGTCACCCATCATGAAGTAGTAGTCCATGTCAAAGGTGTAGGTCTTTGCCGGTTGTCCGTCGATATATACTGTGCCGTTATCATCGATATATGCGTCGTGGTGACCCTCGTAGTTGCGTATGCAGCGGTTGTAGATAGCCCAGTTGCGGGGGGTAAGCTCGATGGTAGCGCCCTTTTGGGGAATCCACAGTTCGCCATAGTCGGCGCGTGTCCAGTTTTCCGACACTCCGGCGGGAAAGAGCGGCACCTGCTCTGTTGCCGGCACCTGCATGATATTGGCGATGCGCTTGTCGGCTTCAAGGCGTTCTACCATTGTCTTGGTGAGCGGCGATGCGTAAATCGGGGGTACTGTACCGTCGGGAAGTACCGTGAATCCGTTGGCGATGACGCTCTGTACGTCGCCACGGTCAACAGGCACGATATTACGGTCGGCGACACTTATGCCAAGCTCTTCCCAGTCTTTTTCGGTAAAGCCGCCGTTGTTAAGCTGGTAGAAATAGTTAAACTGCACATTCTCGGGCTGAGGTTGCTCCTCGCCGTTGATATAAATCACTCCGTCAACGATTTTTATGCGTTCGCCCGGCAGTCCGACGGCACGTTTCACATAATTTTCACGACGGTCGACCGGACGGTATATAACGTCGCCAAACTGTTCCTTGTTGTTGTTGACGGCAAATCGCCCGAGCATGGTCACAAGCGTATAGTAGTCAGGGTTGGTGACCTTGGTGGTCACGGTGTCGCCGGCGGGGAAGTTGAATACCACGATGTCGCCGCGCTCGACATTGCCCAGTCCTTTGAGTCGCTTGTATTCCCACTGCGGGTAATCAGTGTAGCTCTTGGTGTTGATAATCGGGAACGTATTCTGCACCAGCGGGAAATGTATCGGGGTCATCGGTACACGCGGGCCGTAAGCCATCTTGTTGACCCATAGATAGTCGCCCACGAGTAGCGATTTCTCAAGCGAGGATGATGGTATCTGGTAGTTCTGCCCTACGAATGTGAATACAAAATATACGAGTACAAGGGCGTAGAGTATCGCATCGACCCAGCTCATTACGCTCTTGACGGTCTTGTTTTTGCTCTTTTTCCACCATGTCAGGGGTATATAGCCTGTGATGTAGATGTCAAAGAGAAGCACCAGGAATATGAGTACCCACCAGCTTCCGAGCCATGCCACCCAGAGGATAAAGATGATTGCCACGAGAGTGAATCGTATCCATCGCGTGGTCTTGGTTTCCTTTATGCGGCGGCGGAGGTCGTCGATAAACGACGGCTTTTCAGGTTTATTGTCGTGTTGCATTATTTTACGATGTCAAGCAGTGAAGATTGCTGCACGAGGGTGTGCATCATTTCGTCCATTGTAAGGAATCCTTTTTTTCCGGCAGTCCATTCGGCTGCCACTACAGCGCCGAGGGCAAATCCTTCGCGTGATTTTGCCTTGTGCTCGATGGTGATGGTGTCGACCTCGCTTTCCCAGCTTATTATATGAGTGCCGGGCACTTCCCCTTCGCGGAGAGCCTCGATATGGATGGTGTCGCGGGGAGTCTCGTCAGCTTCCGACCAAGACTTGATAGCGTCATCTTTTGCCATGATGCCTTCGGCGAGGGTGATTGCAGTGCCGCTCGGATGGTCAAGCTTGTGGATATGATGTATTTCGGTCATCGAGGGATGATACTGGGGGAATCCTTCCATCATAGAGGCAAGATAGCGGTTAAGCGCAAAAAATATGTTGACACCGAGAGAAAAGTTGGAGGTCCAGAAGAAAGTGGCGTCGCCGCGGTCACACATCTCTTTTACCTTGGGCATATCGGCAAGCCAGCCGGTGCTTCCCGATACTACGGGCACGCCGTGGGCGAACGCCCGCATATAGTTGCTGTAAGCGGTTGCGGGAGTGGTAAACTCAATTGCTACATCTGAGGCAGCAAATTCCGGTGACTCAAAATCATCCTGATTGTCCTTGTCGATGCGTACAGTTATCTCATGTCCTCTTGCCATGGCAATCTTCTCGATGGCTTTTCCCATCTTTCCATAGCCGATAAGCGCTATCTTCATAAATCTCTATTATTAAACAAACTCTTAATATGCAAAAATAAGCATTTAATACCGAGTGATAAAATTTATCATCAGGTTTTGTCATTTTTACCTGTTTGCTATGTGGCAGAAAATAGAAATATAATTATTGCTGTCCGATAAAACTCAGATAATGCAATAAAGTATGGCTCGAAC
>CAJTSK010000058.1 GCA_910578835.1 uncultured Muribaculum sp.
GTGGGTCCCTTTTCAATTGTTCTTCCTGGGTCCCTTTTCAATTGTTAGCTACAGACTTGACTTATTCTTTTTTATCTGTAGGGCTGTTGCGAAAGCTCGCAAACGATAAAATCTAAGAAAAACATCGCTTTAAGCTGATTTTCTCGTCATGATGGGACATTTGTCACATCAAATGTCAAATAATCGTTGTATATTTGCTTAGATATAATAGTAATAGACTCATGGAGACGCAGCGGGCTAAGATTATCGGCATTGCGCGGCATCGCCTTTCGACTGACGGCGATGGCGTCACCACGCTTGTGGCCTTTCATGGCTGTCCTCTCCGTTGCCGATATTGCCTGAACCCACAGTCATTAGGCGACGGCGGGCGTTTCCGCGAGTATTCGCCGGAAGAATTGTATGCCGAAACGCGCATCGACGAGCTTTATTTCATCGCCACAAACGGAGGCGTGACCTTCGGAGGTGGCGAGCCGTGCCTGCGTCCGCAGTTTATCCGTGAGTTTCGCGAACTGTGTGGACCGGCATGGCAACTCAACTTGGAGACATCGCTCTGCGTACCGTCAGCCAACATCGAGGCTCTGCTACCGGTGGTCAATACCCTGATTATCGACATCAAGGATATGGACCCCGACATTTACCGCAGCTACACGGGGCAGTCCAACGACCTCGTTCACGACAACCTCCGCCTGATAGCCGATGCCGGGCGACAACACGACTGCATTGTCCGCATACCGTTGATCCGCGACTATAATACCGACACCAACCGCGATGCGAGCCGCAAGGCTCTCGAAGCCCTCGGTTTCACCCGATTTGATTTATTCACCTACCAAATCCGCAAACACTGACACTATGGCACGAGGAAAACAGACCTGCAAGATATTGAAGGAGATACGTCGGCAGATTGCCGAGGCTAACGGCATCGAGTTCGCCACTTCGGAATGTCGCTACAAGGGCGACTGCCTCGGCACATGCCCCAAATGCGAAGCCGAGGTGCGCTACCTTGAGCAGCAGCTCCGCGCCCGCTCCCTCGCCGGTAAAGCCATTGCCCTCGCCGGAATATCGGCGGGCATGATTCTCATGTCGGGATGCAGCGGCACGGTTTCAAAAAGCCAGCCTGACGATGCCCTTCTCAGAGATTTTACGGAATCACCTGAAATGATTGAAGAAATAGAAGATATTGAAGAAGGCGAATTGCCTATAATCGAAGATACTGTTTCAAGCGGTCGATCGGAGAATTTAATTGGAGTAAAAGAGGGCGAAATAACTGAAAATTATGAGACTGTGAGGGTTCATGGAGAAATTATCGTCCCCGATCCGACAACCAACTCTGACGAGAACAGAATATACCAATTCGTTGAGCAAATGCCGGAGTTCCCGGGAGGACAGGCGGCGATGCTGAAATTCATAGCTGACAATCTCAAATATCCGAAAGAAATGGCGGGGTGTTTTCAAGGCATTGTTAGAGTAAAGTTTTATGTTGACACATTAGGTCATGTATGCGACCCACAGATAGTCAGCGGATTGGATTCTGCTCTCGACAGAGAAGTATTGAGAGTTGTCAGACTATTGCCTGAGTTTATTCCGGGACAACATGAGGGTAAGAAAGTTAACGTATATATGAATTTGCCAATAAGTTTGGACCCTAACCGCTGATTGCCTATGGCACGAGGAAAACAGACCTGCAAGATACTGAAAGAGATACGTCGGCAGATTGCCGAGGCCAACGGCATTGAGTTCGCCACATCGGAATGTCGCTACAAGGGCGACTGCCTCGGCACATGCCCAAAATGCGAGGCCGAGGTGCGCTACCTTGAGCAACAGCTCCACGCCCGCTCCCTCGCAGGGAAAGCCGTAGCCCTCGCCGGTATCTCGGCTGCATCCCTCGCCATGCTCATGCCGATGACTTCCGAAGCTCAGACACCAACAGAGCATCAAGACTTATTGAAAGGAAGTATCCCGGTAATGGCTGATACAATCACGGTCAGAGGCATTGTGTTGAGTGGCGATACGTTGCCGGACGGAAGTATATCAAAAGAACCGTTAATCGGAGCAACAATCTCGAACAATCGCACCGCGTTAGGCGCCATAACCGATTTGGAAGGTCATTTTGGATTGCCCGCTTGTGTCGGTGATACATTGAAAGTGGAATATGTCGGTTATGAACCTCAGATAATTGTTGTGACAGAGAATTTGAGGAACGTGGAAATCACACTTGTTCCAAATAATGCGTTATTGGGAGAAGTGGTTGTGGCTGGTGTAATGCCTTATGATACAAAGCTACGAGAGAAACATTACCTCGACCTTAAGGTGACTGACGAAAAAGGGAACGTGATTGATCGTGATAATCTTTATATTGAGCGAGTATGGATTGATGAGGACGGAGAGGAAGATTCTGAACATCTATCTCCGGAATACCTTGATGAAAAACACTCTTGTCGGATTTTCTGGGATTATGACTATGCTCTACAAGACGAGGACGGCAACCCCCTTAAAGAAGCGATACTCCGCATAGAGGCCGATGACTACGATGACCCGGTGACAATCAAGGTCAAATATCCCAAACGCAACGCCAAGAAAACCATCAAGTTCAAACACAAAAAGAAATAGCAGCCATCCATATAATCACATTATTATGAAGTATTCAAGACTTATACTGTTATGTGCATTTTTTCTGAGCTTTGTTATGACGGTCTATGCTCAAGTCGACTCACTTTCTTATTCCCTTGGGTTTGCGACATCCTCCGAACTTTTATCGGGAGACAATGATCTTTTTACTTCAGATACTGATGCTAAAGATTATATAAGTGGGATTGAAAAGGGAGTGCCATCCGAAGCGTTGGTTGACGATACCTGCTATGTCAAGGATTATTCCATGGGTGTGATGCAAGGCAATTATATTGCCAATTATCTGGCTCAAATTTGTGTCGACTGGAAACCCCGTGTGCGATGTATTATCGACGGCGTCAGAAAGGTAGCTGACAAGTCGGTCTCACTCCCTGCCGACACCATAGGAATGATGGAGCGGTTGACGGTCTTGACTGACACTGCTGCAATAAACAGGATGACTGATACGGAGATATGTAACCTCTATGTTGAATATGGGATATTCAACGGATTACAGCTGATTACAGATAGAAAAGGTAGTGAAGGCATAGAAGCCGACAATATGTATTCCGTTCACGGCATTATTGACCTCCTCGAAAGCATGGACCCGACTTCAGCTTATGATTTAGGATTGTCATCAGGTAAACTATTGGTTATAAGTAAGCTTGCATTCCCCGGGTTTAAAATTGATGACTATATAAATGGCGCTAAAGCCGGATTTCGATTGTCGGAGCCGTTATTGAGTCGTCAAGAGGTAGAGGCTGTTATCGAAGCGGCTTTTGATAAGCGGAAATCAGTCGATACTGAAAGAGAAAAGAAAAAGATAAAATCAGGAGACAAGGAATATACTTCAGGCGACATATGCTCAGTTAATTGGAACGTTTCGTTTCTGTCAGTTCCATCTCCGGGGTCGGTTCCCTCAAGCTTGATGGCTGATTATAACCGGGCAATCAGCCGGATAATGGAGCGATTTGGCATAAAAGAAATGATTCAGTTCCGGTTCAGTGAGTTCATGAAGTTTTTCAGGGAGCCGGTCGTTGGGCGCGATGAACTTATGAGATTTATAAAATCGCTCAATGACAGTATGGCGCAGGGCTATAAACTGATTTGTTTCCAAAGCGTGAGCGGAGAGTGGACAATAGGGTTGGCTTCCGAGGAAAACATGTTCAATGCGCAGATTGGAAATGTGGCTATTGATATTTATGATGAGTCGCAACCGGTTATCGGTCTTTCATTTGTATTTTCTGACAGAGTAGAGCAATGGACGGAATTTACCAAAGCCAATATCGGAAAACCTGTGGTTATGGAAATTAATGGCGAAGCTATAATGGCACCATTAATTAATAGTGAAATAACACGTGGAGCTTGTATGGTCACGGTGTATTCATTGGATGAATTTAACCGATTGCTAAACCTCTGAGTGATATGAAACGGTGGCAGAAGATAATAGGCGTTATAGTCTTCGGTGTGATTGGCATCACTTTGATTTACCTGATTATGGCGATTGGCGCAGATTACATGTACCAAGACCTTATTACATCTGAAAATAGGTCGCTATGGAACGCGTTCACACATATTGTCACATTAGAGTGCGTCGCTGTTATGTGCTATCTCATAGCCCTTGCTCTATTCATTTGCCTTTGGCGGAAAGGAGGTAAGCGATGACGCTTATATACAGAGCAAAATGGGTAATTGTCATGTTATTTATGATTACATTTGCGGCATCATTTGCTGTGCTGTTTGCAGGAGGTGCAGCCGACGTCAACAGATGGCTTTTGGCGGCGAATCTGTTACTGATAATTGTGCAGTCGGCAAATGTGGTTTATGCTTTCAGAAATGGGCATAAAGATGGTGGAATAGCATTGCTTGTATGCCTACTCATTGGTATTGGACTGATGTGGTCGATATACATTTGGAGTTGGAATTACGCAGTTAAAGCATTAACCATAGGTTTTGAATAGCAACGCGATGACAAACAAGGAATATCGAAAATTGTTGGCAGATACAAGGCGTAGCGTGAGCCGAAAATATGGCTTTCGCCAAAGCTCTTATATCAATTTCAAGGTAGATGACGGCTACTTTTTCTGTCTGTATTTTCTGACCGGAGAGGTACGGCTTACTGTCAAGCCGATGTATGCCGATGATTTATGGTGGGATATATGGGGTGCGACGGAAAACAAGAAAGAGCCTCTGAGCTTGCGCGGAACAGGAGCATACTCTCTTTCAGGGGAAGTGCTGGCTACGTACGAGATTAAAGATACAACCGACAAGAGCAAGCTTGAAAGTCAATTTGAACAGTTGTTTAATGATGCAACCGCCGAAATAGCAAAGTTTATAGCGGGCAACCCTGATGCCGACATCTTTTATCCCGACGAATCAAAGATGGATCATGACCCTGACCGACTTCTTTATCTTATGGCTCTTATCCATAATGATAAAAAAGAGGAGGCTCTGTCATTAATCAAGGAAGCGCGCAAAAATAAGCACCGCTGTGTGTTTCAAAGCGGAATGTTCAGCGACAGCTATACTTATATAAGCCGTTGGTGCAAAATAAAATCCATGTTCAGACTGTTTCCCAAATGGATTTTTAAGCACTTCAATTGCTCGGATGTTTCGGAAAATGCCCGCAGGGTTTCTGCAGGGTGCGAAGTTGAAAAGTGTAAACGCAAGCCTTGGTACAGACTGTTGCCCGAATGGTCGTATTGGCTTATATTGGCTCCTGTATATATCCCGGTATTGATGTATTTCTTTGATTTGCACAGGTGTACACTATACGATATGCCTTGGTGGATGTGGTTTTTCGGAGCCTCACTGTTTGCAGCGTGTATCTTGATTATGACACTAAGAAACGGGCAGAAAGGAAATGATTATTTTTAAGTGTGCCTATGTCAATTACTTTCGGGCTTGTCTCCGGGGTCATGGCAGTCGGTGTCTGTGTAGGATTGTTTGATGGTATAAACAGACTGTTTGCCTCCGAACCGATAAATGCGGCAGCCATCGTGACCAATGGGAAATTCCTCCATATCGGCAGAGGAAGAGGGGATTTCAGCCGATATATAACTATAGTGGAACTTACGGCTGAAAACAAGATAATGGAAATTAATGATTTGGAATTATATAAAGTACCACCTCAAAGCGAGGTTATAATAACCTATAGGCATGGGCTTTTTGGAATCGATATATTTGACAGCTTCTCTTATCCTTCTGAATTGGATTTGTAAGAAGTGGTTACGGTTTTTCTCCGGAACTATTTTATCTTTGTAAGAAAAAATGTCTATGATAAAGATTGTAAGATGTGATAGGTTGGATTATGAAGTTCTTGCGGGAATATGGGAACGGTCGGTACGTGCCTCCCACGATTTTTTGCCTGAAGAGGTGATAGTGGAAATCAGAAACAGGCTGATTCCTGAATATTTCCCTGCCGTGGAAATCTACGCGGTTGATGTCAATGGCGTCTTGACGGGCTTTATCGGTCAGTCAGGCGATAAGATAGAGATGCTTTTTGTTGATGGCAATCAGCGTGGTCTCGGCTATGGAACAGCTTTGCTGGATTTTGCGGTGAAGCGCGGTGCCGTGTCTGTGGATGTCAACGAGCAGAATCCGTTGGCTTTGGAATTTTACCTGTCTAAAGGCTTTAAGGTTGTAGGCAGGGATAACACAGATGATTCAGGTCGTGAATATCCGATTCTGCACTTGTCACTTTGAACTGTTGAGGTCAGACTGTAGCCTTGATTGTCAGCATATATCCGAAGCCGCGTTGATTGATAATGGCGATTGAGGGGTCATGGCGTAATGCACGGCGAAGTTTGTGTATGTAGCCGTGAAGGGAGTTGCGGTTGCTTGGTTCGTCGCGCTGCCACACCGCAATCATCAATTCAGAGGCATCGACTGTTTTCCCGATACTGGTCGCCAACCTTTCAAGTATCTTAGCCTCGAAGTGCGACAGCTCCATGCTTTGTCCGCCCAGTGAAAGTGTCTGTGTGGTAACATTAAAGATATACCGACCAATGGAGAATTTAATATCCTCGCCACGGTTAGTGTTGTATCTGCGGAGCAGAGCCTTTATTCTCACTATCAGTTCGCGGAGTTCAAAGGGCTTTTTTAGATAATCATTGGCTCCTATTTCAAAACCCTCTTCAATGTCATCAATCGTACTTTTTGCTGTAAGGAATAACAGTGGAACTGTCGGTGAAAGTTTTCTTATCTCTTTCGCCATAGTAAAGCCATCCATTTTAGGCATCATGACATCGGCAACTACTATGTCGGCAGTTTCGGTCTTGAATTTCTCAAGACCTTCAATGCCGTCGGCTGCCGTGATAACGTCATAGCCCTGTCCGCGCAGAGTGTCGGCGACAATCAGCGTCAAGTCTTCCTCATCTTCTACAAACAGTATCTTATTGCTCATCCTTGCTGAATTTAATAGTGAACACAGAGCCTTCTCCCTCTGTGCTTTTTACCTCAATGCTCCAGCCCATTTTGTCGAGAATACTCTTCACATAATATAGCCCGATGCCATAGCCGCGAACATCCTGACGGTTGCCATGTGGAACTCGGTAAAACTTATTGAACAGATAGGGTATCGACTTCGAGGGGATACCGATGCCGTTGTCACTAACCGAAAGGTATTTATTGTCGCCCATAATGGTTATCTCAACACTGTCGCCGGTTATCGGCTTGCCGCTTGCATCGCATGAATATTTTATGGCATTGTCAATCAGGTTGTTCAGTATATTTGCCAGATGCGTTCTGTCTGCTTCGACCATGATATTGTCATCAATATCCACATAGATGCGGATATTTTTTTCGCCTCTCATACGCTGGGCGGCTGCAATTTCCTCAGCAAACTGCCGCAGCCGGATTTTCTCCGGTCGGAGTTTCATCGTATTTCGTCGCTCCATACTCATGGCAAGGATATTTTCTACCAATTCTCCGAGCCGTTTAAGCTGTTTGTTGGCAATATTCAGGTATGTCACCTTTTTCTGCGGGTCGTTGGCTGTGTCGTAATTAAGCAAAGCGTCATTGGCAGAATATGCTATCGCAATCGGTGTTTTCAGCTCATGGGTCATATTGCTGACAAAATCATCTTTCATTTCCTCGATTGTTCGCAGTCGAGATACCGTCCGCAATAGATACCAAAACGCCAGAATAAACGCAACCATCAGAAGAAAAATCGTAACAATCACACCCGACATCTCCGAAATTATATGGCGGGTCAGAGGCGTCATATATGCCTTGTAGTAGATACCTTCATCTGGGTTGATATTAAAGCGGAATGAATCCAATCCGGATTCACCCTTAAATTTCGGATTATCACAGATTATAGAATCCTTGCGGTTAACAACTCTCACACATAAGAAATCGGGATATATAAATCTGTGAGAAAGCTGATTGTGTAAAACGCTGTCCATCACGGTCATATCGTAAGGGATATATTTATCCATTATTACATGGAATTGTCGGCTCATAGCATCAACCATTTGATTGGAATAGGTGCCGTTTTCTGATAGCATTGCACGTTCTTCAACAACAGTTCCGTCAACTTCTGTTCTGATAGACATTAGTTGTCCATTCTCATCTCTGTAAGTTGTTGCTTCTGCTTTTTTTGGCGCATTGTACTCCTCGATTTCCTCTTGCATGTGCACGTTTGACGACAAGCCTTGCGCTCTGCCGGCGCGATACATAAGGTCATCAATATCTGCGTCAGCCAAAGCCGTCATTACATCTCGTTCAACATTGGCTCTTATCGAATTATAAATGGATATGAGATAATATACATTGCAGCCGAAAATGACTGTAATTACAATGATAAACGTGGTGGAAATTGTCTTAAAGCGTTTCATATCTGCAACCACGAAGTGCTCGCGGTCTCATATTAAAATCATTAATCACTGCAAATTTACTAATAATCCGTTATACAATCGATTAAGTCTGTTTCGATTTAAGACTAAATAAGGGAGCATTTAAGACTAAATAAGGTTGGGCATGGTGATGTTGAATGTAAGTGTAGGTAATTTTGCTTCAAAAAATATATCGTAATGAAAAAAGCATTTCTTTTCATAACAATCCTACATAGCATAGCCACCTATGCTCAGACAGTGGTGTCAGATACGATTTCTACACGACAGCTCGATGAAGTTGTTGTAAAGGGAGAGAAACCGCAGGTCAAAGGTGAAGACGGAATTATGGTAGTTGACCTCCCCGGGATAGTCAAGGACAAACCGGTTAACAATATTCTTGAAGCCCTTGGCTATATGCCAGGAGTCACGAACAATAACGGAATGATATGGCTCACCGGAGCCTCAAATGTCACCATCATTCTCAATGGAGAGCTTACCAATATGCCGCTCCAGAATCTGTATCAACTTCTCTACAACACGCCGGTTGACAGACTGAAAAACGTGGAGATTATGTATTCAGCTCCGGCGAAGTATCATGTCAATGGTGCGGTGATCAACGTGGTTCTGAAAACGCCGACGCCTCTTGATGGTTTGCAGGGGCAAGTCAGAGCCGGATACAATCAGGCTCACTATGGTTCGTATGGCGGTGTACTTGCAGCCACCTACGCTATAAAGGACTGGACTTTTGACGTAAACTATGGACTCACACGCAGTAAATCGTGGAGCCGCGAGGAAACATGGTCGAATCATCTATATGATGGCAGACGAACCATGATTGAGGATGATATGCGCCGCATTGGTCAGAACTGGAGTAATACCATATTTGCTTCCGCTTCATGGAAAACGCTTAAACTCACTTACAACGGTCAGATAATCTCCGATTCAAAAAATTGGAGCCTTTCTTCAGGTACTCTCGGAAACTATACAAATGCCTACAATATGTTGTCGCCTGTAGGTTATCATAATATAGCCCTGCGTTATGCAGCACCGTTCGGCATGACAGTTGGTGGCGATTATACCCGCTATTCCGAGAACCGCTCACAGTCATTGTTTAAGGATGCCGATTATCTGCTTGGTTCTGAAAACCGTCAGGCGATAGACCGCTGGCATATGTATATCGACCAACAGCATCAGCTCGGAAAATGGCAACTGAACTATGGTGCGGAATATCAGCACTCGAAAGACCATAGTTCGCAACACTACGCATTGTCCGACAATCCTGATTTCGATGATATTCTCAACGAAGATGTGGCGAGTCTTTATGTCGGGACACAACGCTCGTTTGACTGGGGTCTATCGTTCAATGTATCGGCAAAGGGTGAGTATTATCACAATAAATATCAGCACAACTGGAATTTCATTCCTCAGTTTGGAGCCACTTACTACAAGACACCGAAAAGTATTTTTCAACTGAACTTCAACACCCAGCGCATCTATCCATCATATTGGGAACTGCATGGAGGAACAAGTCACATCAACGACTACTCAACAATTATTGGTAATCCCCAATTGCAACCCTATATTCAATATGATGCCCAGTTCAACTATATCCTCAGGCAAAAATATGTTGCGACACTATATTTCCAGTATGGAGACAAA
>CAJTSK010000059.1 GCA_910578835.1 uncultured Muribaculum sp.
CATATTCGCAACCCCAAAGTGGGTTGCAGAACACCCATGGCATAGTGCAACCCTTACAGGGTAGTCGCAGATGATTGGCGCCATCGTAACCACGGGTATGCCGCCGGCATTACCCGCGGCTAACGACATCTTTCCCCTGTCGGGGAAAATCCAAGACAACACATGCCACGGTTGATGATTCCCTTGCGGGAAACATTAATAAATCACCATCTGTCCGGGGGTATCACTGCGTTCAACCCCCGGCTAAGCATGGAATATCCCCTATCGGGGATTGGTGGCGTGGATGGAATGCACATGTGTTGGGGATTGGTGGCGCGGGTAGATGCATCCCCGTATGGGGATGGTCTGATGTGTAGCCGTGGGTTGAGCGCAGCGATACCCACGGACCGTTAAAGGCGCAATAAAAGTTTCCGGTAGGAATCCTCAACGATGTTAATATAGATGATTCCTATCGGAAACAAAATAACTGTGATATTCGCTGTCCGGGGGTATCGCTACGCTCAACCCCCGGCTAAGCATGGAATATCCCCTGTCGGGGATTGGCTGCGCGGATGGAATGCCTGTATGCAAGGATTGGCTGCGCGGATGTGTGCTGATGCATCCCCGTATGGGGATGGTCTGACATGTAGCCGTGGGTTGAGCGCAGCGATACCAACTGAAAACTGAAAACTGAAAACTGAAAACTGAAAACTGAAAACTGAAAACTGAAAACCGAAAACTGAAAACCGAAAACTGAAAACTGACATTGCCCGGAAGGGGCAAGATGCCTGTTACCCGCCGGTTTGAATTGTTGAATAGCTATACGACGCACGGTAAATGTTAAAGTTTGCAAATGGGGGGGGGTATTTTAGTGCATTTTTAATCAAAGTTCATTAAAAATGATTTATATTTGCGCCTGTACTTACTTCACATCTCCCCATGCGGGAGAAGAATGATAAGATAGCGTTAAAGATAGTTAGAAAGAGTCTTAAAGAAGCAACAACATTATTTCACAGAATCCGGCGGCTGACGACACACACATAGTGAAGCGACAGTCAATGGCTTATAGGCGTCTGCCTACCTCATCTTTAACAACGGCAAAGTCAACCTGACACATTGACACAGCCATGAAGCCACGTAAAATAAAGAGAGATAACTAAATAATGTAAAACTAAACAAACTCTTGCATGAAGAACATTTGTTTTCAAATGAACCGGAAGGCATGGATTGTCACCTTGATGGTCCTGATGCTTTCTTTTCCGGCGTTGGCGCAGAAAATTACCGTCAGCGGTACTGTGACCGACAACACCGGTGAGCCCCTAATCGGAGCGAGCGTCGTTGCAAAAGGATCGCAACTGGGCACAGCCACCGACTTCGACGGCAACTATCGCCTTGAAGTAGCTCCCAATGCCACACTCGTGTTTTCTTATGTAGGCTACGACGTCAAGGAAGTCGCGGTCAACGGACAGACCACCATCAACGTAACTCTTTCAGAGAACTCGGTAGTGCTCAACGAGGTAGTCGCTATCGGTTACGGTGTTGTCAAAAAGAGCGACGCCACCGGTTCAGTAGCCATGATCAAGCCTGACGACGTAGAGGCAGGTATGGCTGTATCCGCACAGGACCTCCTCGTAGGAGCAAGCCCGGGCGTTACAGTAACCACCAACGGCGGTGACCCGACTGGTAATGCTACCATCCGTATCCGCGGCGGTTCATCATTGTCGGCCAACAACAACCCCCTTATCGTAATCGACGGTGTGCCGATGACCGACCAGTCAACTGCCGGCGGTACCAACGCGCTTACCATGGTAAACCCGCAGAACATCGAGACAATGACAATCCTTAAGGATGCGTCAGCAACCGCCATCTACGGTAGCCGCGCATCTAACGGTGTCATCATCATCACCACCAAGAAAGGTAAAAGCGGCAAGCCGCAGATTAACTTTGCAGCCAACTGGCATGTCAACACTGCCCGCAAGACACTCAAGCTCATGGATGCAAACCAGTTTGCCGGTGTAATCAGGGAATACGGTAACGAACGTGCCAACAACCTTCTCAACGAGTTTGTCAACGAAAACGGCAACCCCATCTACAACACTGACTGGCAGAAAGAAGTGCTCCGCACCTCATTCTCTCAGGACTACAACTTGTCAATCGGTGGTTCAGCCGGCATACTTCCCTATCGTGTCAACGCTTCATATACCAACAACAACGGTATCGTGAAGACTTCAGGCATGGAGCGTACGACCGTAGGCATCAACCTGTCGCCCAAGTTCTTTGACGGCAAGCTGTCAATCAACGCCAATGTGATGGGTACCTATATCAAGAGCCAGGAAGCCGACCTCGGTGCCATCGGCGGCGCTATCGCGATGAGCCCGACCGTACCGGTACGCTATGACTATCCTACCAACGGCAGCTTCGGTCGCCCGATGTTCAACGGTTACTACAACATCACCCAGACCACCGGTAGCCCCGAAGGACAGGCAAGCCAGAACCCCGTACAGCTTCTTAACGACCGCAAGGCAGTAGGCGAAGTGTACTCATCGACCGGAAATATCCAGATTGACTATGCTCTTCACTGGGTGCCCGAACTTCACTTCAACCTCAACCTCGGTTATCAGGTATCAAAAAACACCTGGGACACCGACATCGAGCAAAACTCAATCATGGCATGGCGCGGCAACTACAACGACGGTGCAGGTACAACCTACCACAAGTATGAGCTTCAGCGCAACACCCTTCTTGACTTCTACATCAACTACCGCAAGGACTTTGAGGTAATCAAGTCAAATGTCGATGCCATGGTAGGTTACTCATGGCAGCACTTCGACTACCACGGACGCGAGGCAACACGCATCAGCACCCTCGGTTTCTACAACAGCTTCGCCGCCAACTCAATCTTCCAGGGCGGAACCTACACTCTTGACACCGACCCTGCCACCGAGGCTCACATCGGTCACACCTACAATGACGCACCCCTTACCCGCTGGGCGGCACCGCTTCAGCTTGTGTCATTCTTCGGTCGCTTGAACTACACATTTGACGACACCTACCTCCTTACCTTCACTCTCCGTAACGACGGTAGCTCACGCTTCAACAAAGACAACCGCTGGGGTCTCTTCCCCGCGCTTGCCCTCGGATGGAAGATTATCAACATGCCTTTCATGGAAAGCGCCCATGACTTCATGAACGACTTCAAGCTCCGTCTCGGCTGGGGTGTTACAGGTCAGCAGGACATAAGCAGCTACTTCCCCTATCTTGCCACCTACACCAGCTCTTACCAGAACGGATTCCACTATCTTGACCCGTCGGGAAGCGGACAATGGATCGACCCGCTCTATCCTAACGCCTACAACCCCGACATCAAGTGGGAAGAAACCACTACCTGGAACATCGGTGTAGACCTCGCGTTCCTTGACAACCGCATCACAGTGGCAGCCGACTGGTACAAGCGCCAGACCAAGGACCTGCTTTCATTCCTTCCCGTAGGCGGCTTCAACACATCCAACTTCATGAACTACAATATCGGTGACATGGAAAATACGGGTGTTGAAATCACCATCGGCGCACGCCCTGTCGTAACCCGCGACTTCACCTGGAACACCTCGCTGAATTTCGGTTATAACAAAAACAAGATTACCCGCCTCTCAGGAGCGTCTACAATGATCGGCGCCGAGGCAATCCCCAACGGAACCGGCGGTAACATCTCTTACCACATGGTAGGCGAGCCTGCGTTCACCTTCATGGTTTACGAGCAGGTATATGACGCTGACGGCAATCCTCTTGAAGGACAGTATGTCGACCAGAACGGTGACGGTATCATCAACGACAGTGACCTCATCAAGTTCCACTCAAAAGACCCGAAGGCAACTTTCACCTGGAACAACAACTTCACCTACAAAAACTGGGACCTCGGTATCTCACTGCGTGCCAACGTAGGCAACTATGTGTACAACAACCCCAAGTTTGAAAGCTCACGCGTGTTCAACACAGCTGCCGCACAGTATCAGCTCACCAACCTCTTTGCTGACACTTACCTCTTCAAGAAAGAGGACAGCCAGCTCAACAAGAGCAGCTACTTCGTAGAGAATGCAAGCTTCATCCGCTGCGACAACATCACACTCGGCTACACATTTGACAAGCTGCTCAGCGGCAACCTCAACCTCCGCCTGTTTGGTGCAGTCCAGAATCCTTTTGTAATCACCAAGTATAAAGGTCTTGACCCGGAAGTATTCTCCGGCGTGGACAACAACTGCTATCCGCGACCCATCACCTGCACTCTTGGTCTTGTAGCTACATTCTAATAGTTCCATTAAACAATAAAATCAGGATACAAATATGAAATCCATAAACAAAATATTTATCGCAACTGCTGTTGCGGCATCAATGGGACTCGGCGCATGTACCGACGACCTGAACCAGATGCCCACCGACCCCAGTACGATTACAGCATCTGACTTCAGCAAAGACCCGGAAGGCTACATGAACCGCGTGCTTGCCGACGTGTACCTGCAATTTGCCACTTACGGCGCCAACGGTGACACCCCGGTAAAAGATTTCGACGGAGGTATGGCAGCTTTCCAGCGCGCAATGTTTATCGCTGAAGAAATCCCTACCGACGAGGCATGCTGGCTCTGGGACCCCGACAAATACGGCAACCTCAATTACGGTCTTGTCACTTCCGATGTATCAGCCGTGCTCGGTTTCTACTCACGCCTGATGATCAACATCACTCTCTGCAACGACTTTATCCAGACCGTGGAGAGCAACGCATTCGGACTTAACGACGCCCAGAAGGCAATGGCTCAGGACTATGTGCGCCAGTGCAAAATCCTAAGAGCAGGATGTTACTTCTACTACATCAACTTCTTCGGCGACGTACCTTATGCCGACGAGACCACTCCTATCGGCGCGACTCCCGCACAGTTGCCGCGTGCCGAGGTATTCAACCTCGTGACAGCCGACCTCGAAAAGGTGGTAGCAGAGTTTGAGCCTAACCAGAAGCCCCACTACGGCTTTGTAGGCCTTGACGTAGCAGAGTCAATCCTTGTAAAATTCTACCTCAACGCAGAAGTATTTACCGGAACCCCGATGTATGACAAGTGTTACGCTCACGCCAAGAATGTCATCGACCGTCTTGGTCACGGCGGACACCAGGATTCAGGTCTTGCCGACTATTATATACAGCTCTTCTCAGCCAACAACAAGCAGTATGCCATCGGCGGAGCAAACGCTGTCAACGAGATTATCTGGACCATCCCCCAGGACCGCGTTGAACTTACCTCCTATTCAGGAGCGGCATTCCTTCTTTCAGGCTGGGTAGGCACCAACGGTGTATCCACTACCGTTAAAGCTCCGGTGCGTGAGGACTATGACTCTCAGGAAGCATTTGACAAAGCAAAAGAAGAATATAATAAAGTAGCCAACGACCCTGAAAAGTCATGGACATGCAACTCTGACTATACATTCAACGGCGTGGAATATGCTTTCGACCCCAAAGAGAAAGCTCATATCGCAATGAACTGGTATAACATCAACGACGGATGGAAATGTATGGTGGCACGCGAGTCATTCGTAAAGAAATTTGAATGGACCGACCCCGACATGTCAGTAACAAAGGATACCCGTGTAGCCCTCTGGCGCACATCAAAGGATGGCTTCACTTCATCCAACCCGAATCTTTCCGGTTCAGGCTGGGGCGCCAACGGTTACCTCGCTCCCAAGTTTACCAACTTCGCGATTGATGCCAACGGCGAGATTGACAATCTTCTCAGCCCGCCCGCAAGCGACAAGCAGGCATGCGGCGACTACGGCGTGATACGTCTTGCCGAGATTTACCTCTCAGCTGCCGAGGCAATCATGCAGGGTGGCGGCGGTTCACAGGCTGAAGCACTCAAGTATGTCAACTTCATCCGCACCCGTGCCGGCGTAGACCCCTTCACCACTCTTACCATCGACAACCTGCGCGACGAGCGTTGCCGCGAGCTTTATCAGGAATGTACCCGCCGCACCGACCTTATCCGCTACAACCAGTGGTGCTATGGTTACACCTGGGAATGGAAAGGCGGTTCGGAACTTGGTCGTGACCTTCCCGAATACACCAAGCTCTATCCCTATCCGAGCAATATCATAACCGCGTCAGGCTACAAGCAGAACCCCGGTTACTAATCACAAAGAATTGTTATTCTGACAACTTAACTTTATGATAAAAATGAACAAATTAACATATTTACTTGCCGGGGCACTCATCGCCACAGCGTTTACTTCCTGTGAAGATGAAAAAGAGCCCGTTTATCACAACCCGACATCGATGAAGATAAACACCCCGGCGCTCCAGAACCAGTATCTCGCCACGACTGCCGACATGGAAAACCGCTCGACTTTCGTGCTTGAGACCTCACAGCCCGACTACGGATACTCTGCAATCGCCACTTACGGCGCGCAGATGTGTCTCAGCGCCGACTTCAAGGAAGCTACCGACAATCAGGAAGCCAACTACGTGACCCTTACCAACCAGGATCCCAACAACGCGGTGATGAGCCTCCGCACATATGACCTCGCGGTAGGTATGTGTAAGTTGCTCGGTATCCAGAATGAAGAAGACTGGGCAGCCTATCAGGGCGATATGGAGATTCCGGTATATTTCCGCGCCACATGCGAAATCCCGGGTGTTGAAGGAAGCTTCATCGTTTCTGACAATGCCGTATCCTACAACAAAGTGCAGCTGATATACGCAGTGCCGACAGCAGGATATATCTACATCGTCGGTACCGTTTCAGAAGAGAAGGCTCCTGATGCCTCTTTAAAGGATTTCTACGAGAACTATCGCCTTATTGAACCGGTAATCGGCTCCAAGGTATATGCAGGCTCGTTCGAGTTCCCGGCATGCGACCCCAACAAGAATCCTGATAGCCCTGATGACCAGTCATGGTTCCGCTTCTACACCGAGCTTAACGGCTGGGACGACAAGAACTCACAGTTTGGTTCTCACGCCGACAACTTCTACAACAAGCCTATCGGCGCTGACTTTGTCGACGGTCTATACAACGCGAAAGCCGTATGGGGCGGACAGGGTAACTGGACCATCTGGTTTACCGAAGCGACATGGATGACTATCGTATGTAGCCTTGAGCAGGACAAGTCGCCGGTAGTATGGTTCAAGTATGGCAAGTATGATGTAACCCTTGAGACAGACACTAACGGACTGCTTTCACCTGTGTTCAACGAACCGGAAGGCGAATAATCCAATATTTTTAAACAACAAAAGCATTTCAACTAATTATGAAAAAATTAGCTTTAATATGCGGGATTGCGTTGACTCTCGGTCTTACGGCATGTGACGACTTTGAGTTGCCCAATCCTCCCGGTCAGGAAAATCCACAACCTGAAATATTTGACGCCGCCAACCTGACATTGCAGCAGGGCGCAGGCGAAAGCACCGAAAACGCAATCAACCTTACCACCCTGAGCGAACAGGGTGGTAACGTGAACCTCGCAAAGGTGACCGAGCTTATCGATTTCCCCTCCAACTTTGACCTTGCGTTCAAAGTAGAGATTTCGGCACAGCCCGACTTCAGCAATTCAATCATTGTTGACGCCGAGGTCGATGACGACGTGGTAATCGTGACCCCCGGCGTGATGCAGGGCGCAATCCGTGAAGTAATCACCAAAAAGCCCGGTATGCTCGACCTATATGCACGCTTTGCGGCTTATGCAGTAAGAGGCAATTCAGTAATGCGTCTTGGCGGCGAGGATAAATACTATGCCGACTACAAGTATTCGATAATCCCCATGCAGCCCTACACCATCGAGGAGGCTTACTACCTCGTAGGCTCTTTCTGCGACTGGGACCTCAGCCGTGCCATCAAGTTTAACCGCAGCTCTGACCTGAACGTGTATGACGACCCGACATTCTCTTTGAAAATCGAGATTGACGAAGCACAGGCAGCGGCAGGCTACGACTGGAAGGTAGTTCCGCAGTCAACCGTAACTTCAGGCAACTACGAAAACGGTGCATATGGCGCTACATATAATGAAGGTTCTACTCAAGCGGGCTACCTCACCGAGTCACCCACAGGCGATGACACCAATGCAGGCGTGATAAACATGTCAGGTCCGTATCTTGTCACCATCGACCTCGAAAAGAAGACCTTTGCCATCTCATTTGCAATGGACTTCCTATACTGCCCCGGAACTGCAAGCTCATTTGGTTTCAAGAAGGCTCAGATGCTTTCAACCAACGATTATATCGTCTACAGCGGTGCAGCACATCTTAACAAGCAGTGGTTTATGACCGCACAGCCCGACAATAACGGACTCAAATTCTATCAGGACGTAGAAAACCAGAAGGTAGACGAGTCAGGCACAGTCTACACCGGAGGCATAATGGTTCCGGGTGAGGAAGACAAGCCTGTACAGATGAAGGTCGATACCAACGGTCTTTACTGGGTTGAAGCCAATGTCGTGGGCATGACCTACAAAGCATCGCTCATGAGCTCGCTCGGCATCATCGGCGACTTCAACGAGTGGGGTGCCGACATTGAACTCACTCCGTCAAAAGACTTCCTTACATGGACTGCCACTGACGTAGAGCTCACCGACGGTACAATCAAGGTTCGCGCCAACCACGAGTGGACTCTTGACTTCGGCGGAGCATTGAACGACTTGACCTTCAAGGGAGGGAATATTCCCGTAACTGCCGGAAAATATGACATCACCCTGTCATTTGCCGAGATTCCCTATATCATGACTCTCACAGCAAAATAAGACGTTGCGACAATGAGAAATACCGACCCGGGCATCACGATATGATGTCCGGGTCATTTTTTTCAAAAAACATTTAAACTTTTTCACTTTTATTTTGGAATATAAAAATATTCATGTTATATTTGCTGATGCAAAAGCGTCTTACCATTTAAGACACAAAAGATAGAAATATAGCGAATCTTATTTTACTTAATAATCTCTAAACTATTATTTTCATGAAAAAATTTTACGCATTTGCAGCAGCCGTGGTAGCGGCTCTCGCCATGAACGCCCAGACAGTAGTTACACTTGCAGGTGGTTACAACGGATGGTCAGCAACCGACAACCCAATGACTGAAACCGAAGCAGGAAGCGGTGTTTATGAGCTTAAGCTTGACAAGCTCACCAAAGAGTTCAAGGTAGTAGTTTCCGAAACTGTTGACGAAGCTCCTGCTCCTGTCTCGACATGGTATGGCGTAGAAGGCGGTGCTATCAAACTTGGAGAGCCCACAGTGCTCGTTACAGGCGATGCAGGTGCCAACATCACTTTTGCAAACGGCTGGGATGCTATCTCTGACGCTGTAGTTAAATTTGAGCTCAGCACCCTTACTCTTACCGTAACCGGAAACGAAGCCACTGTAGAAGTATCTTATGGTATCCACGGTTCATTTATCGATCCTAACTGGGCTACAACCGACCTTGAAAAAGCCGGCGACAACCTTTGGGTGAAGACCTTCACTTTTGAAGCTGAAGCCGTAGGTGAATTTGGTATCAAGCAGATGGACGATGCTGGCAACCAGCTCGGATGGTTTGCTGCAACTGCAGAAGGCATCGTAATCGAAGATGAAATCGAAGATATTGAAATCGTTGCCAATGGCAAGAACCTCAATGTAGCTCTTCCCGCTGGTACCTGGACATTTACATTTGACGCTGAGGCATTGACTCTCTCTGTTACTGCAGGCGAAGCAGGTATCGACTCAGTAATCGCTGAAGAAAATGCAGCTCCTGTTTACTACAACCTCCAGGGTGTTAAGGTTGCCAATCCTGAAAACGGCATATATGTAGTACGCCAGGGCAACAAGGTAAGCAAGGTTCTTGTAAAGTAATCACAATCTACTCTTAATATCGAGGCAGGATGCGCGACGCGCATCCTGCCTTTTTTGTTACCATCCGGCGTTGACATTGCCCCGAAAGGGGCAGGATACAGTTACCCGGATGTGCACCCGCGATTCCATCCCATCCCCCACCATATTCCGGCTCAGTAGAAAATCAGTGGGGATAAGCATAAAGGTTTGCAATACGGAAAA
>CAJTSK010000060.1 GCA_910578835.1 uncultured Muribaculum sp.
AGGGGATAATCCTACTTGTAGCCGTGGGTTGAGCGTAGCGATACCCACGGTCCCGGTACAACATCTGATACGTTTCCGGAGGAATCATCTACACTAACAGAGGATTCCTATCGGAAACACTTCTCCCATTGACACATACCGTGGGTATCGCTACGCTCAACCCACGGCTACACAAAAGACAATCCCCTCCGGGGATAACCCCACCACTCACCACGCAAATCCCCATCCAACATCCCATCCCCACAAACACCACACGCCCCTTCCCTACAAACACCACACACCACATCCCCACAAACACCACAAACCACAAACCACGCACACCATGCACACCACGCACACCACCTTCCCCGCAGGGGATAATCTAACTTGTAGCCGTGGGTTGAGCGTAGCGATACCCACGGTCAATGCAACAAAATAATATACGTTTCCGGAGGAATCATCAAAATAATCCACAAACTATTTGCATATTTGATTTTATTTGCATTAATTAGCAAAAAAGTTATTTTAACATGAGCTACACCAATCTCCTTTACCACATTATATTTTCTACTCGCCACCGACGCCCGTCTATTTTGATAGAAAATGAACGGCGCGTATACAGATTGCTGTTTGCGATACTAAAGAAATATGGCGCTGAAACATTAAGAATTGGTGGCATGCCCGACCATATACATTTATTTATCTCGATACCTCCAACTTTTGCTGTATCAGAATTTATTCAAAAATTAAAACGGGAATCAAGTCTTGCCATTAAGAGGGACTCAATTTTACCCAAGTGGGATGGCTGGCAAGATGGTTATGGTGCATTTACCTATTCTCGCCATGAAGCTGACAAAATAATCAATTACATCAAAGGACAAAAAGAGCACCACAAAAGAGTTTCGCTCATAGAAGAAATTGAGTATTGGATGAAGGAAAACGGCATGGAAACCATGACTTGGCGCAAAAATTGAAAGACAAGAGGATTCCTATCGGAAACACTTCTCCCATTGACACATACCGTGGGTATCGCTACGCTCAACCCACGGCTACACAAAAGACAATCCCCTCCGGGGATACCCCACCACCAACAACGCAAATCCCCACCCAACATCCCATCCCCACAAACACCACATCCCCACGCACACCACACCCAACATCCCACAAACACCGGCACACCTGTCGCTGCATATCCGCGCCGCGCCGTGCATCATTTTCATGCCGGGGTATATGATTTAACAAAATTTGCGTATCTTTGTAATTGAAAAATAATACCATCGAATCATCACATACATAATTTATTACAATCATAATATACCATTAAAAAACATCAATCATGAGACTAACCCATGGATTATTTGGTGCGATTATTGCCATGACCTCGGCGACATCAACCATCTATGCGGCAACGCCAGGAGAGCTTGACCCGCCTTCAGTTGTCGAACAATGGAGTGACGACTCCAAAGCGACCAAAATCATCGATATCAATTTCAGCGATACACGCTGGCCATCGACATGGACCGCGGAAACAGGTCGCGACTGCCCCGACTTCATCTCGGGTGGCTACGTCAACGCAGTACTTGACGTTCCCGCCAACGGAACATCAGAAATCACCTATCCGGTACTTTTCCACAACTGCATGTTTGCCAACAAGACCTCATATGGCGGATATGCCGGAGCCACGGCAGCCTTCTCCCGTCAATATTACCTCGGAGAAAAGGCAACCAACTACAATGACTGGAAACAGGAAGGTCACAAGACCTACCTTGAAGACAACATACGCTACGATGCCGTGACCAAGAAACCGATATACGGCGAGGCGGGATTTGTGCAGATGTGCCGTGACGCAGCTATAGAAATCGACGGCACCCCCACTTCTCTCCACGGCTGGATGGAGATAGACCATATCCCCTATGTGGAGCGCGTGCAATGGTCATGGTCGTCAACCTCGTGGGGACGCGGAATCAAATGTGACATCAAAATCGGCGACGGAGAGTGGCAGCCACTTGTTTGGATGGGCTCCGAACGCCAGAAACAGGGTTGGACGGTATTCAGCGACCAAGGCTACTTCATGGAAAATGTCATCAACGCTTCCGACGTGTCACTCCGCTGGCGTGTATGGGACGGCGAAGACATGGACAATCCCGTGCAGGGCGACGGCAACGGCGGTACTGCGTTTACCCAGGCAATCGACCCGATGGCTCAAAGACAGGCTCCACGTGTACACAAAGTGCGTATATTCGGTAATGAAATCACCAAGGAGCAAGCCGACTTTGCCCGCGAAAATCCGGTAAGCGATGTCGGCGAACTGTCAGACCTTGATGACTTTGAAACAGGCGGCAAGGATAATGCCCCTGATGCCGACGCGCCCATTATGCTCCTGTCAGTGGCACAGGACGGCACAGCCGACCACACCACAATCCAGGCGGCAATCGACGCTGTACCCGACGGTTACCGTGGTATCATCTACATAGCCCCCGGCATATATGACGAAAATATCTACGCCGGCACAAAAGACAGCCACAATAAGTTTATCAGTCTCATAGGCGCCGACCCCGCCACCACGATACTCACCTCATCAGAGGCACGCGGCGACAGAAATCCCTCCAACACATTTAATGACTGCGCCGCACTCAACGTATATGTACCGCGCTTCTATGCCGAAAACCTTACCATCCGCAACACAAGCGGCAAAGGCAGCCAGGCTGAGGCTCTCTACACGGGAGGCGACGCGCATATATTCAAAAACTGCGTGTTGAGCGGATATCAAGACACCTATAAGGCAAATGTAGGCTCACGCGGCTATTTCATCGACTGCCTTATCGAAGGCGCCGTCGACTTCATCTATGACGGGGGTCTCGAATGGTTTGAAAATTGTGAAATCCGTTGTGTCAACGGCAGAGGTTATATCACGGCACCCTCTAAGAGCGGAATGCCCATGACCAGCGTATTATTCCCGGAACTTAGTGCCGAAAGCTTCTATCCAGGACTATTTTTCAACAACTGCCGCATCACGGCGGAGGAGGGTGTTGCTGCCGGAAGCTATTCGCTGGGTCGTCCCTGGGATGAAAACTGCGGTAGCATGTATATCAACTGTACGCTCGGCTCTCATATCTCAGACGCGGGATGGACGGCATGGAACGGCAACGAACGCTCTGCATCATTCTATGAATACAACAGCCTCGACACCGACGGAAAGCCGGTTGACATCTCGGCTCGTGCCTCTTTCTCACGTCAGGCAACAGCAGCCGAAATCGAGGCATACATGAACGCGGCATTCCTCTTTGACCGCTTCTCCGATGTGCCATTTGATTTCAACCGTATCCTCAACAGTGCCACCGCACCGATGAATTTCACCTTAAGCCGCACCGGCTTCACATGGGAAAGCGACGAGATGGCTGCGGGATACATCATATATCGCGACGGCAAGCTTGTGGCAATCACCGACACTCCCTCTTATAAAGCCACCGATGACGCTGTATACACCGTCAGCACCATCTCACGCTATGGCGTCACTTCACGCGCCGTGGAGGCTCGCGAGGCGTCACGCGTACTCGCATTCCCGACAGCCGAAGGATTCGGCAAATATGCCACCGGCGGCCGTGGCGGAAAAGTGGTCAAAGTGACCTCGCTGAGCGACGACGGCTCGGAAGGCACTCTCCGCTGGGCATTTAACCAGTACAAGGGTGAGCCTATCACAATCGTGTTTGAAGTTAGCGGCGACATAGCCCTCTCAAGCGAGCTGCGCGTAAACCGTGCCGACTGGACTCTTGCCGGACAGACCGCACCGGGCGAAGGTATCGTAATCACCCGCAACAAAGTGAACTTCGGCGGTTCGCAGAACTTTATCGTAAGAAACATGCGTTTCCGTATCGGACAGACCAACATCGCCGGCGACATTCTTACAGACAATGCCTGCGGTGCCGAAAACTGCTCCAACTTCATCTTTGACCACTGCTCATTTGGCTGGTCAGTGGAGGAAAACATGAATACCGCCGACTGCCACTTCCTTACCGTGCAGTACTGCATGGTTCATGAGGGATTGTACAACGCCGGACATTCCAAGGGTGCAAGAGGCTACGGCTGTCAGTGGGGAGGTTCGCCCGCCACTTATCACCACAACCTGCTTGCCCACAACCAGTCGCGCTCATGCCGCTTCAACGGAGCCCGTGGCGAGGACTATGTAGTATTCCTCGAATATGTCAACAATGTCAACTACAACTACGGTAAATCGGGCAACTGCTATGGCGGTGAGAACACAGCCGACATAGCATCTTACAATGGTAAGAACTCAGCCCACGAGTGTAACTTCATGAACAACTACTACCGCCCCGGAGCGGCATCCAATCCCAGCCAGGTGGTATTTGTCAACTCCAGCTATGCACGTGACGGAGCCAAATCATGGGGTCCCGCAAAATGGTATGTCAACGGCAATGTGGCTCACGGTATCGAATCGGCAACCGCCGACAACTGGAGCGCAATGCAGTCGGAAGGCTATAAGAAAGACGACATCCGCGTCGATAGCCGTATCGTGCCGGAAAATCCCTACTACAAATATTCAGTAGCAGGAGCGGTAGGTAAATATGTGCCCTCCCACTATATGCTCGACAATATCCAGACCGCAGAAGCAGCCTATGCTACCGTAGTAGCCAAGGCAGGATGTGTCAACCGTGACAAGGTTGAAAAGCGTGTTGCTGAAGATGCACGTCTCGGCAAAGTGACCTACGGCGGTAAAACCATGGGTGTCAACACCGGTATCATAGACACACAGAAAGATGCCGAAGGTTTTTTCGCATATTCGACCGATTACACTGTGCCTGTCGACACCGATGGCGACGGCATGCCTGATGAATGGGAAAAAGCCAACGGATACAATCCGGATGTTGCCGACAACAACGAGCTTACCGAAAATGGCTATACCGCGCTTGAAGTATATCTCGCATATCTCATGGGCGAGGACATCAACAAGACTCCCGCAGGCATATGTCAGGTGATAACCTCTGTCGGCGACATGAAATATGACGCTGCTTCATCAACACTTACCATTCCGGAAGAAGCAGTCGGAGCTACAGTGACCGTGTACTCTGCCGATGGCAGGATTGTAAGCACAGCTGTTGCAAGTGCGACAACTATGTCGCTTGACAGCTGCCCGGCCGGAATGCTGCTTATATATCTTCACGGCGACTTGATCACCCCGCGTGTACAGAAAGTCATCCGCTAATCATTTGCTTATTCAATCTATCAGGGGTTGTGTCGGAATTCCGACACAACCCCTGTTTATTACTCTGCCCTAAAGAGACTTGCATAATTAGTTATGCAACCCATTTCTGGGTTGCTGTGAGTTAGAGGGACATATTTACCACGGGCGCACCTTCGGAGCTGCCCGCGGCTACCGACATCTTGCCCATTCAGGGCAAAATCCGCGGGTCATTGACTCCGCCGCCCCACCGAAGCCCATCATCTTTTTGACAAAACACCCACACCTGACACACCACCTCCCCTCTGGGGATAACCTACACCACCATGAAGTACACACCCTTCCCCGCAGGGGATAATCCTACTTGTAGCCGTGGGTTGAGCGCAGCGATACCCACGGACCAGATACAACATCTGATACGTTTCCGGAGGAATCATCTACAAAAACAGAGGATTCCTATCGGAAACACAACTCCCTTCGACACATAGCCGTGGGTATCGCTGCGCTCAACCCACGGCTACAAGAGGGACAATCCCCTCCGGGGATACCCCACCACACTCCACGCAAATCCCCACCCAACATCCTACACCCCCCCTTCCCTACAAACAACACACACCACACCCTAACGCACACCATACCCCACAAACCACGCACACCATGCACACACCCTTCCCCGTAGGGGATAATCCTACTTGTAGCCGTGGGTTACGCGAAGCGATACCCACGGTCCCGGTACAACATCTGATACGTTTCCGGAGGAATCATCTA
>CAJTSK010000061.1 GCA_910578835.1 uncultured Muribaculum sp.
CCTGTAACCTTCTGATCCGTAGTCAGATGCTCTATTCAGTTGAGCTAAGGAGCCTAATAAAAACTCTCTATTTCATAAAATCTGTGACTCCTACAGGATTCAAACCTGTAACCTTCTGATCCGTAGTCAGATGCTCTATTCAGTTGAGCTAAGGAGCCGTCATTTGCTCTTTGCGGTTGCAAAGGTAGGCAAGATATTTTATATATGCAAGAAAATTCGCAAAAAAATCAAGAAATAAATTTTTTTGAAAATTTTCTTCAAAAAGTTTTGTCAGTTCAAATATAATGCCTACCTTTGCATCGCAAACGAGAAAACACGGTTGCCCAACGCGAAAATAGCTCAGTTGGTAGAGCACAACCTTGCCAAGGTTGGGGTCGCGGGTTCGAGTCCCGTTTTTCGCTCAAGTACATTAAAATACTTTCAGGCTATACTGAACAGACTTTTCCATTCATGCGAAAATAGCTCAGTTGGTAGAGCACAACCTTGCCAAGGTTGGGGTCGCGGGTTCGAGTCCCGTTTTTCGCTCAAATTCAGTTAGCTTGAATCCTGTCCGGGTGGTGGAATTGGTAGACACGCTACTTTGAGGGGGTAGTGGCCGTAGGGCTGTGTGAGTTCGAATCTCATCTCGGACACCTTGAAAAATCGCAATCAATTAATTTATAGTTGGTTGCGATTTTTCTTTTATATTTCCGTCAACCATATGTCAACTTTTTTTGTTTGCGCAAATATACTGCGCACCCTTTGGGTAGCTTTGTGACGAAATTTTAAATAATTCTACAGGCTATGAAAAAAGATATGATATTTTTCTCTGTCGACGGAAAAGGGCTTACCTCGACTTCAGCTAATCATGTGGCTAATATGGCAAAGGAGATGATACGTGATCTCCAGACCTCGCTTGAAGAGCTTACGTTGTATTCGACTACAGTGACGCTTATAGGGGGAGGGGAGCCAAATGTGTTGAACCGTGGGGCTGCTGATGCCGACGTGGAGGCTGTTGTGGGCAAGCTACGCCGTATTGCCGGCGCAAAGTCGCTCATCGCGTGGCTTCGTGAGGCTATTAAGGCGAAGGAGAGGCTGCTGGCGGAGACTACCGGGCAAACCCTTGAAGAGTATGCCAGGGAGAAGGGCATAAAACTTGTTGAACCGCCTGTAATGGGTGAGATTTTGACCGATGACGAGTATTTTGCCTCGTTGTCGCTTGACAAGCGGTGTCGCTATTATTCGCTTGAGGCGCTTGCCGCCACTCTTGGAGAGGCTATTCACCCCGGAGGAGACTTTGCTAATGCCCGCAAGGCTCTTCAAGAAAAGTCAAATAAACCTCATGACGTGGAGGGGCAGGGGCGCGACACGCTGATTTATACTTATGCGCCGACGGTCGGCTTGGAGATGGTGGAGGATGTGTATTTCCGCCTTCAGCAGCAGTATCGCGATGCGCAGTCGCGTCTTAACGAGATGAAATATGAGTGTAAGAAGGCTGTTGAGGCGTCGGCAGTGACTGCGCATGCTGAATACGCCAAGGCGCTCTCGGAATGGAATAATAGCCGTAAGCTTATCGAGGCGGAACACTCGGAGCACATACAGCGCAGGGCTAAGGAGATAGCTGCTATGCGCATTGCCATCCCTCAGTCGCTATGTGAGATATACGACATTGTGTCGGGGCTTGGCAAGGATGATAAGATAAAAGAGGCGTAAGGTCGGGTGCCGGCTACCGGTTTATGGGGCCGGCGCTTACAGAAGTGGCGGTGGTGTCAATGTATTTATGCAATTAGCCGCATTCGCGGCATATGGACATGGTCCGCTCTTTGTAGCGGGCAACGCTTTTTTGACCGGATTCCCGTTTTTTTTATTCTTGCCTGTGATGACTTGATTGTTCGGAGGCTGTTTTTGTTTTTGACAGGAAATCCGGGTTTTTGCTTTTGCCATGGATATTGCTTTGGTCGACACCACGCGACACTTCACTTTATGCCGGAGGATACGGTGACCTACAGATTTTGCATCTGTAGCGCCGTATCCTCCTTCTTGTGTGTGTTTGTTATAGTGCTATTCGTGGTTGTCTCTCTACCAGTCGTCAAAGTCGTCGTCAAAGTCGCCGTCGAAGTCGCCGTCAAGGTCGTCGTCGAAGTCACCGTCAAAGTCGTCGTCAAAGTCATCGGTTTCATCGTATAGATGTAGGTCGTCGTACGTGTCTTCCCACTCTTGCATCACGTCGATGCGTTCCTGAAGTAGATCGATTTCATCCTGAAGGTGGTCGTAGCGGAGTGACGTTTCATCACAGTCGTCAAGTTCGCTTTCAAGGTCGTCTAATCGGTCTTGCAATTCATCGATGTCGCAATTCTCTAAATTGAGAGGCTCATGGCTGCAGGTTGAGTCTCGATATTCGGCGATTCGTTTTTCTGATTCTCTGATTTCATGTTCCAGCTCTTCTATGCGCGCTTCATATTCATGGTCGGGAATATAGCTTTCCATGTATGGGTTTGTAGGGGCTACGGTGCGGGGTTTGGGTTTGCCGGAAAACAGATTGCAAATCATGTTGAATATGGCAAATTCGCCAAGAAAATTCCAGAATGACATAATTGACGTTTATTTAGTGGTTTGCTTGATTTGACGATTTTTACTCATCGCTTTTTTGATTTTTCCGTTTATCCACGAGATAAGGCCGAATGCGCCCAGTACAATCGCCGATGTGGTGATTAGGGCGGTCCAGAAGCCTGGGCAGGCGCAGCTGACGATAAAAATTATCAATATCGCCCAAAGTATTATACCTATCATATAGTGTCGTATTTGTCGGGTTCTAAATGTCGGCGCCATCTTTTAGTGCCTGGACGAGCCATGCAAATGCGCATAAAATAGCAAAGATGAATGTCATGACGGAAAAGAGTTAGACGTTACAAGGAAGGCCACCATGGTCTTCATCTGCAAAATTATGCGTCTGGTGTGCCACATCTCTGTACTTCTGTGTTAAAAAACATGTAATTTGTGTTTTGGTTGATTTAATTGCCATAAGTATTGTCGTCAGTTATTCATTATTTTAAGGTGAATTGGATTGTTTATGGGCGTGCCAAAGAAAAATGATTTCAACCGGTGTAGCTTTTTTTGTCAGCCTCTTGCTATAGCGTCAGTGGAATGGCTAAATTCCACGATAAGGGCTGATGAGATAGCAGAAATATTAAAATAATGTTAAACAAGCGGCATTTTGTTACGAAATATTTTGCTATATCCAAAATATGCCCTACCTTTGTATCGTGTTTTTCATGGTATTAGATTTAAGGTTAACTAAGATTGGTTGTCGGGATGACAATCAATTTTTTTTGTTTTATACCCATGTGAAAACGCCAACGCGGCTATGCAGCCCGGTTGAATCAGTCTTGCGCTAAATGCTGTGTCAGTTCATGTGTGGATTCTGCGGATGATACAGCCATCCACGGTAGTCATGACCCATCTGCTTCACCTGACGGTGCCAATAGCCATCTTCCGAGCCTGTCAGGAGTTTTGCCGAATCGGAAATCGGAGCGACAGCCCATACATTTTTACGTAATTCCTCGTCGAGCTGCCCGGCTCCCCAGCCGCTATAGCCAAGGCAAAACCTTACATATCCGTCGAGTGGCATACCAGAATTTACATAATCAATCAATATGTCAAAATTACCACCTACATACAGGTCGCCTGCGATAGGGCGCGACTCGGGTATCATGTCGCCAAGCCGGTGGATGACATACATGCGGTCACACGACATCGGTCCGCCGCAATAAACCGGGATAGATTCATGGCGCGTGACAGTGCTGACAAGATCCGACAGATGATAGTTGGTAGCCTTGTTCAACACAAGCCCCATCGAAGTCTCGGCAGATTGATATTCAATAAGGCATATCACCGAATGATTAAAATAACACTCCCTCAGAAAAGGCTCCGCTACAAGCAGTGCCCCTTGATAGGCCCTTCGTTCAGGCATGTTGATATTAAAAAGGATACTTTCGAGCTTTTTCATAGGCACAATTTTGTCTCGCTCTAAGATACTAATAAAATTTGGATTTGCAATATCATATTCAATGAAAAAAATATAGGAAAATTTGCCGAAATCATGCTGAATCTGCGCAGCACCTGAGAGTAGGCATTTCCGATGTCGTAATACGTCTCAAAAATGTGAAACGAGAAAAGTCCTGACATAATGCGAGTTAACGATTGTGACTAAAAAAACTTGAAAAAAAGTTGCCAAAACATTTGGAGAATCGCGCCAAACCTTATAACTTTGCACACGCAAACCGATAATAATTGCCTTGTGGTGTAATGGTAGCACGTCGGATTCTGGTTCCGCCTGTGAGGGTTCGAATCCTTCCAAGGCAACACAAAGAAAGAGCTAAGTCACAAAGACTCAGCTCTTTCTTTATTTTCACCCCTCCGCAAAATGTTAAAAAATGTATATCCGTGAAGCCTGTTTCAGGGACCCGGATTTTTGGGTCAGCGGATTTTTCCGGTGGGCGGAGGGGATATCAAGAGTATAGTGTTGCCAGTCTGAACATAAAGAATTTTTTAAGACAGAAGGATGTCGAATGGCTCTGCCTATACGAGCCTGTGCGCCGACACCAGTTAACGTACTACTTCTAACCGCGACCAATGCCGCCAGCTCCCATAGTAGCCGATGGCATTATCCATCTTTCTCTCAACTCATATAATTATGTTTCACAGCATATTCAATTGCCATCTCAGAAAATTTTTGCTAATTTTGCAATATGTAACCTTAAACTTCTGAAGATGACCAAAACGGTTTAATCCCAACGGCAGCGATGCCTCCAAACCAATAAAATCCTTAAAACTCCCAAGCAGTCGTTACAGGTTCGGTCAGCCCTCAGATAACTGCAAACGGAGTTTTTGTTTTTATAAATGGCACTTACTCAAAGCGAAGATGCACTGGAAAAAGGTCTGATAAAGACCCTCAGGGATATGGCGTATGAATACGTTGAAATCCATGAGGAGACTAACCTTATATCAAATTTCAAGCAACAGTTGGAGAAACACAACGCCAAAGAGCTTGCATCGCATGGCAGAACTGAGCTTACAGATAATGAGTTCAATAAGGTCATGCTCTATCTTGAAGGTGGTACAACGTTTGAGAAAGCCAAAAAACTGCGGGATTTGCTTCCTTTGGAACTTGACAACGGGCAGCGCGTATGGCTTGAATTTCTTAATCGTCATAAATGGTGTCAGAATGAATTTCAAGTCTCCAACCAGATAACGGTAGAAGGCCGTCGTCAGTGCCGTTATGATGTTACCATTCTGATTAACGGACTGCCATTGGTGCAGATTGAGTTGAAGAAACGTGGTGTTGAATTAAAACAAGCATACAATCAGGTTCAACGCTATCACAAGACATCATTTCACGGACTGTTCAACTATATTCAGATTTTCGTGATTTCTAATGGCGTGAACACGGCGCATAGTAAAAATCCTGTGTTTAAGCGTAGATATTACAGAGACGGAAGATGA
>CAJTSK010000062.1 GCA_910578835.1 uncultured Muribaculum sp.
GCTCGACGAATGACCGCCCTGACAGTAACATTTATTATTAAACAAGCTCTAAAAATCAAGAAAAGGCAGTATTGATGACCGGAGAATTTTACCCTAACGAATAATATCAACGCAAATATTATTAAAAAAATGTAATTACGGAAATAATTCCGTATTTTAATATTCACGATTAAAAAAAAGTCGTTAACTTTGCACGCGGTACAATAGGTAATTGTCTCCAAGATTTAAGTAACGAATATATTCAAGAACTATATAAATTTAATGTCTAACAAAATGAGCAAAATCGATTTAACACAGTACGGTATCACCGGTACTAAAGAAATCATTTACAATCCTTCCTACGAAGAACTCTTCAAAGAAGAGACTCTCCCCACTCTCGAAGGTTTTGAAAAAGGAGTAGTGACTGAACTTGGTGCTGTCAACGTAATGACAGGCGTTTACACCGGTCGCTCACCCAAGGACAAATTCATCGTGCTCGACGACCAGTCAAAGGACAATGTATGGTGGACAACCGAAGAATATCCTAACGACAACAAGCCCGTTACTGAAAAGACTTGGGAAGCTGTCAAGGAAATCGCTATCAAGGAGCTTTCTAACAAGAAGCTTTATGTAGTTGACCGTTTCTGCGGTGCCAACAAGGATACCCGCATGGCTGTCCGCTTCATCGTGGAAGTTGCATGGCAGGCTCACTTCGTGACCAACATGTTTATCGCTCCTTCTGAAGAAGAACTCAAGGACTTCAAGCCCGACTTCGTTGTTTACAACGCTTCTAAGGCTAAGGTTGAAAACTATAAGGAACTCGGTCTTAACTCTGAGACTGCAGTAGTATTCAACATCACTTCACGTGAGCAGGTAATCATCAACACCTGGTATGGCGGCGAAATGAAGAAGGGTATGTTCTCTATGATGAACTACTTCCTTCCCCTCGAAGGCATCGCTTCAATGCACTGCTCTGCCAACACTGACAAGAACGGCGAAAACACAGCTGTATTCTTCGGTCTTTCAGGCACAGGTAAGACTACCCTCTCTACCGACCCGAAGCGTCTCCTTATCGGTGACGACGAGCACGGCTGGGACGACAACGGCGTGTTCAACTTTGAAGGCGGCTGCTACGCTAAGGTTATCAACCTTGACAAGGAAAGCGAGCCCGATATCTACAACGCTATCTCTCGTGACGCACTTCTTGAGAACGTTACCGTTGATGCAGAAGGCAAGATTGACTTCAAGGACAAGAGCGTGACTGAAAACACCCGCGTATCTTACCCGATCAACCATATCGAAAGCATCGTACGCCCGGTATCTGCCGGTCCGGCTGCGAAGAACGTTATCTTCCTTTCAGCTGATGCATTCGGTGTGCTTCCTCCCGTATCTATCCTTACTCCGGAGCAGACCAAGTATTACTTCCTTTCAGGCTTCACCGCTAAGCTTGCAGGTACTGAGCGCGGTATCACCGAGCCTACTCCTACCTTCTCAGCTTGCTTCGGCCAGGCATTCCTTGAACTCCACCCGACAAAATATGCTGAAGAACTCGTTAAGCGTATGGAAAAGAGCGGAGCAAAGGCTTATCTCGTAAACACCGGCTGGAACGGTACCGGCAAGCGTATCTCTATCCGTGATACCCGCGGTATCATCGACGATATCCTTGACGGCGCTATCCTTAAGGCTCCTACCAAGAAGCTCCCGATCTTCGATTTCGAGATTCCTACCGAACTCCCCGGCGTAGATCCCAAAATCCTTGACCCGCGTGACACTTACGCTAACCCCGAAGAGTGGGAAGTTAAGGCTAAGGATCTTGCTGAGCGTTTCATCAAGAACTTCAAGAAGTACACTAACAACGAAGCCGGCCAGGCACTCGTTGCTGCAGGTCCCCAGCTCTAATCGAGCCAGACCACAATACCACAAAAGGCGTATCGGGTTTCCGATACGCCTTTTTATTTTGTCACGTGCCATATTCAGCGGCACAGGGAATGACAAAAAATCACTACGGGCGAGTCTCCCGACCCACCCGTAATGATTAACCTTAAATCTAATACCATGAAAAACACAGTGCAAATATAGTAATTATACCTTTAGAACAAGTCGGGGCGGGAATGGTTCGCACCCCACCTACCTTTAACACAAATTAACCATTTTATCCGTTTTTTCTGCCTAACTTAGCATCTAAATTCAAATCATACCACCCATGAGGATAAAAATTCTGGTAGTAGACGATGAAGAGTCTATCTGCGACATATTAAAATACAACCTTGAACTTGATGGCTACGATGTGGATTATGCACTGTCGGGCGAGGAAGCACTGACCATGGATCTTTCAAGCTATTCACTTTTCATCCTTGACATAATGATGGATAAGATTAGTGGATTTGACTTCGCCAAACGCCTTAAAATCAACGCCGCCACAGAGAATACGCCTATAATCTTCTGCTCGGCTCTCGATGGAGAAGACGACACAGTGATGGGGCTTAATCTCGGGGGTGACGATTACATCACCAAGCCTTTCGTAATCAACGAAGTGCTTGCAAGGGTGCGCGCCGTATTGCGCCGCAGCCAGGCGTCACAGCAATACGCCTACAACATATCCAAGAGCCTGCAAGAGCCCGACATCACCTTCAAGACACTCCGCGTAGACCGCAATGAAAAGACATGCTATCTCAACGGGGAGCCGGTGACACTCACCAAAACCGAATTTGAAATCCTCCTTTTCTTCCTCTCTCACCGCAACCGCATCTATTCACGAGAAGAAATCATAAAGGAAGTGTGGCCCGACGATGTTGTGGTATCTGACCGCACCATCGACACAAACATCACACGCCTACGCAAAAAAATCGACCCGTATGGCAACAATATCATAACGAAGGTCGGATTTGGCTATGGGTTTAAGGAGACCAACTAGTTACCAGTGGCGACTGTTTTTCCCTCTTGTCGCGTTACTATGGTCGGTGATCATAGCCCTTGCGCTATTTCAGCATGAACGAGAGAAAGACTTTCGCACAGCACGTCTTAACGACGAGTTGACACTCATCAACTCGCGTATAATCAACGCCTACGAGAACGACCTCGACTTGGAGCCGTTCATGAGGTTTCTCGCCCAGCACTACGAGCATTCCGTGTTGAAGGGCATAAGGGTATCGGTATATGACGATGAAAGCAACCTCCTCTACTGCATAGGCACCCCCATACCGCGCACCCATGACCAGACACTGCCCCCGGAACTTGCGGAAGCCACAGTGAAAGGCTACGGCACAGCCCTCCGAAAAAGCGACGTGGAAGTCAATAATCCCTACTTCTTTTTCGGCGCACGCACAAGTGCCGACGGCAAGATATACGTACACACGGCAATGCCTTACACCGGTGCCATATCTGAACGCGTAGCGGTCGACCAGAGCCTTTGGATTATCATCGTGACACTTGCCGTGGTAGTCACAGCCATTGCCTACTTCTCCACACGCTATCTCGGTAAAAACGTGAAATCGCTCCACGATTTCGCCAACAGCGCCACCAACGACAACGATTTTGCCAATCAGGACTACGAGTTCCCGCAAGATGAACTTGGCTCGATATCGCGCCAGATAGTCACCTTGTTTCGCGAGCGCGAAGAGGCAATCGAGCGCTCTGAACGCGAACACCGCATAGCCCTGAAAGTGACCGAAGAGAAGATACGCATTACAAAACAGCTCTCCAACAATATCAACCACGAGCTAAAGACCCCGGTAGGCATCATAAAAGGCTATCTTGACACAATGGCCGACCATCCGGAGATGGATGAAGCCGCCCGCACCCGATTTATCGGAAAAGCGCAGGAACACATGGAGCGCCTATGCAACATGCTCAACGACCTGTCGTCAATCACCCGCCTCGAAGAGGGAGGAAAAGGATTGATGCGCGAAAAAGTAGACCTCCACGAGCTGCTTGCCAATGTAGAGAGCGAGCTCAGCAATATCAAGACCCCTACATCGCTGCGATTCACTTACGATGTGCCGCCGCAGTGTAATGTAGTGGGCAATTATAATCTGCTATTCGGAATGGTGACCAACCTCATACGCAACTCCAACTTCCACTCGGGAGGCACCATGTGCTGCCTCGCCCTGATAGGACAGAACGACAGGGAATACCGGTTTACATTCTACGACGACGGACGCGGAGTGGAAGACGAGCATCTGCCTCACCTGTTTGAACGCTTCTACCGCATCGACAAAGGACGCTCGCGCAAGGTTGGAGGCACAGGGCTCGGACTGCCGATTGTGAAAAACACAATCAACGTCATGGGCGGCACCATACGTGTGCTCAACCACAAACCCCACGGTCTGGAGTTTATTTTCACTCTCCTCAAGTGGAAAGATTGAGCCCAAAAGTTAACTTTATTAAAATTGGCACACCGCTGTAACAGGTTTGCCACACCCATTTCGTATATTTGCAGAACCGTAAGCGTGAACAAGATTCACCCTTATAAGCAAAGCATAGAATCATTACCACACAATGAAGCATAGCTTGCAAAGAATATAGTAATTTTGACAAATAAGAGTGGACTCATAGCCTTTCCCCAATCAACAGAGAGACACCGAAATCTCGGATGAGCAAGGAATTAGCCTCAAAGGTCGCGATGACCGAAGATTCCCCCACCGTTAAAGATATGGCGACAAAAGTGCCATCACAAAGCTACCGAATCCCGGTAGCTTTTTTTTTATTTCACAAGACCGCCACTCCAACCCAGGCTGCTCCCGACCGTCATCACGACAATCATTTTGACAGCAAAAGAATTGTTTTTATAAATTTTTTATTAAAATATTTGTATTTTATGGAAATTTGGGGTCAGCGGATTTTTCCGGTGGGCAGCAGGCGATGTCGGAGTATAGTGTTATC
>CAJTSK010000063.1 GCA_910578835.1 uncultured Muribaculum sp.
CCATGGCTATTTTAGCATTTCAGAAACCTGACAAAGTTGTCATGTTGGAAGCCGATAATTTCTTCGGTAAATTCGAGTTCAAGCCATTGGAGCCCGGATATGGTATCACTGTAGGAAATGCGCTCCGCCGCATTCTCCTCTCTTCTCTTGAAGGATATGCCATATCTTCGATTCGCATCGATGGCGTAAAGCATGAGTTCGACACTATTCCCGGTGTAAAGGAAGATGTAACAAATATCATCCTTAACATCAAGAAGGTCGACCTTAAGCAAGTAGTCGAAGATGCCGAAAGTGAAAAGGCTACAATCACAGTGTCAGGTCAGGAGGTGTTCAAGGCCGGTGACATTGGCAAGGTTCTTACAGGATTTGAGGTACTCAATCCCGACCAGGTCATTTGTCATTTGGATCCCGGTGCAAGTTTTCAGCTTGACATCACGATCAACAAGGGTCGCGGTTGGGTTCCCGCTGAGGAAAATGCCAATCCCGCCGACGCTATCGACGTTATCGCGATCGACTCGATTTACACGCCGATCAAAAACGTGAAGTACACTGTTGAAAACTTCCGCGTCGACCAAAAGACCGACTACGAAAAATTGATTATTGAGATTACTACCAACGGCTCGATTCTCCCCAAGGATGCCCTTAAGGAGGCAGCTAAGATTCTTATCTACCACTTCATGCTCTTCTCCGACGAGAAGATTACCCTCGAAACTACCGAAACCGATAGCAACGAGGAGTTTGACGAGGAAGTATTGCGCATGCGCCAGCTTCTCAAGTCCAAGCTTGTGGACATGGATCTTTCAGTGCGTGCACTCAACTGCCTTAAGAGCGCCGAGGTTGAGACTCTGGGTGAGCTGGTAGTGTTCAACAAGACTGACCTCTTGAAATTCCGTAACTTCGGTAAGAAGTCGCTCACTGAGCTTGACGAGCTTCTCGCCAATCTTAACCTGTCGTTCGGAATGGATATTTCAAAGTATAAATTAGATAAAGAGTAATAAACGATGAGACATAATAAAAAATTCAATCATCTTGGACGCAAGAAGGCTCACCGCGATGCCTTGCTCGCTAACATGACCATCTCGCTCATCATGCACAAGCGTATCTTCACTACGCTTGCAAAGGCTAAAGCTCTTCGCATGTATGCCGAGCCGCTGATCAACCGCGCTAAGGAGGATAACACTCCCAACCGTCGTCTGGTGTTCAGCCACCTTCAGAACAAGTATGCCGTCACCGAGCTTTTCCGTGAAGTAGCGCAGAAAATAGCTGACCGTAACGGTGGTTACACCCGTATTATCAAGACTGGCAACCGTCTTGGTGATAACGCTAAGACTTGCTTCATCGAGCTCGTTGACTACGATGAAAACATGATGAAGGAAACTGCTGCCAAGAAGTCGACCCGCACCCGTCGCTCTCGCAAGAGCAGTGCAGAGAAGGCTGCTCCCGCCGCTGAGGCTCCCGCAACCGAGGCTCCTGCAGCAGAAGCACCCGCAGCTGAATAATATCGTCAAGAATATTCAACCCTTAAATGTCGCCATCTGGAAAAACTTTCCGGTAGGCGACATTTTTTCTTTCCGGTTGGCAATGGTTGCCGGTGTCATCATCCTGTTGATGCTTCCGGCTATTGAAAGTTTCGCTATTATAATGAATTGATTGTTTTTATTAAGCATTTTTGTTAATAGCTCACCGAAATTTTTTGTATCTTTGTCAACACTTAAATGACCAAAATTTATACACAACATAATTTTTTATTTGAAACATTATGAAAATTGAAAAAATCATTGGACGTGAGGTCCTTGACTCTCGTGGTAACCCCACTGTAGAAGTAGATGTAGTTCTTGAATCTGGCGCGTTTGGCCGTGCTTCTGTTCCCTCCGGAGCTTCTACCGGCGAGAATGAGGCTCTTGAGCTTCGTGACGGCGACAAGGCTCGTTACATGGGTAAGGGTGTGACTAAGGCTGTGGCTAATGTCAACGGTCCCATCGCTGAGGCTCTTGTAGGCATGTCGGCTCTTGACCAGATCAAGATTGACGAGACTATGCTTGCTCTTGACGGCACTGAGACCAAGTCTAACCTTGGTGCTAACGCTATCCTCGGTGTATCTCTTGCTGTAGCAAAGGCTGCTGCCGACTATCTTGACCTCCCGCTCTACAAATATATCGGCGGATGCAACTCTTACGTTCTTCCCGTGCCGATGATGAACATCATCAACGGTGGTGCTCACTCTGACGCTCCTATCTGCTTCCAGGAGTTCATGATCCGTCCTATCGGTGCATGCTGCTTCAAGGAAGGTATCCGTATGGGTACTGAGGTGTTCCACAACCTTAAGAAGGTGCTTCACGACCGCGGTCTTTCTACCGCAGTAGGTGATGAAGGTGGTTTCGCTCCCGCTCTTGACGGTACAGAAGATGCCCTTAACGTAATCATCAAGGCTATCGAGCTTGCAGGTTACGTTCCCGGAAAGGACGTTACTATCGGTCTTGACTGTGCTTCTTCTGAGTTCTACAAAAACGGTGTTTACGACTACACCTGGAAGCAGGGTGCCGATGCTCCCAAGTTGACTTCTCAGCAGCAGGCTGAATACCTCAAGACTCTCGTTGAGAAATATCCTATCGACTCTATCGAGGATGGTATGGACCAGAACGACTGGGAAGGCTGGAAGATTCTTACCGACCTTATCGGCAACCGTTGCCAGCTCGTAGGCGACGACTTGTTCGTTACCAACGTTAAGTATCTTAAGAAGGGTATCGAGCTTGGTTGCGCCAACTCAATCCTTGTAAAGGTTAACCAGATTGGTTCACTTACCGAGACTCTCCGTGCAGTAGAGCTCGCTCAGCGCAACGGTTACACCGCAGTTATCTCTCACCGTTCAGGCGAGACTGAAGATGCTACTATCGCTGACATCGCAGTTGCTACTAACGCAGGTCAGATTAAGACCGGTTCTGCAAGCCGTTCTGACCGTATGGCTAAGTACAATCAGCTTCTCCGCATCCAGGAGCAGCTCGGTTCTGCTGCCGAATACGGTTATGGCAAGCGCACCAAGATGCCTCAGGAATAATCATCCTTTGACATTATATAAAAAAAGCTACGGACTGATGTCCGTAGCTTTTTTTTGTGCCTTTAGTGCTGGCTTATGCCGTTTACGCCGGGCAGGAGCTATTCATTAAGGCGAAGCACTCTTATGCCCGTAGCCGAACGGTTGCGGCGCATATACTCTTTAAGCGCACGCTTGTCGACCACCACGCTGCCTGCCGCCGACGATGCGTGCATCAGGTAAGGCTCGCCCTTCTCGATTACGATGATGCCCATGTGTTGCACATCGAGTCCAGGCGTCTTTGTAGTGATAAGTATTATGTCGCCTTCTCGGAGTTGCGATGATATATCCTTAATGGCGAGTTTGCTTGTCTTTATATAAGGATAGCGGTGGTTTCTGTAGCCCAGTTCCATGTTGCGTATCTGGTCATATGCTATCGAGTCGGCGAGTGCCGGATACTTGTCGCGGTTGCGTGTGATGAAATCGAGCGATTTCACCTGATGCTCGCAGCCGGCAAGAATGCCTGTCACCTCCTTGAAATTGCCTCTGTGCACATTGTCCACCACCCAGTCGCTGGGGTAGTGCAGTCGCGAGCCGTAGCCTTTCATTTCACCCGAGCGGTAGCGCAGGCGTTCAAGGTTGTAGGCAAAATCGCGCCATGATGTGCGGCCTTCTCCTATAGTATAGGCGAGAGCCATTACGGTTTCCACATAAGTCGTGCAGTCCATCTCGTCGAGATTTATTGTCAAGGTCTCCGTGTCGCCCCCTTCGAGAGTTCCGCTTACATAGGGCGTGCCTAAAAATTCTTTACCTATATATGCCACGCGTGCTTCCGGCGACATTCCCTCGGTCGCTTTTGTTGCATCAAGAAGGATGGTGTTTATTTTTGTTGTGTCGGTTGCTTCGTTGTGAAATCGTATGTCATGCGGGTTGGCGCTGTTGCTTGCCAATGCCATGCTCAACAATACGCCGGTTAAAAAGTGTTTCATCATAATTGCTGTTTTCAATAATAACAAAATTACTAAAATCAAGTCACATACCCAAATTTTCATTTCTTTCTCTATAGCCTCATGTGGGGCAGAAAATTTAGGATAAAAAATATGCGCAGGTAATTGCTTGATTTATAGCGCAAATTGTGTTTTGCTGTAATTTTTCTTGAAAAAAGTTCTGGAAATATTTGGATTGTTCGGGAAAGATGCATAACTTTGCACTCACTTTTGGGAAAGCAACGAAATGCAAAAGAGTTTGCAGCTGATGAATAATCAGAACTGAAATTAAAAATATGTTAAAAATTTGGTTAGTTCAAAAATTTGACATAACTTTGCAAAACCTTTCCGCCAATAAAAATTTGGATACGAAAGCGCAAGAACATTGAAATGATTAAATAGACAAGAAGTAGTACAAGAGCAT
>CAJTSK010000064.1 GCA_910578835.1 uncultured Muribaculum sp.
TCTCGCGGAGATCAGACGGTGAAATATATGCCGGCGTGCGGTCTTTACCTGTACGGGGAGCGCCATAGCCGAGATAATGCTTAACCGAGGTAGCGATATTATGTCTGCCTACCTTATTCGGGTTATCGCCCTGAAAGCCTTTGACCTGCTGAGCGCCCATGATGGCATTGACCAGAGGGTCTTCTCCGTAGTTTTCCCATACACGGCTCCAACGCGGGTCGCGGGTAAGGTCAACGGTAGGAGAATATGTCCACGGGCAGTTGGCGGCGCGAGTCTCGTATGCCGTTATTTCAGCAGCTCTGCGAGCCAACGTCGGGTTAAACGACGCACCTACATTGATATTTTGAGGGAATAGCACTCCACCCAGAGTGTAGGTTGTACCGTGATTTTGGTCAAGACCATATATACAAGGGATACCGATTTCTTTCATTGACACCTCCTGTATCTGGCCTATCAGCTTCTCCCATTTAGCTGGAGTCTGTGCTGTCGGTCCACCGGGAGCATTCAACACAGAGCCTACCTTATACACGGCGATAGCCTCATGAAGCTTCTGAGGGTCGAGAAAGAACTCACCGTCTTTCCAATCGCCAAGCACATCAATCGAAAGCTCGGTCATCTGACCGATTTTCTCTTCAAGGCTCATTTTTGACAATGTGCGTTCTACAGCCGCCTCAATATCCGGGTCGGAGGGAATCGCCGCTCCGGCAGCCTGTAAAGAACAGGCTGCTGAAGTAACGGCTAAAAATGTCATTGTGCGTTTCAACATATTAGCGAATAGTTACGAGATCTACATAGTAACCATGACCGACGCAAATAAATCCTGCCTGCTCCTGAATCATGTCAAGTGCCTCTTTAGTCAGCGTGATTTCTGCGACGCCGTCGGTTGAGAATTCAATCGTTCCTGTACCGGGAAGGTCGTTCCACCATACGGTAGTGGTGCGAAGCTGATGATATTCGGCGGTAGGTTCTATCGAATAGTGAATTGACATTACAGCACCCGGTTTAATGCCGGCAAAAACATCCATGCCGATAAGGTTGAAGGTCTTGTTGGGGCTGTCATCGGGAAGATCCCACGAAACATAGTGGTGTCCTGACCACAAGGTCTGCTGAGATGACATAACCACTGTTGTGGCGGTCTCAACCTGACCGTTCTTGTAGAACTGAACTTCGGCACCATCATTCATAACGCCCGACATCGGATACTCTCCATCTTCGAGAGCCGGGGCAGAGAAGCTGATTGCAGTTGAAGTTTTTTCGGTAAAATCAGAAATCTTGGTTCCTCCGATTTCAAGAGATGCCACTCTGTCGAGATTGATACCTGTAAGCGTTGTTGTAGCACCTGAAGTAATACGGTCTGCACCTGAAGTAATGAGAGCGGAAGAGCTCACAGTCACTTTATTTGCGCCGTAGTTCATACCCTCGGCATCAATGAGTTCCAGTCTGCAAGTACCATTGACGGCATTTGCTGGAACGGTATAGGTGAGAACATCATTGCCGTCTTCGGTAGAATAGACAACAGGAATCGGTTCAGAATCACCGAGAGTGATTGATTTCACCGAGCTGAGATTGCGGCCATAAAGTACCGCGTTCTGTCCGGGAGCGACAATGCGTTCAAATGAGACTTCCGAAGCCCAGGGATCACTATCCAGCGGATTGACATTGATGATGCCTTCGCGTGAAGTTGATTTACCCTGAGTGGTTGTGACAACAACCTTCATCTCGTATGTACCTGCGGGGAGAGGCATATCAATAGCCTTTCCGGTTGCAGTCTGCTCTCCGTCGATATACCATACCACATCAACATAGTCGGCCGGTGTCACGGTAAGTTCCATGGCGAAATTTGCATCGCGGCTGATGTTGGCTACTACGGGCAGCTGACCATTATTTCGGTCAGGGAAAGTCGGTGCCAGAATATGGGGCTCGTCATCCGGACCTGCTACAGAGAACGGATCGTCGCTGCTGCATGATGCAAGCATGACGCTTACCGGCAGCAAAGTCAAAATTGTCTTATATATGAAATTCATTGTAGTTTCTTTTTATGTTATTAGTCAACGTCCCACCACATGGGTATGTACCAGCTGTTGCTTCCGCCCATACGGTCCAAAGCCTCATCATAGCCGGTCTTATTATACGATGATTCAAGAACCGGATAGCAAAGGCGAACGGGGATTTCCTGTCCTCCGGTGAGGAACTGGCCGAAACCGTATTCAGCCGGAGATTTAAGTCGGGGATAACCTGAACGGCGCACGTTTGCCCATGCCTCGGAGGGATTGGTGAAGTGCAGAATCCATGCCTGAGTATTGATTGCTGCCTTACGCTGCTCGTTGGTGTAACCGATACCGTTGTTGGCAATGAAAGTAGAGAATTCCTCATCAGTAATCTTACGGCAGCCGTAGTTGTCAGTAAGGAAGTCCATTGACGCACGTACACCAGTTTTGTAGTAGCCGTCAGCACTGCCGGCGACTGCCCAGCCTTTAAGGGCGGCCTCAGCCATAAGGAAGTTTACCTCGGCGTAGGTCATAACGACGCCCGGATTATCACTCTTAAGGAAGTTGTTGGCAAGCTTGGGCTCGGTTTCGCGCGCCATACTTACTTCGACTGAAGGATTGTTCTCAGCAATCTCTTTCATGATATCGCTGTCATAGCCTGCCGGCCACGGTTCCCATGAGTAAGCACCCGGATCTCTCGGATTCATCGGAATACCTTTTGAAAGAATTTCCTCAGTAAGGTCAATGCGGTTATCGGGGCTTGTAAGGCTCATCAGACCGTCATAGTAGAATCGGGCAAAGATAAATGTGCGAGGGTCGCCGCTGTTATACATCTGGTTGAAGAATGTAGAACAGAGATAGCTCGGGTTGTTTGCCGGGTCATTACCGAACAATAGTTTGGAGAGGGCATTGCCACGATAGTCGGAATATGTATCCTGACCAAAGCTGAACGATACTTCCATATATTTTATGAGAGCGTCATCAGTTGCGCTTGTAAACACGCCTCCATCAGCCATCAGAGCCTCTTCAAATTCCTGCTTAGCCTTGTCGGGGTCTACGTCGGATATACGCATGGCAAATCGGAGGCGCAGACTGTTGGCAAGTTTCTTCCACTTAGTTACGTCACCGTTGTAGATTACATCGCCTGTGATCTTGTCGCCTGACAATGACAGGGCACCGCAGGCATCGGTGAGTTCATTGAAGAAAGCTGCGTAGATTTCTTCCTGTGTGTCGTAACGAGGATTGAATTTCTCGGCAATATAACCGAGACCAGCCTCGCTAAAAGGCGCATCGCCATAAACATCAGTAATGAGCGACATCATATAGACGCGATAAATGCGCAAGGCGGCATTTACGTTTGTCATTCCCTCTTCCTCACTGTTATGAATGCCGTCAGTAAGGTTCTTTATAGCGTTGGGATATAGCGAAGTCCAGATGCGACACATTTCGTTATTGTCGATTGTGTGGCGGCCGCCATAGTTGGTTGTGTTCCAGCAACCCATCAGCATCTGAGAGAAAGCATAATGGTAGTTGCGGTAGATTTCCACCATACCCAGATCGCCGTAGGTCTGGAGCTGGGCTGTGGTCAGCTGGGCATTGGGGTCAATGCCGTTGGCTTTTGAAGGGTCTGTGTTCAGATCCTCCATGTAGCTGTCGCTACATGAACCTGCAATGAGCGCAAGAGCCGCTAAAACAGGAGTGAATATCTTATGTAGTTTCATTGGTAATCTTACGTTTAGAATTTAACATACAGGTTGAAACCATAGCTCTTGCGTGAAGGCAGCGAACCATATTCAAGTCCCATACCGGTTGTGTTGTTGTAGTTGGAGTCAGGATCGATGTCGGGAATGTTCTTCCATACGATGAACGGGTTTCGTGTCACAAATGAAATAGACATATCCTGCACTACCTTACCAAGCCATTTCTTCGGGAACTGGTAGGTAAGTGTGATTTCACGACACTTTATGTATGAGTTGTCATAGATGAACATTGAAGGCGCATTGCGGCAAACACTCATCCAATAGTCTTCGGGGTTGACCTTGATGTCATTAGGACGGTATGTGCCGTCGCCATTGTCAATTACACCGGGTGCAACAAAACCACCGGTGGGAGTCCATGTCGAGGCTCCTTTCGCAATACCTGCTGCCTGACGCTCTTCTTCCGACTTATACCATTCTTCTCGTCCGG
>CAJTSK010000065.1 GCA_910578835.1 uncultured Muribaculum sp.
CCGATGCAGAAGCGGGAGAAGATGGTGGTGAGGATGTCGGTGGTGGTGATTGCGCCGGTGATGGTGCCGAGATGGTGGATGGTTTCGCGTACGTCTTGGGCGATGAAGTCGCCTGAGATGCCGCTTTCGAGTCCTTCTCTCACTCGGTTGATTGAATCGAGGGCGTGTGTGAGTGCTTCATAATGGCGCGAGTTGGTGACAAGGATGTCTCCTTGCCATGAGTTTACGCCTGAGGCGTTGATGAGGTTGTGGCATAGCGCCTCGATGCCGGTGCCGGTGGCTGCTGATATGCGTAGTGTCGTGGTGTCTGAGGGCAGAGGGGCGACATCGCTGCTGACGGTCGTGGCATCAAGGTTGTCGCCGGTGAGGTCACTTTTGTTGATGGCTATGATGAGGTGCTGACTGTCAGTGATGTGGCGGCTTATGCGCTGCCATGTGTCGCGGAGAATGGCGGGCGACGTGAAGGGGTCGATTACCCACACTACGATTGCCGCCTTGTCAATCTGCTTGATTGTGCGGTCAATGCCGAGCGACTCTACCACGTCGGTCGTGTCACGTAGTCCGGCGGTGTCGATGAGCCTGAATAGTACTCCGTCTATTTCGATGCGGTCTTCGATGATGTCGCGGGTGGTGCCGTGTATGTCGCTCACAATGGCGCGGTCGTCGCCGAGGAGGCGGTTGAGAAGGGTTGATTTTCCTGCGTTTGTGGCACCGACGATTGCTACGGGTACTCCCTCTTTGAGGGCGGCTCCGGTGGCAAATGACGATGCGAGTTTCGCTACTACGCCATGTATTTCATCGGCAAGTGATTTAAGCTTTTCGCGTGAGGCAAACTCTACATCTTCTTCCGAAAAGTCGAGTTCGAGTTCAAGTAATGACGCGAGGTCGAGCAGGCGGTCGCGAAGAGTCTCCAGACGGCGTGAAAATTCGCCTCTCATCTGGCTCATTGCCATGCGGTGTGCTGCGCGCGATGACGATGCGATGACATCGGCTACTGCTTCTGCCTCGGCGAGGTCAAGCTTGCCGGCTGCAAATGCGCGCCGGGTAAATTCGCCCGGCTCTGCGATGCGACATCCCTGTCTGACGAGGAGCTGCACGGTCTCGCGTTGAATCCATGCCGACCCGTGGACCGACAGCTCCACAACGTCGTCGCCGGTAAATGACGCTGGACTGCAAAACACTGTAGCCACGGCGCTGTCAATCACTTCGCCCGTCTCGTCGACAATCGAGCCGAGGTGGGCAGTGTGGCTTGCCACGTTTTCAAGACGCTTGCCGTGCCATATGCGGTCGACTATCTGGCGTGATTGCGGACCGCTTACGCGTATTACCGCGATTCCGCCTACTCCGGGCGCCGTCGAGATGGCGCATATTGTGTCATCGTTAAATGTCATAATCTCCAATATTTGGCTGCAAAATTACTGAAAAATGCACTTATTTCAGGGACGACGGGGCGTAATTTGATTTTTTTGACATTTCCGTCATGCTGTCATCGGCGCGGCTTCAAGGAGCTCCAATAATGGAAGCGACATTGTGACTCCACCTCATCCTCTATGCTGTCGGGCAGCGTGGAGAAGAAGTCGTAGCCAGTGGCTTGCTCCACTTCGTCGACCGACACAGCCGCCGCCTGCATGCCTCCGGCTACTATCCCGTTGTTCATTAAAAATCCTATAGCTCGCGGAGGGTCGGCATAAGGCGACAGGATGACCTTGAAAAATCGCTGCGGCACGGTGATATGGCTGTCGCCTATCGTCTCTTTTACAGGGTCGGTCATCACCGGACCGGCTATGATTATGATGGCGCTGTCAGTTTGCGCCCATGTGCGGCACTTCTCTTCAAGCCGTGCCCACACACCCGAATTGAATGACTTCACCTGCGGACACACATTGGTCATGAAAAATGACTGCGTCATAGCCTCTCGGCTCCATTTCATGTCGCCCGCCGGGGCTATGTGTCCGCGGTCATATCCCGAGTAGGAATACTCCCATGGTTCGGGACACCCTTCCACGGCAGGGTCGGCAGCAAAGCCCTTGGCTCTTGGCACTGTACCGTGGGTCTCGTCGGCGGTAAGCTCCCATGCCACCCAGTTGGGTATATGGCGCCTGGAGTTAAACGACACAGTCATGCCGGCATACTCAACGATTTGCGAGGGGAGCGAGTCGGGCGCAATCACCAAGGTAAGGTCACCGTGGTCAGGATAGGGTTTTACGACACTGTCTTCAGCGTGGCATCCGGCAAGCGGACGCAGCGCCACAAAAGCCAGTCCGGCAAGAGGGATAATCAGCCGCTTGAAGCGTTGGCGTCGTGTGGGTGATTTGTATTTTTTTTTCATCAATACAAATGTATCAATTATTATGTGATTTGACGCATTTATTTATCGATAATTATTCGTACATTTGTGAACATAACATTAAAATAATACCAAGAATTATGAAAAGTGACCCCAAAGACTGCCTTTATTGTACAAACAATCAGACACTTCACGACCTGATGATAGAAATAGCGCCGCTAAGTGTGTCAAGAGTGTTTCTCTTCAAAGAGCAGACCTACCGCGGACGCTGCCTCGTGGCTTACAAGGATCATGTCAACGACCTTTTTGAGCTTACCCCTGAGGAACGTAACGCGTTCATGGACGATGTGACCCGTGTGACCCGTGCGATGGACAAGGTATTTCACCCGGAAAAAATTAACTATGGAGCCTACAGTGACAAACTGTCACACCTGCACTTCCATCTTGCGCCCAAATATGTCGACGGTCCAGACTACGGAGGCACATTCCGCATGAATCCCGGAGAAGTATATCTCACCGACGAAGAATACGCCGAGATGGTGAAGGCCATCCGCGAGGCTCTCTGATCTCAGCCGCGCCACCATACAACAAATGCCGCCTTTGACGACTAAACTTTTCAAGGCGGCATTTGTCATAACTATAAATCGACTCTAATTTAACTAAAAAAACAAGTATATCGACATGAAACTATTAAACCGTGTGTTGCCGGCACTACTCATCGCCGCCGGCATATTTTTCCTCGGAGTGTTTATCAAGGCAGGATTTGACAACTTCACCAATCGCGACCGCGTAATCACAGTGCGCGGACTCGCCGAAAAAGAAGTGATGGCAAACAAGGTCACCTGGCCTATCGTGTGCAAAGAAGTAGGCAACGACCTCCCCGCCATATACGACAAAATAACCTCCACCAATAATGCCCTTGTCAAATTTCTCACCTCCAACGGCATCACCCAGGAAGAAATCTCCATCAACGCCCCCGACATAGTCGACCTCCAGGCCGAGCGCTACGGAAGCCGCGACTTCCAATACCGCTATAATGTGACATCAGTCGTGGTCGTCACCTCTAAAAATGTCGAGAAAGTCAACGAACTCATAAAGCGCCAGACCGAGCTGCTCAAAGAAGGCATAGCCATCACCGCAGGCGACTACAACTATCAGACCATCTACGAATATACCGACCTAAACAAAATCAAGCCCGGCATGATCGCCGACGCCACCCACAACGCCCGCGAGGCAGCCGACAAATTTGCCGCCGACTCCCACAGCAAAATCGGCAAGATAAAGACCGCCACCCAGGGTCAATTTTCCATCGAAAACCGCGACCCCTACACGCCCTACATCAAAAACGTGCGCGTAGTATCCTCCATCGTCTTCTACATCGAAGACTAATTCGGCACTCTGTCGCGGCATGCATCGGTATGGTACGCCGGCATGCACGCTGGCAAGACTTTTTTTGCAAAACTGCAAAGATACATTTTGAAAATCCGAAAACATGATGTATCTTTGCAGACGCAATGCCCAGGTGGCGGAATGGTAGACGCGCTCGTTTCAGGTGCGAGTGCTGCGAGGCGTGCAGGTTCGAGTCCTGTTCTGGGCAC
>CAJTSK010000066.1 GCA_910578835.1 uncultured Muribaculum sp.
AAAAAAGAGTTGGGCTGTCGCTTGGCGCGAAGCTCAACTCTTTGGTATTCTTTGTATTAATCCTTTTGTATGGGCTTAATATTCCTCCTCGTTGAAGAAGAAGTCTTCTTTGGAGGGGTAGTCGGGCCAGATGTCCTCGATACATTCGTAGGTTTCGCCCTCGTCTTCCATTTCCTGAAGGTTTTCGATTACTTCCAGGGGGGCTCCGGAGCGCATTGCATAGTCAATCAGCTCCTCTTTGGTTGCGGGCCAGGGAGCGTCTTCGAGCTTTGATGCCAGTTCAAGTGTCCAATACATATTCAGGATAGATTTGAGTTATGTTTAGTGTATGTCGTTGTATTAACTAACAATTTTTATCCCAAAATATTTCATCATATTGGTTGGCGACATTGTTAAATCGTGCAAACACGAAGAGGAAGTCGCTGAGGCGGTTGACAAACTTAAGCACGTTTGGATCAACGTAGGTGGTATCGGCAAGAGCCACGATGCGGCGTTCGCAGCGGCGGCACATTGTGCGGCACACGTGTGCCACTGCCGAGCGATGTGTTCCGCCGGGGAGCACAAAGTTGGTAAGCGGGGGCAGCTGCACATCCATCTCGTCAATGCTCTTTTCAATGCGCTCGATTACCTCGTGGGTCAGTCCGGGACACTGTGTGATGGCATTTTCGGGATTGGGTGTGGCGAGATAGGCGCCGATATTGAAGAGTTTGTTTTGTACGCGACGCAGTAGATCGACATATTCGGGCTGGAGGTTGGGGATTGCCACAAGTACGCCGATGTTGGCATTCAGTTCATCGACCGATCCGTAAGCTTCGATGCGTATATCGGTCTTCTTTACACGCAAACCTCCCACCAGGGAAGTAGCACCTGTATCACCGGTGCAAGTGTACACTTTGCTTTTTGTCATACTGGTAAGGATAATAATGTGGGCGGCAAAGATATGCAAAAAATTTCATATAAGCAAAATCATTCCTTGTGTCGCAGGGCTATCGATGCCAGGGCGGTCTCAAGCTTGGCGGCGATTGAGGCATTGTCTTTTATGAAATAATACAGCTCGGCTATCGGGTAAAGCTCGCTTTCAGGCTTAAACTCGGGTGAGCCGTCGACCGTGGCTATTTCTTTTGCTATCCGCGCTTCTTCCTGAGGAGTTTCTGACAGAGTGTCGGTCGAGGAAAACATCTGATAGTTGGCCACAAAGGCGAAGCAGTCGTCGACTATATCCTCCCACAGGGTCAGGTCGACGCGCTGATGGAGCGAGTCAAGCACCAGGCTTGTCTGTGCCGCCGACTTCATCAGTCGCTCTGCTGCGGGCTTGCGGCTGCGGTCATATGGCAGCCCCGAGGGCTTAAACATATCGGTCATCTCTTTAAAAGAGAAGTCGGGGTTGTAGCGCGCATCGCTGTCGTCGCGCTTTGCCACCGGAGTAGTCACGGCGTAGCAATAGGCAAGAAACATATTGAGATTATGCATTACCGAGGGGGTGATTTTCAACAGCTTTTCGCGCTCGGTGGCGAAGTGTACGGCGCGCTGTTTCTCTATCTCCGATTCCACGTCAATCTCCGACTTCATTGACCCTACGGCATTGAGGAAAAAACCGAGCAATATCAATCCGCACATCACCTCGACAGCCGTCACCGCCTGCGCCCATCCGTGGGCGGGCGTATAGTCGCCAAATCCAAGGGTGGTGATGGTGACTATGCTGTAATAGAGCCACGACCCGAAGTCGGTGCCCGCTCCGTCGGGTATGCGAAACTGGCTGTCGGGAAGCCACATGTAAATCAGTGCGAATACCGGGGTGAGAGCCACATAAAGCCCTATCCACACTACCGGGCGTATATTGGACACGACATGAAAGAAATGGCGTGTCTTGTTGGATAACGTGTGCCACATAACATTAATAATTTTAATGAGAAAACACCTCTGCCACGCAAAAAGATTATCTCACGCCCCTGTATGTGGCTTGCGCGCGATTTAATTAGCGAGCGAAATTATCCGTATCGTAAAATGTTATGGATTTATCGAAGAACTTCAATCGATAAATCCTGATATCGTCAGGATTTGACATGAATGTCAGCGGAGGCGGCGACCGAGGCTGTCAATGGCAGCTTTGACGGAGCCTCCACGGTAGACCTGCTGACCGGTTGAGTCGGCAAGTATGCAGTAGGGCAGGCGCGGTATGTTGAGATGGTCAAATACCGCGCTTGCGACTTATTTTTTCACATCAAAAAAGCTGATAATCACACATTTTTATTTATATTTGCGTATGGGAACTAATGAAATAATACTCTATCAGCCCGATGAAACGATGAAACTTGAGGTGCGCTTTGAGGATGAAACCGTTTGGCTGACACAAGCTCAAATGTCGGAGCTATTTCAAGCGACGAAGCAAAACATAAGCCTTCATATTTCAAACATTTACAAAGAAGGAGAATTGGATATCGCCTCAACTGTCAAGGATTACTTGACAGTTCAGACAGAAGGTAAGAGAACTGTGAAACGAAAACTCTCTTACTATAATCTTGATGTTATCATATCTGTAGGATATCGTGTTAAATCAATTAGAGGCACTAAATTTCGCCAATGGGCAAACAATGTTTTGAAAGACTATCTTCTTCGAGGATATTCCATCAACCAGAGATTGATTGAGATAAACGACCGGATTGACCGACGTCTTCTGGAACATGATAATAAAATCGCGGCTCTGCGTAAAGATGTGGATTTCTTTGTCCGCACTGCGTTACCTCCCCGTGAAGGCATACTCTTCGAGGGGCAGATTTTTGATGCTTATCATATCACCTCCCGGCTCATACGCAAGGCAACCAAACGCATTGTGTTGATTGACAACTACATTGACGAAACAGTATTTTTGCAGCTTGACAAGCGGAATCCAGGAGTAAAAGCAACCATCTATACACATTCAATCTCGCGTCAGCTACGGCTTGACCAGAAGAAACACAATTCCCAATATGAACCGATTGATATACTAATCTACCGCCGTGCCCATGACCGTTTCCTTATTATAGACGAGGAAGTGTACCATCTCGGGGCATCTCTTAAGGATTTAGGAAAGAAACTTTTTGCTTTTTCTCTTTCAGAAGAGATGACAGCAACAGAATTTTTATCACGGCTCTAAGCCGCCGTACTAAGCGAAAAATAGCAATAATATCGCATGCCAATGAAATAATAAACGGTACTTCAAATTTAGAAAGCAATGCCTAAAATCTATAAATCAAAAGTGTCATGGTGGATAGCCTGCCTTGTTTGTCTAATAGTATTACTCTCGGTACTGCCCGTAATCTATTTTGCTTTTTCATGGGTGGCTGTTCTTGTCTTTTTTCTATTATTTACATTTATTTTCTACTGTATGTTCAGCATACGCTATGTTATTGAGGGC
>CAJTSK010000067.1 GCA_910578835.1 uncultured Muribaculum sp.
ATAATGCTATCAATATAAGGTAGATGCCTACCCATAACTCCCATTTTCTGAAGCCGGGACGACAAGCAGCAAGATAGATTACAGCAATTATTACAAATGCCACGTTGATTATGCCGTAGAGTGCAGAAAGAATTACCGACTGCTCTACCGCATCCTTGAAGAAGCATATCACAGGAGCAACAATAAGCGTATAGGCAATGATAATATTACCTATATTTTCGCCAAGGACCGATTTCCATCCGATTGTCTTGTTGTTCATGCCGTCACACATAGGATTTTAACAAAGCCTCTATGCATGCATAAAACCATATTATGCTTAGCCATGCACGGAATTTCCTGCTTCTAAAATTAATAAAAAACATCGTCACAGCAGTTACTGCCGATAACAGCATGACGCAGGAATATACAATCTTTACCGCTCCATATTCAAGATATTCGGCAGGCACAAAGCGGTATAGGAGCAAAACTGCCCATGTGCTGAAAAATGCCGTCAAGAAAATGGAGGATGAAGAAAAATTATTTGTTATCTTGTTCATGACAGGTGGAAGTTTGCGCATTGGCCGAACTGGCGGCTTTGTCGCGGCTTGCAATCACGTCGAGAAGTACACCGATATATATCCCGAGCGGTGACAGGGCATAGATAAAACTACCGTAATATACCGCAAACAATACACACGCTGCAAGAATCAGCCCGTCAATCGTGTAACCCAAGGTGAATCCTGCCCTATAGGCGCGGCTAAACAATTCAATGCCAATATAAATCAAGAGCAACTTAATCGCCACGCTTATTACATTATGGTAATCTGGAGAAATAATACCCAAAAGGTTTGTGGTCCTGGAAAATATCTCCAGGTCACAAATGCTTAATGTAGTGATAATACCAATTGTAAAAGACACTCCGGCGATACTGCCGAGGGTCTTTGCCTTTTTTATTTCCATTGTCAGAGATTTTATGTCGCTTTCCGCGACTGATTATTGTTAATACTGTTGTGATTTTGAGGCTGTCAGATATGTGACTGTCGAGTCGATTATCGCGCCTGCGACAACTAAGGCAAGCGGTAACAAAAAGCTTTCGTTGTCAAAATAGAAATATAGCATTACAGCGATGACGGTAGTCATGACATCGATATTGTAGCCGAGATTAAATCCTATTTTGTTCAGGCGGCGTATAAATTCTATCCCGGCAATCAATATGAATAGGCGGGCGATGGTTATCAGCCAAAATCCTGCATTAGAAAAGTCTATTTCATAATTTATGCCCAGAGGGGTGAGGTCGTTACGGAATACGGCTATGAAATATAGGATCCCGAAAAATATCAAGCAAAACGAGATGCCCCTTAAATATTTGATTTTATTACCATTCATAATATGACAATTATTGAGTTGTAGTTTTTTAATTACGAATAGCCGTTTCAATGCTATTTGCTATCTTCAATTTAAGATTGTTTACAAATATAGTAATTTTGTGTTAAATCTACATCATGTTGCGACGAAATTTTGCATTTATGGCGTCATTTTCCCCGAAGGGGGATGTATCTCGTTAACGACGGGTAGCCCCGAAGCGGGCACCCGTTGCCCGGTGCGCCCCTCCCTGCGTCTCAACCCCGACGGTGGTTGCATAGTGTCGTGCAACCCACTTCGGGGTTGCTGTTGAGCTTGGTGGCATTTCCGGTGGTGCCCACTTCGGGGCTACCACCGGCTAACGACATCCAGCCCCTTCCGGGGCAAGACCATAGTCCATTTCCGGAATAATAAAGCAGGATGGTGTTATGTATTTGTGAAATATACCGACAATGATACATTTATAATTGCCAAAACCAGTATGATGACCAGCATAACGATATTTTTATCTTTTACTCCTGAGCGTGAGTAAAACGATATGCCGAATATCGCTATAAGAATAGAAAAGCACATTAAAATCCAATTGACAGCATCTTTAACTTGAGTCGCAAAAAATTGATTTATATAAATCAACACTAATGTCGCGATTATCTCTGCTGCACAATATAGTCCGAGAGCTTTAATATGAATTTTTTTCATGACTGATACATCCAAAATGATTCTACAATTATAAGTAAAAAGAATACCTCGGCAGGGGATTGATAGGGTTGGCTGAGTGTAGTATAGAGTGCATGCCCCTCACTTCTGCCCCTGTCTCGCCTTTTTATGTCGCGAGAAGCGGCGATACAACTTATCTACTCCCCAAAAGAAGAAAAACAGCATCACCCCGTTCAGAAAAAGCAATAACGGAGGCTTGGTGATATGTAATATCCTTTCGGAGAGGATATTATACACGACCATATAAAATGCGCTGCATAATATGCATTCAATGCCGACAATCGCCGCTTTCTTTAACCGTCTGTCAATAGTCATAGCTATATTGAGTATTTGAAATATTAACTTTTGTAAAGATAATAATTTTATGTTAAATCTGAGTAATTCTGTGCTGATTTATCGTGTTTATGCCTGCATTTCCCCGGAGGGGGATGTATCTCGTTAACGACGGGTAGCCCCGAAGCGGGCACCCGTTGCCCA